>NZ_CP024190.1:2151103-2458403 GCF_003391395.1 Mycobacterium marinum
CATTCGTCACCACCTTGCCGGTACCGCCGATCGCACGGATGATGCCGGTATTGAGGCCGGCGCCGATCTCCTGCTTGAACCTGGAGACCAGAAGCAGGTTGTAGTCGGATCCCACCGCCAACAGCACAATCACCGACATCGGAAGCACCAGCCAGTGCAATTTGATGCCGAAAATGTGTTGCCAGACCAATACGGATAGGCCAAAGGAAGCGCCCAATGACAGCGCCACCGTGCCGACGATGACGGTGGCGGCGATAAGGGCTCGGGTGAGGATGAGCATGATGATGAAAATGAGGCACAGGGAAGCGATTCCCGCGATCAGAAGATCCCATTTAGCGCCTTCGGAGAGGTCCTTGGATACGGCCCCGGTTCCGGTCAGATAAATCCTGGAGTCTTCTAATGGCGAGCCCTTCAGCGACTCCTCGGCAGCGGTGCGTATCAGGTCGATGCGGGCAATTCCTTCAGGCCTGTCGGGGTCTCCACGGTGCAAAATAATAAACCGAGCCGCATGCCCGTCGGGGGATAGAAATAGTTTCATTATGCGTTTGAAGTTCGCGTTGGTGAACACCTCGGGGGGGAGATAGAACGAGTCGTCGTTGTTCGCGGTGTCGAACGCTTTCCCCATGGCCGTCGAGTTTGCGCTCAGCTCGTCCATCTGGTCGTAGATCCCGATCATGGTGCTATGCATGGTCAGGACGATGTCCCGTACCGTCTCCAGGGCTTCGATCTGCGGTGGGATCTGGGCGGCCGTCAGCGGCATGAGCCGGTCCATGGTTTTCACGTCGCCCAGCAGGTCGGTTAGTTCGTCGCTGATCTTGTCGACGCCGTCGAGCGCGTCGAATATCGATCGCAGCGACCAGCACATCGGGACTCCGTTGCAGTGCTTATCCCAGTAGAAATAGCTCCGGATCGGTCGCCAGAAATCATCGAAGTCCGCAATATGATCGCGCAACTCATCGGTGACATCCTTTATCTGGCCGGTGTCGATGACCGTCTGATGCATCGTGTCCGACATTTGCATCATCAAGTCATACATGCGTTTCATCACGGTGATGGACTTGCCGATCGCATCCGCCTGTCTGAGTAGGTCGTCCATTCGGTCACGTTGATAGTTGAGATTTTGCATCTGACTGGCGTTTTGCATGCTGATCTGAAACGGGATCGACGTGTGATCCATCGGCTTTCCTTCGGGCCGGGTTATCCCCTGGACACGGGAAATCCCGGGAATCCGGAAGATTTCCTTTGCGACCTTGTCCAAGACCAGAAAGTCGGCTGGATTCCGCAGATCGTGATCCGACTCGATCAGCAACGCCTCGGGCTTCATCCGCGACTGAGAGAAATGTCGATCCGCGGCGGCGAATCCCTGGTTGGCTGGGGTGAAGCCCGGGGTGTAGTCCCGGTTGTTGTAGCTGGTCGTGTACGCGGGCAGAGCGAGCAGACCGATCAGCGCGATTGCGATCGTGGCAGCCAGAACGGGCCCCGGCCAGCGAACCACGACGGTGCCGATCCGTCGCCAGCCGCGAATCTTGATCATGCGTTTGGGGTCGAATACCCCGAAACGGCTGCCGATGGCAAGCACCGCCGGTCCTAACGTCAGGGCGACCACCACCGCTAGCAGCATCCCGACCGCGCAGGGGATACCTAGCGTTCGAAAGTAGGGCAGCCGGGCCAGGCTGAGGCAAGACGTCGCCCCCGCGATCGTCAGCCCCGAGCCCGCGATGACGTGGGCGACCCCCCGGTACATCGTGTAGAACGCCGTCTCGCGGTCTTCGCCGGCCTGGCGGGCTTCCTGATAGCGCCCGATGATGAAGATCCCGTAGTCGGTGCCGGCGGCAATCGCCAGCGAAGTCAGCAGGCTCACGGCGAAGGTGGAAAGCGCAATGGCCCCGACCTGCCCGAGTAGCGCGACTACTCCACGGGCCACCGTGAATTCGGCTCCGACGGTGAGCAATAGCAGGACCACCGTGAGCGGCGAACGGTACACCAAGAGCAACATGATGAATATGACCGCGGCGGTCGTGACGGTGATTCTCGCCAAAGACCTGTCGCCACTGTGCTGCATGTCAGCCACCAGTGCCGCTGTCCCGGTGACGTAGACCGCGATCCCGGGCGGCGGCTTGGCGCCGTCAACGATGCTGCGGACAGCTTCGACGGATTCGTTGCCCAGCGGCTCACCCTGGTTGCCGGCCAGATTCAGCTGGACATAAGCGGCCTTGTCATCGGCACTCTGCGACCCGGAAGCGGTAAGCGGATCCCCCCAGAAATCCTGGACGTGCTGCACGTGCCTGGTATCGCCACGCAACCTACGGACCAGATCGTCGTAGTACTTGTGGGCTTCGGTGCCGAGGGGCTGGTCGCCTTCCAGAACAATTGTCACGATGCTGTCGGAATCCGATTCCTTGAACACCGCCCCGATCCGGTGTATAGCCTGCATCGCCGGCGCGTCGCGGGGAGTCAATGACACCGAACGGTTTTCTCCAACCGATTCCAGTGAAGGCACGAAGGCTGCGATGATCGCGCAGACGGCTAGCCAAAACAGGGCGATGGGAACCGCGAATTTGTAGATCGACCTTGCCAGAATTGATGGTTCTATATCTGTGTTGTTGAGGTATTTGCCACTCACGCGTGCTTCGCTAGATCGATTGTGTCAAAGATGGTGCGATGAGTACCCCCTGTCGCCCATCTCTTATTGCCTGATGTGAATCGACAGTCGATGTCGGATTCCTTCGTCGCGATGTTTGTCGTCAACGCCGCCCCATCCGTCGTGCTACGAACCGTTGGTGCAGCGTACTTCGTGGCCGAGCGGGTTGTCAGTATTTTGTGAAAGTCGCGGCGGGAAGCGGGTGCTGGCAATGTTGGTCGACAGCTATTTTTCGCCCCGGACCGGGCCAGGTGAGTGCAGCTTTCATGACGGGGCAGGGCATTCAACGATGTCGCGCTAGTGCTGGCCGAAATCCGTGCGACGACGCGCAGCTCCACCCTCCGAAGGCCTGATGTACGGCCCGACTTACCGCAGCTTGATGGCATGATGTGTCGGGCGGTGGTGGGCGCCGGAAACCGATTTCGGGCAGCGATTCTGCGGCGGAGGTTGCGACCCATGAAGCGCTGACCGCTACTCCTCCTGGTCGGGCCGTCCTGCCGGGGTTCGTCATCGAAGGATGATCCCATTTATGCACGCCAGAAGCTGAATAAACGCGGGCTCGAACCAAGCTGGTTTGCAATCGGAAGTGACGCCCTGCCCGGGATCCTCGAATTAGATTCTTGAATTATATTCTCGAATTACGTTCTTGAATTTGATTCTAGTATTGGGGCACTATCCTCGGTATTGCCGGACGAGAATCGGCTCGCTGAGCATGTTCGATTCTACGCTTGATGGCGAGGTTGGATGTCGATATCTGTCAACAATTGTTGAGTTTGCTGGTGACTCACACAGTGGTTGCTTTCGAGCGGCGGTCGGCAAGTTGTTGTCAATTTGTCCGATTTGCATAGCAGCGTCTTTCTGGGGGGTAGAGTCACGGGCTGGACTTGCCGGCGCATCATCGACGTTGGCTTCCGTTCGGGGAAATATTCGGTTGGGACGTGCGCGAATATCGCAGCTGTTTCAGATCGAGCCGCGGCGCAGGTATTCATCGGTTCTCGCCGATGCTCACCGAGTGACTGAAAGGGTCGCAGCGATGTCATTGCTGGTGATGGCCGCCTGGGTGCTGCATCGGGCTGGCCCGGCCGGGCCCGTTACGGCCACCGCGGCCCGCGCTGCTGGTGGTGGCCGGGTCGAAGTAGCGCCATGACGCGGGGGGAGACGCAGCGAGCCGTGCCGGCAAGTCCGGGCATCCACTGCAATGCTGCGCCCGTCCAAACCCACCGCGACACGCTATGGGCGATCGCCATTGGCATCTTCATGACCTCGGTGGACGACACCGTCGTGTACGTCGCCAACCCGAGCATCATGGCCGGGCTGAACACCAGCTATCACATGGTGATCTGGGTGACCAGCGGCTACGTGTTGGCCTATACGGTGCCGTCGCTGGTCGCTGGTCGACTTGGTGACCGGTTCGGCGTCAAGAACCTCTACCTGGCCGGATTGGCGGTGTTCACCGTCAGCTCATTGTGGTGTGGCGTGTCGGGCACCATCGAAATATTGATAGCGGCTCGGGTGGCCCAAGGCATCGGCGCCGCGTTGCTCTACACACAGACGTTCACCATCGTCACCCGGGCTTTCCCGCCGGAACGTCGCGGAGCGGCGGCGACCGTTTGGGCTGCGGCCGCCGGCTTCGGCAATCTGGTCGGTCCGCTGCTCGGCGGCGCGCTGGTCGACACCCTTGGGTGGCAGTGGATCTTTTTCGTCAATGTCCCCGTCGGCATCGTCGGATTGGTGCTGGCCGTGCGGTTTGTGCCCGCACTGCCGACGCACACGCGCCGGTTCGACCTGATCGGTGTGGGGCTATCCGGACTCGGCTTGCTCCTCATTGTCTTCGGGCTGCAGCAGGGCCACGCGGCCGGCTGGTCGCCATGGATCTGGGCGATGATCGTCGTGGGCGTCGGGTTTGTGACCGTATTTGTCTACTGGCAATCGGTGAACACCAGCGAGCCACTGATCCCGCTGCGGATCTTCGGCGATCGCAACTTCGCCCTGTGCAGCTTCGGTGTGGCGGTGATCGCGTTCGTGGCGGCGGCGATGATGCTGCCTGGCGTGTTCTATATGCAGACGGTGCGGGGCTTGTCGCCGACTCGTACGGCGCTGCTGATGGCGCCGCTGCCCATTGTCGTCGGCTTGTTGACCCCGTTCATCGGCAAGATCCTGGATCGGGCACACCCGCGGGCGGTGGCCGGTTTCGGCTTCTCAGTGGTGGCCATCTCGCTGATCTGGTTCTCGATCGAGATGGCCCCGGCAACCCCGGTTTGGCGGTTAGCAGTGCCGATCGCTTTCCTTGGCGTTGGAATGGTGTTCGCCTGGCCTGTGTTGACGGTTACCGCCACCCGTGACCTGCCGGCAGAGCTGGTCGGTGCGAGTTCAGGGGTGTACAACGCGGCTCGGGCGTTGGGCGCCACGCTCGGCAGCGCCGGGATGGCCGCGTTGATGACATCACGCATTGCCGCCCAGGCCCCGGCCATCCACGACGACGCGCATACCTCCGCGGCGGCGGCAACCGAAGGCGTCGCCCTGCAGCTGCCCGAGTTTGCGCGTGAGCCGTTCTCGGCCGCGATGTCGCAGTCACTGCTGTTGCCCGCGTTGATCGCACTGCTCGGCGTCGGCGCCGCCTTGCTCATGTCCGACTTGCGCGCGCCGCGGTCAACCCTTGCGCAAGGGCTTTGATGGGTCGGCGTCGATAGTCTCGAGGTAGTGGTCCAGCCAGCGGTCCAGCTGACGATAAGCGGTCAGTCGAGGTTGTGGCAGGGACAAGAACACATCGTGTTTGGCGTCCGGCACCGGAATGACGGTGCTGCGGTTCCCGATGCAGCCGGCCCAGCGGGCGATTTGTGTGACGTCGAGAACCGCGTCGCCGCGTTCCACGGCGGTCGGGTCGGCGCTGTCGGGCACGCTGTGGTCCGAACGCAGGATCAGATTGGGCACGCCGACGTCCAGCCCCCGATGCAGCCGCGCCTGGCCGCGGCGTATGGCACTGAACCAGCCGGCGGTGACGGGAAAGCCGCCCAGCGGTTTCCACTGCAGGTTGAAGTCGAACTCGCCGTGGTAGTCCCGGTGCAGGCCGGAGCCGTAGCCGGGCTCACCTCGCGCTCGGAGCACCCACATGGGGCGCACCCGCGATACCGCGCCGATCGCGGCGGAAATCACGCCCAGGCGCAGGACCGCCGCGCCCTGCAGGTCCAGCCACGGGCTGTTGAGCACCAGGCCGCCGACGCCCCCGTACGCACCCAGCCGGCGCCGACGCAGCCGGTCCAGCCATAGCGACACGATGAGCCCGCCGGCCGAATGCCCGTAGACGAGGACCTTGGCGGCACCTGCCGAGCCGGTGTGCTCGCCGATGACCGCCAAGGCGCGCTGCAGTTCGACGTCGTATTGCGCCAGGTCGGTGGTGAAGTGCGGGGTTTGGCCAGGCCGGTGCGAGCGGCCGCACTTTTGCAGATCCAGCGCGTAAAAGGCGAAGCCGCGGTCGGCGAAGTGGTCGGCCAGAGCGGTATTGAAGAAGTAGTCGGTGAAGCCGTGCACCGCCAGAACCGCGTGTGCCGAGGGCGCGGCGTTCGCCCGGCGGACCAGGGTCGCGACGATGTCGCCCTCGTCGACGGGATCGGGTCCGAGCGGGATCGTGTACTGCTCATAGCCAGGCAGTACATCGGGTACCCAGCCGCTCACGAGGTCAGCTTAGAGGCGATCACCGAAGCGCGGGCGACTAGGTGGGGCAGCGGCGTTTGCTGGTCTGCGCCGTCGCAATTGCGGCTTGCGCCCCGAGGTCTGCCGGCTCGACGGCAGCGGTTTGGGTGGGGCCCATACCCGGCGGGATAACCTGAGGACCTGCACAACCGCGCGAACACGAAGGACCAACGATCCGGTGTCAGAGTCAGCCAGAACCGACGTCGTGCTGGTGGGCGCGGGCATCATGAGCGCCACGCTGGGCGCGATGCTGCGACGACTGGAACCGGACTGGTCGATCACCCTCATCGAGCGCCTGGACGCCGTCGCAGCAGAAAGCAGTGGCCCCTGGAACAATGCCGGCACCGGGCACTCCGCGCTGTGCGAGTTGAACTACACGCCACAGCGACCCGACGGTTCCATAGACATTTCCAAAGCGGTGCGGATCAACGAGGAATTTCAGGTCACCCGCCAGTTTTGGGCGTACGCGGCGGAGAACGGCATCCTCAACGACGTGCGCAGCTTCCTCAACCCACTCCCGCACGTGAGCTTTGTGCACGGTGCCGAGCGGGTCGACCAGCTGCGGCGGCGTCGCGACGCGCTGGCCGGCAACCCGTTGTTCGCCGGCGCCGAGTGGATCGACGACCCGGACGAGTTCGCTCGCCGACTGCCTTTGATGGCCGCCAAACGTGTTTTCTCCGAACCGATTGCGCTCAACTGGGCCGCTGACGGTACCGACGTTGATTTCGGCGCACTGTCTCGACAGCTCGTTGGCTATTGTGTGCGCAACGGCGCGGTGGCCCTGTTCGGTCAGGAGGTCCGCAATCTGGTTCGACAGCCCGACGGTGGTTGGATGCTGACCGTGGTCAACCGTCGCACCGGCGAAAAGCGCAAGCTGAAAACCAAATTCGTGTTTGTCGGTGCGGGGGGCAACGCGCTGTCGTTGCTGCAGCGGTCGGGCATCAAGGAAATCAACGGTTTTGCCGGCTTTCCCATCGGCGGCCGGTTCTTGCGTACCGCGAACCCGGCGCTCACCGCGGCACACCGGGCCAAGGTGTACGGCGTTCCGGCGCCGGGGGCCCCGCCGCTGGGTGCGCTGCACCTGGACCTGAGGTATGTCAACGGTAAGTCCTGGCTGATGTTCGGGCCGTTCGCCGGATGGTCGCCGAAGTTCTTGAAGCGCGGCCACTTGCGCGACCTACCTGGTTCGATCAAGCCCAACAACATACTGTCCATGGTTGGCGTCGGTGTCACTCAAGTGACACTGTTGAACTACCTGATCGGCCAGCTGCGTCTCTCCGAGCCCGACCGAGTCGCGGTGCTGCGCGAGTTTGTTCCCAGTGCAGCGGATTCGGACTGGGAATTGATTGTGGCAGGTCAGCGAGTGCAGGTGATCCGTCGGGACAAGCGCAAAGGTGGTGTGCTCGAATTCGGTACCACGGTGGTCGGCGAGGCCGACGGCAGTATTGCGGGACTACTTGGGGGGTCGCCCGGGGCCTCGACGGCGGTGCCGATAATGCTTGAGGTGTTACAGCGATGCTTTACCCATCGGTACCAGTCCTGGCTGCCAGCACTCAAAGAGATGGTGCCGTCGTTGGGGGCGAACTTGTCTGAAGAGCCGGTTTTGTACGACGAGGTGCGGTCCTGGAGCAGCAGGGCGCTGCAGCTGGATGCGTCATGAGCGAAGCGCTGCGCCGTGTCTGGGCCAAAGACCTTGACGTACCAACCCTTTACGAATTGCTCAAGTTGCGGGTCGAGGTGTTCGTGGTCGAGCAGGCCTGCCCCTATCCGGAGCTGGACGGCCGTGATCTGCTCGCCGAGACCCGCCACTTCTGGCTGGAAACCGCCGATGGCGAAGTGATTTGCACGTTGCGGTTGATGGAGGAACACGCCGGGGGCGAGAAGGTGTTCCGGCTTGGCCGGCTGTGTACGAAACGTCAGGCCCGCGGGCACGGGCACTCCACCCGGCTGCTGCGGGCAGCCCTGGCCGAGGTTGGCGACTACCCGTGCCGGATCGACGCGCAGGTCTACCTGGCCGAAATGTATGCGCGGCACGGATTCGTTCGTGACGGGGACGATTTCATCGACGACGGTATTCCGCACCTGCCCATGTTGCGGCCCGCGCACGGTCCCGCGGCGCAGTCATGAAGGCCTATCCATTCAGCGCGATCGTTGGACACGACCAGATGCGACTGGCGTTGCTGTTGTGCGCCGTTCGTCCGGAGATAGGCGGCGTGCTCATTCGCGGCGAGAAGGGCACCGCGAAATCAACAGCCGTGCGCGGGCTCGCCGCGCTACTGTCCGCCGCTACCGGCAGTTCCGGTCCCGGGCTGGTCGAAATGCCGCTGGGAGCCACCGAGGACCGGGTGGTCGGCTCGCTGGACCTGCAGCGCGTCTTGCGCGATGGCGAACACGCCTTCGCGCCGGGACTGCTGGCCCGCGCCCACGGGGGAGTGCTCTACGTCGACGAAGTGAACTTGCTGCACGATCATCTGGTCGACATCTTGCTCGACGCCGCCGCGATGGGGCGGGTGCACGTTGAACGGGACGGCATCTCACATTCGCACGAGGCCCGTTTCGTCCTGATCGGCACGATGAATCCCGAAGAAGGCGAACTGCGTCCACAACTGCTGGACCGGTTCGGGCTGACCGTCGACGTGCACGCGTCCCGCGATGTGGACGTCCGCGTGGAAGTCATTCGCCAGCGGATGGCTTTTGAAGCAGACCCGGACGCCTTCTGTGAACGCTATGTGGGCCCCGACGCCGAGCTGGCTCGTCGCATCGCCGAGGCGCGGGACATCGTCGACACGGTCGTGTTGCCCGACCACGAATTGCGCCGGATCGCCGCGTTGTGCGCGGCGTTCGACGTCGATGGCATGCGAGCGGATCTGGTGCTGGCCCGAACGGCCACCGCTCATGCGGCGTGGCGCGGCGCACCGGCCGTCGAAGAACAAGACGTGCGGGTCGCCGCGGAACTGGCATTGCCCCATCGCCGTCGTCGGGACCCATTCGACGATCACGGTATCGACCGCGACCAGCTCGACGAGGCACTGGCACGGGCCGGAGCGGAGTCGCAGGGTTCGCCCGAGCCGGAGCCCGACCCGCCGGGTGGAGGCCAGTCAGCGGGCCAGGATTGCCCTCCCCAACAACAGAACTCGAACTCCAGGCCCCAGCAGGCGCCCAAGCCCAGCGCCGGGCCGTCCAAGGTGTTCCGCACCCGCGCGCTGGTTGTGCCCGGGGTCGGCGAAGGTGCGCCCGGGCGGCGCTCGCGGGCGCGCAACGGCTCCGGCAGCGTGGTAGCGGCCGCCGACGGTAGTGACAGCAATTCCGGCGCCCGTGGGTTGCACCTGTTCGCCACCTTGCTCTCGGCCGCCGAAAACGCCACCGGATCGGGGCCGCTGCGCCCGCAGGGCGCCGACATCCGCCGGGCGGTGCGCGAGGGGCGTGAGGGCAACCTGGTGATCTTCGTCGTGGACGCTTCGGGATCGATGGCTGCCCGGGATCGGATGGCGGCGGTCGGCGGCGCGACCATGTCGCTGCTGCGCGATGCCTACCAGCGCCGGGACAAGGTCGCGGTGATCACGTTCCGCCAGCATGAAGCCAAGATCCTGCTGCCACCCACCTCGTCGGCGCACATCGCCAGCCGGCGGCTGGCCCGGTTCGACACCGGCGGCAAGACTCCGCTGGCCGAGGGGCTGCTGGCCGCGCGCGAGCTGGTGATCCGGGAGAAAGTGCGCGACCGCGCCCGCCGCCCGCTGGTGGTGGTGCTCACCGATGGACGGGCCACCGCCGGGCCGGACCCGTTGGGCCGCAGCCGAATCGCCGCCGCTCGGCTTGTCGCCGAAGGCGCCACCGCGGTGGTTGTGGACTGCGAGACGTCGTATGTGCGGCTCGGACTGGCCCAGCAACTCGCCCGCCATCTCGGAGCGCCGGCGGTACGGCTCGAACAGTTGCACGCCGATTACTTGGCGCAAGCCATCCGCAGCGTGGCCTGAACTCGCGGAAGGCAACTGTTTATGCCACAGGGAAATCCGGCTCAGGTCCCCGACGACGGTCTAACTACCCGACAGCGGCGCAACACCCCGGTGCTGGCCGTGCATACCGGTGACGGCAAGGGCAAGTCGACCGCGGCGTTCGGAATGGCGCTGCGGGCTTGGAACGTCGGCTTGGATGTCGCGGTATTCCAGTTCGTCAAGAGCGCCAAGTGGAAAGTGGGCGAGGAGACGGCGTTCCAACACCTCGGCCGGTTGCACGACCAGCAGGGGATCGGCGCGGCCGTCCAGTGGCACAAGATGGGCGCGGGGTGGTCCTGGTCACGCAAGGTCGGCAGCGACGACGACCACGCGGCCGCAGCAGCGGACGGCTGGGCCGAGATCGCGCGGCGACTGGCGGCGCAGCGCCACCAGTTCTACGTGCTCGACGAGTTCACCTACCCACTCAAGTGGGGCTGGGTGGACGTCGGGGAAGTGGTGGACGTACTGCTGGCGCGGCCGGGGTACCAGCATGTGGTGATCACCGGGCGTGATGCCCCCGCGCAGCTGATTGCGGCCGCCGACCTGGTCACCGAGATGACCAAGGTCAAACACCCGATGGACGCGGGGCGCAAGGGGCAGAAGGGCATCGAGTGGTGAGCATTGCCCCGCCCCGGTGCCGCGAGCGTGCGTGTCGGCACAGCGACACGCCGCTACAAGTGGCATTTCGTGCACGCTCGCACCGGGTGCCTCGGTGAACTCAATCCCCGGCGTGGTGATCGCCGCCCCGGCGTCGGGCAGCGGAAAGACCACCGTGGCCACGGGTCTGATCGGAGCGCTCCGACAAGCGGGCCGCAGGGTCGCCCCGTTCAAGGTCGGCCCGGATTTCATCGATCCCGGCTACCACGCCCTGGCCGCGGGACGCCCGGGCCGCAACTTGGACCCGGTATTGGTGGGGGAGCGGCTCATCGGCCCGCTGTACGCACACGGCGCACAAGGTGCCGACATCGCGGTGGTCGAAGGGGTGATGGGCCTTTTCGACGGGCGTATCGAGCAAGCCGTGGCGGGCCCGGCGACGGGTTCGAGCGCACACGTGGCAAATCTGTTGGGAACACCGGTGATCCTGGTGGTCGATGCCCGCGGCCAAAGCCACAGCATCGCCGCACTGCTACATGGCTTTTCTACGTTCGACTCCAAGACCCGCATCGCCGGGGTCATTCTCAACCGGGTCGGAAGCCCCCGCCATGAGCACGTCTTGCGGCAGGCGTGCGAGCAAGCCGGTGTGCCGGTGGTGGGCGCCATCCCGCGCAGTGCCGAGCTGGAGCTTCCGACGCGGTATCTGGGTCTGGTTACCGCCGTCGAATATGGCCGTCGTGCCCGGCTGGCGGTCGAGGCGATGACAGCGTTGATCGCCCGCCATGTCGACGTGGAGGCGGTGCTGGCCGCGGCCGGCAGCAGTGTCGGCGATGCGCCCTGGGACCCGGTGACCGCCATTGGCGGGGCGCCGGCCGGCCACGCCACCATCGCGATGGCCGCCGGCAAGGCGTTCAGCTTCGCGTACGCCGAGCACGCCGAGTTGTTGCGGGCCGCCGGGGCCGATGTGGTCGAGTTCGACCCGCTCGGCGAACCACTGCCCGTGGATAGCACCGGCGTCCTGCTACCCGGCGGATTTCCCGAGCAGTTCACCGCGGAGCTGTCCGCCAACGACCAGGTGCGCCGCCAAATCAAAGAGCTGGCGCACGCCGGCGCGCCCCTGCACGCCGAATGCGCGGGCCTTATCTATTTGTCCTCCGAACTCGATGGCTACCCGATGTGCGATGTGCTGGCCGGATCGGCACGGTTCACCCCGCACCTCACCCTGGGATATCGCGACGCGGTCGCGGTTGCGGACTCGGCGTTGTATGCGGCCGGCCATCGAGTTGTCGGACACGAATTCCACCGCACCACCGTCACCTTCTCCGATCGCTACGAACCGGCTTGGGTGTATCGCGGCAACGATGCGGCAGCGGTGCGGGACGGAGTTGTACATGCCGGTGTGCATGCGTCATACCTGCACACTCATCCGGCTTCCACGCCGGAGGCGGTAGCACGTTTTGTCGCGCACGCCGCCCGGGCCGGCCACGGGATTTGATGGTGGCGACCCGCTGCGCCCGGCTCCCCGCCGCGCTGGCGGTCACCACGGGATTTGATGGTGGCGACCCGCTGCGCCCGGCTCCCCGCCGCGCTGGCGGTCACCACGGGATTTGATGGTGGCGACCCGCTGCGCCCGGCTCCCCGCCGCGCTGGCGGTCACCACGGGATTTGATGGTGGCGACCCGCTGCGCCCGGCTCCCCGCCGCGCTGGCGGTCACCACTAAGCTTGCCGGGTGACCGAGAGCCCCTACCTTGTCGGACTGCGTCTGACCGGCAGGAAGGTCGTCGTGGTCGGCGGGGGCACCGTTGCTCAGCGCCGTCTGCCCCTTCTGATCGCCAGCGGCGCGGATGTGCAAGTCATATCCCGTAGCGCCACCCGTTCCGTCGAGGTGATGGACAAGATCACCTTGACCCTGCGGGAATATCGCGACGGCGACTTGGAAGGCGCCTGGTACGCGATAGCGGCCACCGATGACCCCGCGGTGAACGCGGCCATCGTCGCTGAAGCCGATCGGCGCCAGATTTTCTGCGTGCGCGCCGACATCGCAGTGGAAGGAACCGCGGTCACCCCCGCGACCTTCAACCACGCGGGCCTGTCGGTAGGAGTTTTGGCCAGTGGCGACCACCGTCGTTCGGCGGCAATCCGGTCGGCGATTCGCGAGGCGCTGCAGAACGGCCTTGTCACCTCGACGAGCTATCAGAGTTCCGACGTCATCCGGGGCGGGGTCGCGCTGATCGGCGGTGGTCCGGGGGATCCGGAGCTGATCACCGTCCGGGGTCGACGCCTGCTCGCCCAGGCGGATGTCGTCGTCGCCGACCGTCTCGCGCCACCTGAACTGCTCGCCGAACTGCCGCCGCACGTGGAAGTCATCGACGCGGCCAAGATCCCTTACGGCCGGGCCATGGCCCAGGACGCCATCAACGACGTCATGATCGAGCGGGCCAAGGCGGGGCGCTTTGTCGTCCGCCTCAAAGGGGGCGACCCGTTCGTCTTCGCGCGGGGCTACGAAGAGGTGTTGGCATGCACCGAAGCCGGGATTCCGGTGATTGTGGTGCCAGGTGTGACGAGTGCCATAGCTGTGCCCGCTTTGGCGGGCGTTCCGGTCACTCATCGGGCCACAAATCACGAGTTTGTGGTGGTCAGCGGCCATATCGCGCCCGACCATCCCGAATCGTTAGTGAATTGGAATGCGTTGGCAGCAATGTCAGGCACGATTGTTTTGCTGATGGCGGTCGAACGAATCGAACTTTTCGTCGAGGCGCTGTTGAAAGGCGGCCGACCTGCGGATACGCCGGTGCTTGTCGTTCAGCATGGAACGACGCCCGCTCAGCACACGTTGCGGGCGACCCTTGCCGACACGCCGGAAAAGGTCCGCGCGGAGGGGATCCGACCTCCTGCGATCATCGTCATAGGGCCTGTCGCGGCATTCGGGGTTTAAACGATTCTTAAGATTACTGTAAGGTAACCCGCTATGACGGCTCTCAACGACACAGAGCGGGCAGTCCATAATTGGACGTCCGGACGGCAGGAGCGTCCGACCTCCGCTCGCGCAACGCGCGAGACGGAGACCGCCTCAGAGCGCGCGAGCAGGTATTACCCGACGTGGTTGCCCTCGCGCCGCTTCATCGCCGCGGTTATTGCGATCGGCGGGATGCAGCTGCTGGCGACGATGGACAGCACCGTCGCGATCGTCGCGCTTCCTAAGATTCAAGACGAGCTGAGCCTTTCCGACGCGGGTCGGAGCTGGGTGATTACCGCATACGTGCTGACCTTCGGCGGGCTGATGCTGCTCGGCGGCCGGCTTGGCGACACGATCGGGCGTAAGCGGACATTCATCGTCGGCGTCGCGCTGTTCACCATCTCGTCGGTGCTGTGTGCGGTCGCCTGGGACGAGGCGACATTGGTCATCGCACGGCTATCACAGGGTGTGGGATCGGCGATCGCCTCGCCGACTGGTTTGGCCCTGGTGGCCACCACGTTCCCGAAGGGGCCGGCGCGTAACGCCGCGACGGCGGTATTCGCCGCGATGACTGCGGTCGGTTCGGTGATGGGCCTGGTGGTAGGCGGGGCGCTGACCGAGGTCTCCTGGCGGCTGGCGTTCATGGTCAACGTGCCGATCGGTCTGGTCATGATCTACCTGGCTCGCACCGCGCTGCGCGAGACCAACCGCGAGCGGATGAAGCTGGACGCCGCCGGTGCCATCCTGGCCACATTGGCGTGCACCGCTGCCGTATTCGCCTTCTCGATGGGCCCGGAAAAGGGCTGGCTCTCGATCACCACGATCGGCTCGGGTGCCGTGGCGTTCGCCGCCGCTCTCGGCTTCGTTCTGGTGGAACGTACCGCCGAAAACCCCGTCGTACCGTTTGACCTGTTCCATGACCGCAACCGGCTGGTCACGTTCATCGCCATCTTCTTGGCCGGTGGCGTGATGTTCAGCCTGACCGTCTGCATCGGCTTGTACGTGCAGGACGTCTTGGGCTACAGCGCGCTACGTGCCGGTGTCGGCTTCATCCCCTTCGTCATCGCGATGGGAATCGGCCTAGGCGTGTCCTCGCAGCTGGTTTCGCGATTCTCGCCGCGGGTGCTGACGATCGGCGGTGGATACCTGCTGGTGTGCGCGATGATCTACGGCTGGGCGTTCATGCAGCGCGGTGTGCCCTACTTCCCGAACCTGGTGGCCCCCATCGTGATCGGCGGCATCGGTATCGGCATGGCTGTCGTCCCGCTGACGCTGGCGGCGATCGCCGGCGTCGGCTTCGACCGCATCGGTCCGGTATCGGCCCTCACGCTCATGCTGCAGAGCCTGGGCGGGCCGCTGGTGCTGGCCGTCATTCAGGCCGTGATTACCTCCCGCACGCTGTATCTGGGTGGCACCACGGGCCCGGTCAAGTTCATGAACGACGCACAGCTGCACGCGCTCGACCACGGATACACCTACGGCCTGTTGTGGGTCGCCGGAGCGGCCGTGATCGTCGGCGGAGCGGCAGTGTTCATCGGGTACACCCCGGAGCAGGTGGCCCACGCGCAAGAGGTCAAGGAAGCGATCGACGCCGGAGAGCTGTGAGCCTTCGGCGGGGGCGCCGTAGCCGCGCGTGAGCACACGCCGGCTCGCCGCCCGGAGGTGGCCCGCTTGGTCACCCGCGGACGCACCGCCACTAGGCTAGCCGCCTGTGATTACCCGGATGTCCGAGCTGTTCCTGCGCACCCTGCGAGACGACCCCGCCGATGCGGAAGTGCCTAGCCACAAACTGCTGATTCGGGCCGGATACATCCGGCCGGTAGGGCCTGGCCTGTATAGCTGGCTGCCGTTGGGGCTGCGAGTGCTGCGCAACATCGAACGCGTCATTCGTGAGGAGATGAACGCGATCGGTGGGCAGGAGATCCTGTTTCCCGCATTGTTGCCGCGGGCGCCCTACGAGACCACCAACCGCTGGACGGAGTACGGCGACGGCGTATTCCGTTTGCAAGACCGCCGCGGCAATGACTACCTACTGGGCCCGACCCACGAAGAGCTGTTCACCCTGACCGTCAAGGGCGAATACAACTCCTACAAAGACTTTCCACTCACGCTGTATCAAATCCAGATCAAATACCGCGACGAGGCCCGACCGCGCGCCGGCATCTTGCGGGCCCGCGAATTCGTCATGAAGGATTCCTACTCCTTCGACATCGACAGTGGCGGCCTCAAAGCGGCCTACCACGCCCACCGAGAGGCCTACCAGCGGATCTTCGATCGGCTGCGGGTGCGCTACGTCATCGTGTCGGCGGTGTCCGGTGCGATGGGCGGCAGCGCCTCAGAGGAGTTCTTGGCCGAGAGCCCAGTCGGCGAAGACACCTTCGTGCGGTGTGTGGAGTCGGGGTACGCGGCCAACGTGGAGGCGGTCGTCACCGCGCGCCCGGAAAGCCTGCCGATCGATGGGCAGCCCGACGCCGTGGTCCACGACACCGGCGAGACCCCCACCATCGCCACCCTGGTGGCCTGGGCAAACGAGGCGGGTCTGGGGCGTGAGGTGAGCGCCGCGGACACGCTGAAGAACGTCCTGATGAAGATCCGTCAACCGGGCGGGGAGTGGGAGCTGCTGGCGATCGGCGTGCCGGGCGATCGCGAGATCGACGAGAAGCGGCTGGCCGCGGCGCTGGACCCGGCCGAGTACGTCTTCCTCGATGACGACGATTTCGGCAAGTACCCGTTCCTGGTCAAGGGCTACATCGGTCCGAAGGCGCTACGAAGCAACGACGTTCGCTATCTTCTCGACCCGCGGGTGGTCGACGGCACCAGCTGGATCACCGGGGCCGACGAACCCGGTCGCCACGTGGTCGGCCTGGTCGCCGGCCGCGACTTCACCGCCGACGGCACCATCGAGGCCGCCGAGGTGCGCGAGGGAGATCCCGCCCCGGACGGCGCCGGTCAGTTGGTCATGGCCCGCGGAATCGAGATCGGTCACATTTTCCAGCTCGGCCGCAAATACACCGACGCCTTCACCGCCGATGTGCTCGGTGAGGACGGTAAGCCCGTGCGGCTGACCATGGGCTCCTACGGCATCGGTGTATCGCGGCTGGTTGCGGTCATCGCCGAACAGCATCACGACAACCTGGGCTTGCGCTGGCCGGCGGAGATCGCGCCGTTCGGTGTTCATCTGGTGATCGCCAACAAGGACGCCGAGGCGCGGGCTGGGGCCATCGGGCTTGCCGGCGAACTGGATGGCCTCGGCGTCGAGGTGCTCCTCGATGACCGCCAGGCGTCGCCGGGAGTCAAGTTCAAGGACGCTGAGCTGCTGGGAATGCCCTGGGTGGTCGTCGTCGGGCGTGGTTGGGCGGACGGGGTGGTGGAGCTGCGCGACCGCTTCGGTGGGCAGACCCGCGAGTTGACGGTTGGAGATTCGCTGGCCACCGACATCGCGGCGGCCATTTCGGGCTAAGCCAACGCCTGGCTACTCGTCCCCGCCCGGAAAGGCGGTGGTGATCGGCCAGGCGCCCAGCACCTTGCTCCAGCGGGCGGCCAGCACCGCGCTCTGGGTCAGCGCCGTGCTGGCGAATGCCCGATCACCGGCGGTGTCGGCGTATTCGACGACTGCGCGCCAGGCCGTTGCACCGTCGTTCTCCATCCGGGCGGCCAGCCGCGCGGCGTCGGCGGCACTGCTCACCACGTTCGGCAGCTGGTACCCGGCGGCGGCGACCGGTGCGTTGACCTTGCGGGAGGTCAGCATGGCGATCACGTCATCACGGCGTTGACGGTGTTGGTTGAGCGCCTCCACCACCAGGTCGTTGACGCTGGGTGGCGATAGCGCTGACACGATGCCGTAGCCATAGATGGTCGCGTGCTCGACGGCGAGCGCATCGCAGAGCGCCGCGGTGTCGCCGTCTTTGTCGGCGGGGGAGCGCTTCGGGTTGGCGCCGAAGCTGGGTTCGGAAGAGGTCATATCGATGGCCCTCCGGGCAGCAGCGCGACCTGGTAGGACGCGGTGCAGGATGCGGCGATCGAGGCGAGCAGCCCGGCACGGTAGCCCTCCGTCGTGGTGACCAGGCGATTGGCGTCCTCGGCGGACTGGCGCAGTGAGTCGACCACGTCGGACAGGGGCGGGGGCGGCGGTGGCGGCGCCGGCGGCTCGGTGGCGCTGGGGCTGGGACTCGAGCTGCTCGTTTCGCTGGTCGCCGATACCAGCTTGCCGGCGGCGCGGGCGATCTCGGTGGCCAGCGCGCGCGCATGGGCGGCCCGTTGGTTGGCGACCACGGTCAGGGCGGCGGCGATCTGTGGTGGATTGCCGATCGCCCCGGCGGCGGCCGAGGCCAGCGCACTGTCATGGCGGGCCTGCTCCAAAGGCGCCAGCAGCTCTTCGACGGCTGGCGGCTTGGGCGGGGACTCGCCGCAGGCGGAAACGACCACCCCGAGTGCAGCGAGAGCGGCACCGCCGGCGAGCACACCCCGCCTGTTGAGGACGGTTACTGCTCGGGACACAGCAACATCCTGCCATTGAGATCAAGCGGGGCTCGATCAGGGACGATTAGCTTCCGAGCTTGACGGCGGGATCGGCGCGCCGACGCGGATTCCTGGCGTATCGTTGGTAGCTGGTTCCGGTGAATCGTCGGCTTTTTGGTGCCGGTGGGACGCTGGTACCGCCCTGGCGGCGCCATCCGCCAGATGACCGGACAACTCAAGATGAGGAGCTCGCCGTGACCACCGGGCTACCTTCGCAGACGCAGGTGATCGAGCTACTCGGTGGAGAGTTCGCGCGCGCCGGCTACGAGATCGAGGATGTGGTCATCGACCACCGCGCTCGTCCACCGCGGATCACGATTGTCGCCGATGGTGACACCACCCTGGACCTGGACACCATCGCCGTGCTGTCGCGCTCCGCGTCGAGCTTGCTCGACAGCCTGGACAACATCGGCGACAGTTACGTGCTTGAAGTCAGTTCGCCCGGTATCGATCGCCCGCTGACCAGCGAGAAGCATTTCCGCCGTGCTCGTGGCCGCAAGGTCGAACTGACCCTGGCGGACGGATCGCAGCTGACTGGCCGCATCGGCGCGCTGCAAAGCGGTTCGCTGGATCTGGTGGTTCGGGCCGGGCGGGAGTGGAAAGTCCGCGAGATCCCACTTGCCGAGGTGGGGAAAGCGGTTGTGCAGGTGGAGTTTTCGCCGCCGAATCCAGCTGAACTGGAACTCGCGACTACAGGTAGGGCCGCTGGGACGGAGGTCGAGGCATGAACATCGACATGGCGGCACTGCATGCGATCGAGGTCGATCGGGGCATCTCGGTCAATGAGCTGCTCGAGACGATCAAATCGGCGCTGCTGACCGCCTATAGACACACCCAAGGCCATCAGACCGACGCGCGCATCGAGATCGACCGCAAGACCGGCGTCGTGCGCGTGATGGCCCGCGAGACCGATGACGACGGCAATGTGATCAGCGAATGGGATGACACGCCCGAGGGTTTTGGCCGCATCGCTGCGACAACCGCACGCCAAGTCATGTTGCAGCGGTTCCGGGACGCGGAAAATGAGCGCACTTACGGGGAGTTCTCTACCCGCGAGGGCGAGATCGTCGCGGGTGTGATCCAGCGCGATAGCCGAGCCAACGCTCGTGGGCTGGTCGTGGTTCGGATGGGAAGCGAGACCAAGGCCTCCGAGGGCGTGATTCCCTCTGCCGAACAGGTTCCTGGCGAGAGCTACGAGCATGGCAATCGGCTGCGCTGCTACGTCGTGGGCGTTAGCCGCGGTTCTCGGGAGCCGCTGATCACGCTGTCTCGTACCCACCCCAATCTGGTGCGCAAGCTGTTCTCCCTGGAAGTGCCCGAGATTGCGGATGGTTCGGTGGAGATCGTGGCGGTCGCCCGCGAGGCCGGACATCGCTCCAAGATTGCGGTTCGGTCCAACGTTCCGGGGCTGAACGCCAAGGGCGCCTGCATCGGACCGATGGGTCAACGCGTCCGCAACGTGATGAGCGAACTTTCCGGAGAAAAGATCGACATCATCGACTATGACGAGGACCCGTCGCGGTTCGTCGCCAACGCGCTGTCCCCGGCGAAGGTGGTCTCGGTGTCGGTGATCGATGAGACCGCACGGGCGGCTCGCGTCGTGGTACCGGACTTCCAGCTGTCCCTGGCCATCGGCAAGGAAGGCCAGAACGCGCGGTTGGCGGCCCGGCTTACCGGCTGGCGGATCGACATCCGCGGCGATTCGCCGGAGCAGTCGGCGGAGCACCCGGAACGGGGCGCCAGCCGCGGCTTGGCGCACGACCACTAGGGGACATGCCCCGGTTTTGGCGCCGGCCCGGACAACGGGTCCACGGGCGGTTCGGGCAATCGGTTCGGTGACGCTAGACTGAGCCGTGATCCAGCGCAAGCCTTCGGCCATGGCGCACGGGCGTCCGGATATCCCCTGCGGACCGGTGCGGACGTGTGTCGGGTGCCGGAAGCGAGAGTTGGCCGTCGAACTGCTTCGAGTGGTGGCTGAGTCGACCGGGAACGGCAACTATGCCGTGATCGTTGACACAGCTAGGGGGCTGCCGGGACGGGGTGCGTGGTTGCACCCGGTGCCGCAGTGCGTACAACAAGCGATTCGGCGACGGGCTTTCACCAGAGCGCTGCGCATCACCGGGTCACCGGATATATCCGCGGTGGTCGAGCACATCGGTGGTTTGGACGTGCCCGGTCCGCCGAGCAACAGAACAGGTAGCAAAGAACATGAGCACACCGTGAAGTCCCGATGACAATGTGTCATAGCTAAACCCCGAGGCGCGGCCCACGACTGTCGCCTCATGGACAGGAGATGTAGTGGCAGGTAAGGCCCGCGTACACGAGTTGGCTAAGGAACTCGGTGTAACCAGCAAAGAAGTGCTCGCCCGGCTGAGTGAACAGGGCGAATTCGTCAAGTCGGCCTCGTCGACGGTGGAAGCTCCCGTGGCCCGCAGGCTGCGTGAATCGTTCGGTGGCGGTAAGTCGGCGCCGGCGAAAGGCTCCGACACGGGTGCCGCCAAAGGTGTGGCCAAGGCCCCGCAGAAGGTGCCGGGTGCCAACCCCGCGGCCAAGGCTGCGGACAAGTCTCTGGACGCCGCTCTGGACAAGGCAGTAGGCAACGGTGCCCCGGCGCCCGTTCCGGCCCCCGCGCCGACGGCTACGCCTACGCCTGCGCCCGCGCCTGCGCCCGTGCAACCCGCGGACTCCGGTGTGGCACCGCCGGCCGCGACGCCGGCGGCCCCCGCTGCTTCGGCAGCGCCCGCGCCGCCGAAGGCGCCGCTTCCCGGGCAACGGCCTGCGCCGACACCGGGCAAGCCGGCCGCTCCGCAAGCGCCTCACCCGGGCATGGCTCCGGGGGCACGGCCGGGTCCGGTGCCCAAGCCGGGAGTTCGTACTCCCCGCGTCGGCAACAACCCGTTCTCCTCGGCGCAGCCGGTTGATCGGCCCATTCCGCGCCCGCAGGCGCCGCGTCCCGGGGCGCCGCGCCCAGGGGCGCCTCGCCCCGGTGGCGCTTCTCCCGGCAACATGCCTCCGCGTCCCGGCGGCGCTTCCGGTGGGCCTCGCCCACCGCGTACCGGCGCGCCGCGGCCCGGTGGTGGTCGTCCTGGTGGGCCAGGTGGCGGCCGGTCAGATGGTGGCGGCGGTAACTACCGCGGCGGAGGCGGCGGCGTTGGCGCCGCACCTGGAGGCGGCTTCCGCGGCCGTCCCGGTGGCGGTGGTGGCGGTGGCCGTCCCGGCCAGCGCGGCGGTGCGGCCGGTGCTTTCGGCCGTCCCGGCGGCGCGCCCCGGCGCGGCCGTAAGTCCAAGCGGGCCAAACGCGCCGAGTACGAGAACATGCAGGCGCCGGTCGTCGGCGGTGTGCGGTTGCCGCACGGCAACGGTGAAACCATCCGGCTGGCGCGCGGAGCATCGCTCTCCGACTTCGCGGACAAGATCAACGCCAACCCGGCGGCACTGGTTCAGGCGCTGTTCAACCTCGGCGAGATGGTCACGGCCACCCAGTCGGTCGGCGACGAGACCCTCGAGCTGCTCGGCAGCGAGATGAACTACAACGTCCAGGTGGTCAGTCCCGAGGACGAGGACCGCGAGCTGCTGGAATCCTTCGATCTGACCTACGGCGAAGACTCCGGCGACGAGTCCGAGTTGCAGACCCGACCGCCGGTAGTCACGGTGATGGGTCACGTCGACCACGGCAAGACCCGACTGCTGGACACCATCCGCAAGGCCAACGTCCGCGAGGGCGAGGCCGGTGGCATCACCCAGCACATCGGTGCCTACCAGGTCAGCGTGGACCACGATGGCACCGAGCGGTTGATCACCTTCATTGACACCCCCGGTCACGAGGCGTTCACCGCCATGCGTGCCCGTGGTGCCAAGGCCACCGACATCGCCATCCTGGTGGTCGCCGCCGACGACGGTGTGATGCCGCAGACGGTTGAGGCCATCAACCACGCACAGGCCGCAGACGTGCCGATCGTGGTGGCGGTCAACAAGATCGACAAGGAGGGCGCCGACCCGGCCAAGATCCGCGGTCAGCTCACCGAATACGGTTTGGTCGCTGAGGATTTCGGTGGCGACACGATGTTTGTCGACATCTCGGCCAAGCAAGGCACCAACATCGAGGCGCTCGAGGAGGCGGTGCTGCTTACCGCCGACGCGGCCCTGGATCTGCGGGCCAACCCCGACATGGAGGCCCAGGGTGTGGCGATCGAAGCGCACCTGGACCGTGGTCGTGGCCCGGTGGCCACCGTGCTGGTGCAACGCGGCACGCTGCGGGTCGGCGACTCGGTGGTCGCCGGCGACGCCTACGGCCGCGTGCGCCGGATGGTCGACGAGCACGGCGAGGACGTGGAAGAGGCGCTACCGTCGCGTCCGGTCCAGGTGATCGGCTTCACCTCGGTCCCCGGTGCCGGTGACAACTTCCTGGTCGTGGACGAGGACCGGATCGCCCGCCAAATCGCCGACCGGCGCAGCGCTCGCAAGCGCAACGCGTTGGCGGCGCGCAGTCGCAAGCGGATCAGCCTGGAAGATCTGGATTCGGCGCTGAAGGAAACCAGCCAGCTCAACCTGATCCTCAAGGGCGACAACGCCGGTACTGTCGAGGCGCTGGAAGAGGCCCTGATGGGTATCGAGGTCGACGACGAGGTGGCCCTGCGTGTCATCGACCGCGGTGTCGGTGGCATCACCGAGACCAACGTCAACCTGGCGTCGGCTTCGGATGCGATCATCATCGGTTTCAACGTGCGTGCCGAGGGCAAGGCCACCGAGCTGGCCAACCGCGAAGGTGTGGAGATTCGCTACTACTCGGTCATCTACCAGGCGATTGATGAGATCGAGAAGGCCCTGCGCGGCATGCTCAAGCCGATCTACGAAGAGGTCGAGCTCGGGCGCGCAGAGATCCGGGCGCTGTTCCGGTCCTCGAAGGTCGGCCTCATCGCGGGCTGCATGATCAGCTCCGGTGTGGTTCGCCGCAATGCGAAGGCCCGGTTGTTGCGAGACAACATCGTGGTCGTCGAGAACCTCTCGATTCACTCGTTGCGTCGGGAGAAGGACGACGTGACCGAGGTCCGCGAGGGATTCGAGTGCGGTATGACGCTGGGCTACTCCGACCTCAAAGAGGGCGACTTCATCGAGTCCTACGAGCTGGTCCAGAAAGACCGCTCCTGATGGGGCGCGAGCATGGCTGACCCGGCGCGAGCGCGCCGGCTGGCCAAACGGATCACCACGATCGTCGCGTCGGCGATCGAGTACGAGATCAAGGATCCGGGGCTGGTCGGGGTGACCATCACCGACGCCAAGGTGACGGCCGATCTGCACGATGCGACGGTGTACTACACCGTGATGGGGCCGACGTTGGACGATGAGCCGGACTACGCGGCCGCCGCGGCGGCACTGGAACGGGCCAAGGGGGTGTTGCGCACCAAGGTCGGAGCCGGCACTGGCGTGCGTTTCACCCCGACCCTGACGTTCACCCGGGACGTCACGTCCGACACCGTGCATCGGATGGACGAGTTGTTGGCCCGTGCCCGCGCCGCCGACGCAGATCTGGCGCGGGTGCGAATCGGTGCCAAGCCGGCGGGGGAGGCCGATCCCTACCGCGACAGCGGATCGGCCGACGAACCGTCGGATGCCGGGGGACTGGTCATTCGAACTAGCGACGGGCTCGAGGCTGAGAACACCGGTGACGACTACCAAGCCGAAGATTGAGCAGATGCGATGTCCGGGGGTGCGCGTCGACGCCGTCGGCGCGGCCGAGCTGCTTTCGGCCGCCGACAGCATTGCGGTAATCGCCCATGTCCACCCCGACGCCGACACGATCGGCGCGGGACTGGCCCTGGCGTTGGTGTTGGACGGGTGCGGCAAGCAGGTCGAGGTGAGTTTCGCCGCCCCCGCCACGCTGCCTGAGTCGTTGGCGTCGCTGCCCGGTTGCGCCCTGCTTGTCGATGCCGACGAGATGCGCCGCGACGTCGACTTGGTGGTGACCGTCGACGTCCCCAGCATCAAGCGTCTCGGTGGGCTCAGTGACCTGGCCGATCCGGGCCGCAGCGTGCTGGTCATCGATCACCACGCGTCCAACGCCGAGTTCGGCACGGCCAACTTCATCGATTGCTCGGCCGACTCGACCACCATGATGGTGGCCGAGATTCTCGATGCGTGGGGCAAACCGATCGGTCTGGACGTCGCGCACTGCATCTATGCCGGTCTCACCACCGACACCGGGTCGTTTAGGTGGGCGAGTCCGCGCGGCCTGCGGCTGGCGGCCCGGCTGGTGGACATCGGCGTGGACAACGCCGCGATCAGCCGATCGCTGATGGATACCCACCCGTTCATGTGGTTGCCGATGCTCTCCCGGGTGCTCGGCTCGGCGCAGCTGCTGCCCGAGGCGGTAGCCGGTCGGGGATTGGTCTACGCGGTCGTCGAGCACCAGGAGTTTGCGCGGGCGCGCGCCGAAGAGGTGGAGAGCATCGTCGACATCGTGCGCACCACCCGGCAGGCCGAGGTCGCGGTCGTTTTCAAAGAGGTCGACCCCCAGCAGTGGTCGGTGTCGATGCGGGCCAAGAAGGACATCGATTTGAGCGTGGTCGCCTCAGCGTTCGGTGGTGGGGGCCACCTACTGGCGGCGGGGTATTCGACCACCGGCTCGATCGATGACGTCGTGGCGTCGCTGCTCGCAGCGCTGGGCTGACCCTCTTTGCGGGAAATGGGGCCCGACGCCGTGCGGCCCGACGCCGGCGGCCGCAAGATCGCAGCGCTGGCGTTGCCCGCGCTGGGTGTGCTGGCCGCGGAGCCGCTGTATCTGTTGTTCGATACCGCAGTGATAGGTCGGCTTGGGGCTTTGGCCCTGGCGGGTCTGGCCATCGGCAGTCTGGTTCTGGGCCTGGTCGGTTCCCAGGCGACGTTTTTGTCCTACGGCACGACGGCGCGTTCGGCGCGCCACTACGGGGCGGGCGACCGGGTGGCGGCGGTCGCCGAAGGCGTGCAGGCGACCTGGTTGGCGGTGGCGCTCGGGCTGTTGACCATCCTCGTGGTGCAGATCGCCGCGGTGCCCCTGGTGTCGGTGATCGCCGGGGCCCGCGCGGGTAGCGGCGATATCGCGGGGGCGGCGCTGCCCTGGCTGCGGATCGCCATTTTGGGCACGCCGGCGATCCTCATCTCGCTCGCGGGCAACGGCTGGATGCGGGGCGTGCAGGACACCGTTCGGCCGCTGCGCTACGTGGTTGCCGGTTTTGGGTTGTCGGCACTGCTGTGTCCGCTGCTGGTGTACGGCTGGCTGGGCTTGCCGCGAATGGAACTGGCCGGCTCGGCGGTGGCCAATCTGGTGGGGCAGTGGCTGGCGGCGTTGCTGTTCGGGGGCGCGCTGCTCGCCGAGCGGGTGTCGTTGCGACCCGACCGCCACATACTGCGGGAGCAATTGGTGCTGGCTCGCGATCTGATCGTGCGGACGATGGCGTTCCAGGCGTGTTTTATCTCGGCCGCGGCGGTGGCTGCCAGGTTCGGCGCTGCCGCTCTGGCTGCACACCAGGTGGTGCTGCAGCTGTGGGGCTTTTTCGCCCTGGTTCTCGATTCACTGGCCATTGCGGCCCAATCGCTGGTGGGGGCGGCGCTGGGGGCCGGGGACGCCGCAAACGCGAAGTGGGTGGCATGGCGGGTGACAGTGTTTTCGCTGCTTGCCGCGGGCATGTTGGCGGCGGCTTTGGCGCTGGGGGCCCCGGTGCTGCCCGCGCTGTTCACCGACGATGCGGCGGTGCTCGCGGCGGTCACCGTGCCGTGGTGGTTCCTTGTTGCGCAGTTACCTTTTGCCGGAATCGTTTTCGCACTCGACGGGGTGTTGTTAGGTGCTGGTGACGCCGCCTTCATGCGTACCGCGACCGTGGTCAGCGCGCTGGCGGGGTTCTTACCGCTCACCTGGCTGTCGTTGGTGTACGGCTGGGGGCTGGCGGGCATCTGGTCGGGCCTTGCCACCTTCATCGTGCTGCGGCTGATTTTCGTCGGATGGCGGGCGATGAGTGGTCGGTGGGCTTTGACGGGGACGGCTTGACTCGCCCGGCGCCGATCTTGGATCTTGACGAGAACTCCCCGGCAACCGCTGATACACTGCGCCGGTGACGACGACGCGGCCACGGCGGAACCGGTCGTGGCGGGATTACGCGCTATTCGTCGCTTTGGTGGGCCCCAACCTGGCATTGTTGTTGCTGTTCGTCTACCGCCCATTGGTCGACAACATCAGGTTGTCGTTCTTTGACTGGAATATCTCCGATCCCACCGCGGAATTCGTCGGACTCTCCAACTACATCGAGTGGTTCAGTCGTCCGGACACCCGCCAGATCGTGGCCAACACGGCGATTTTCACCACCGCAGCGGTGGCCGGATCGATGGTGCTGGGACTGCTGCTGGCGATGCTGCTCGACCAACCGTTGCGCGGGCGAAACCTGGTGCGCTCAACGGTCTTCGCACCGTTTGTGATCTCGGGTGCGGCCGTCGGTCTGGCAGCCCAGTTCGTGTTCGATCCACATTTCGGTCTGGTGCAAGACTTGTTGCACCGGGTCGGGGTCAACGCTCCCGACTTCTACCAGGACACGCCCTGGGCGTTGTTCATGGTGACGGTCACCTATGTGTGGAAGAACCTCGGATACACCTGCGTGATCTATCTGGCGGCGTTGCAGGGCGTGCGTCGAGATCTATTGGAGGCCGCAGAAATCGACGGCGCGAGCCGGTGGACGAGCTTTCGGCGGGTACTGCTGCCGCAGTTGCGGCCAACCACCTTCTTCCTGTCGATTACCGTGCTGATCAACTCGCTGCAGGTGTTCGATGTAATCAACGTCATGACCCGCGGCGGACCGGAAGGAACCGGGACCACAACGATGGTGTACCAGGTGTATCTGGAGACCTTCCGAAACTTCCGCGCCGGCTACGGCGCCACCATCGCAACGATGATGTTTCTTTTCCTGTTGGTCGTCACCTACTACCAGGTGCGAGTCATGGATAGAGGGCAGCAGCAGTGATGTCCTTGCGCCCGCGCGGCTCGAGGGCCATCGTTCGTGCGCTCGGCTATGTCGCCATGTTGTTGGTGATGGCTGTGGTGGCCGGGCCGCTGCTGTTCGTGTTCTTCACCTCGTTCAAGGAACAGGCGGACATCTACTCACAACCGACCAACTGGTGGCCGCCGCACTGGTATCCGCAGAACTATTGGACGGCCACCCGGCAGATCCCGTTTTGGACCTTCCTGCGTAACTCGGTGATTATCACCTCGGTGCTGGCTGTGGTGAAGTTCGCCCTCGGTGTGTTCAGCGCATTCGGCTTGGTGTTTGTCCAGTTCCCGGGCAAAACCCCGGTGTTCTTGTTGATCATTGCCGCGCTGATGGTGCCCAACCAGATCACCGTCATCTCCAACTACGCGCTGATCGCTCAGCTGGGGCTGCGCAACACGTTTCCCGGCATCATCTTGCCCCTTGCCGGAGTCGCGTTCGGAACCTTCCTGATGCGCAATCACTTTTTGTCGCTGCCCAGCGAGGTCATCGAGGCCGCGCGGATGGACGGGGCGCGTTGGTGGCAACTGCTATTTCGGGTGGTGTTGCCGATGTCTGGTCCCACCATGGTGGCCTTCGGCATCATTACAGTCGTCAACGAATGGAATGAATACCTGTGGCCATTTCTGATGTCCGACGACGAATCGGTGGCGCCGCTGCCGGTGGGGCTGACCTTCCTTCAGCAGGCCGAGGGCGTGACGAACTGGGGTCCGGTGATGGCAGTGACACTGTTGGCGATGTTGCCGATCCTGGTCATCTTCATCGGATTGCAGCGGCGCATGATCAAGGGCCTCACCTCGGGTGCGGTTAAGGGTTAGTGGGCCATGAACTCCATGCATCGCAGACGGTTTCTGTCGCTGGCAAGTGCTGCCGCGGCCGGTGTGACGGCCGGATGCGCCGGGATCACCAACAACGTCTCGATCAAGTCGGGGCCCGGACCGATCTCGTTCTGGTCCAATCATCCGGGTCAATCATCCGGCGTGGAGAAGGTTCTGATCGACCGTTTTCAGCAGCAGTTTCCCGGCTTGTCGGTCAAATTGGTCGATGCCGGCATGGACTACGACGAAGTGGCGGAGAAGTTCAACGCCGCACTTATCGGCGACGACGTGCCCGATGTGGTTGTGCTGGACGATATCTGGTGGTTTCACTTTGCCTTGAGCGGCGTGATTTCCCCCCTCGATAAACTATTTCGCCAGATCGGTGTGGACACCTCTGATTATGTGGACACACTGCTGGCCGACTACGAGTTCAACGGACGGCATTACGCGTTGCCCTATGCGCGCTCGACGCCGCTGTTCTACTACAACAAGGCGGTATGGCAGCGGGCCGGATTGCCCGATCGCGGGCCGAACAGTTGGCAAGAATTCGATGACTGGGGTCCGCGGCTACAACGCGTCGTCGATGAACGGCAGTGGGCCCACGGCTGGGCCAATGCCGAATTGATCTCGTGGACGTTCCAAGGAGTGAACTGGACCTTCGATGGTTCTTACTCGGATCTGTGGACGCTGCGATTCACCGACCCCGACACCATCGCGGCCGGCAACTTTTACCGGGACAGCATCCATACCAAGCGTTATGCGGCGGTCGCCAACAACATCGCCAACGAATTCGCCACCGGAATCATGGCCTCCGCGGTCGCCTCGACCGGCTCGCTGACCGGCATTACCCAGATGGCCAAATTCGACTTTGGTGCGGCGCCCATGCCTACCGGCCCGGGCGGAGCCCCCGGATGCCCGACGGGTGGGGCGGGCCTGGCGATTCCCACCAAGCTCTCCGACGAACGCAAGCGCAACGCGCTCAGGTTCATCGAGTACATCACCAACCCGGTCAATACCGCCTATTTCAGTCAGCGCACCGGATATCTGGCGGTGCGAAAGTCGGCAGCCGATGTCCCCAGCGAACAGAAGTATCTGGCGGATCATCCGCGCGCCAGAGTTGCGATCAACCAGCTTCCCCACACCCGCCCGCAGGACTACGCGCGGGTTTTCCTGCCCGGTGCCGATCGAATCATCTCCGCCGGGCTCGAGTCCATCGGGTTGCGGGGAACAAACGTGGCAAAGACATTCGCAAGTATTGAAAGGCAGCTGCAGATCATTCTGGACCGACAGATCGTGCGAAAGCTTCGCCAGCATGGCTAAAGTGCAGTACTCCGGGGTCACCTATCGGTATCCGGGCAGTGGTGCGCCCGCTGTGAACAACCTGGACCTCGAGATCGCCGACGGCGAGTTTCTGGTGCTGGTCGGCCCTTCCGGTTGCGGCAAATCCACCATACTGCGGGTGCTGGCCGGACTGGAATCCGTTGAAAGCGGTCGTATCACTATCGGCGATACGGATGTCACCGACCTTCCGCCGCGGGCCCGCGATGTCGCGATGGTATTCCAGAACTACGCGCTTTACCCGAATATGACGGTGGCGCAGAACATGGGATTCGCGTTGCGCAATGCCGGCATGTCGCGAGCGGACACTCGGCAACGAGTTCTCGATGTTGCCAGCATGCTGGAACTGACCGAGCTGCTGGATCGTAAGCCGTCGAAGCTCTCGGGTGGACAACGCCAGCGGGTGGCGATGGGACGAGCCATCGTGCGCCGGCCGCGGGTCTTTTGCATGGACGAACCGTTGTCGAATTTGGATGCCAAGCTGCGAGTGAGCACCAGATCGCACATCTCGGGGCTGCAACGTCAGCTGGGCACCACCACCGTGTACGTCACACACGACCAGGTGGAGGCCATGACAATGGGCCATCGGGTCGCCGTACTCAAAGACGGGGTGCTGCAACAGGTTGACACGCCCCGGGAACTGTATGACAACCCGGTGAACACTTTCGTCGCCACTTTCATCGGGGCGCCGGCGATGAACCTCATCGAGGCTCCGGTCGCCGATGGGGTGGCGCGACTGTCCGGTCTGGTGATACCGGTTCCGCGCGGCGCCGCCGATCGGGTGCTGATTGGCGTCCGGCCGGAGTCCTGGGATGTGGTTGGAGGCGATGGGACCGCAGCATTGGGTGTTCGCGTCGAACAGGTCGAGGAACTGGGCTTCGAATCGTTCATCTACGCAACCCCCGTCGCCCAGGACGGGTGGTCGTCACGGACCCGGCGGGTCGTGATCCGGTCCGACCGCCACACCACCGTCGGTGCAGGGGACTCGTTGTCGATCGCGGCCAATCCGCAGGAAGTGTGCTTCTTCGATAGTCGAACCGAGTCGCGCATCCGTTGAGCAGTACCGGTGCTATCGCGGACCCGATGTCATCGGTCAGCAACCCCCAGAAGTGCTTGCTCGGTGTCCTCGTCGACCAGGTCGGCGTTGATGGCCATAGCGGCGAGCAGGCCAGAAGACGCCGAGTTGACCACGTGAGCCGAAATGTCGGCCGCGTTGCCGGCGGCGTAGACGCCGGGCACCGAGGTACGGCCGCTGCCATCGGTCTGCAGATTCTCGCCGAAACCCGACGGGTGGGTCACCAAGCGAAGCCCCAGCGGGTCTAGGAAATCGGTGTTGGCGACCATCCGCGGCAACAGCGCGAGCGCTGCCAGCGCGACGCGGTTGCCGTCGGCGAGCGCGACGGCCTCTAGCCGCCCGTCGCTGCTGACAACCTCGGTGACCGGCGAGGTTACGACTTCGATCTGGCGGGCGTGCAGCCGGGCTCGCTCGGGTTCGCTCGGATCGACTGCGCCGTTGAGAAAGAGCGTGATCCGCGGACTCCACTGTCGGAACATGAGGGCCTGATGGACCGATTCGGGCCCGGTCGCCAGGACGCCGATCGGCTGGTCTCGCACCTCCCACCCGTGGCAGTACGGGCAATACAGCACATCGGTGCCCCATAGCTCGGCCAGGCCGGTGATGTCGGGCAAATGGTCCACCAGCCCCGAAGCGATAAGCAGCTTGCGTGCGCGAATCGTGCTGCCGTCGGTGATGGAAAGCTCGAACATCGATCCGTTGCGGTGTGCCGCCACGACCTGGCCCTGGCGGAGTTGGCCGCCATAACCCGCAATTTCGGCATGACCGGCGGAAATGAGATCCGCGGGGGCACAACCGTCGCGGGTCAAGAAATCATGGACCCCGGCTGACCGCGCATTGCGCGGTTGCCCGCCATCGATGACCAGGACGGATCTTCGGGCTCGGGCGAGCGTTAACGCACTGCTCAATCCGGCTGGACCGCTACCGATGACGACGACGTCATGGGGATCGGTCATCTGGCAAGGATCCCTGCAGTTCTGCGTTCAGGCAAGCGCGGTGTGATCGCTACCGCACTTGGGAACGTCCGCGATTGAGGACAGCCTCGCGGTTGGCCGCGATATCGTCGCCGCTGGTCCGGAATTCTCTAGCGGCAGTTGCTTCCAGCCACAGCCCCTGCGCGGTCGAAGACTCATCGATGCGGTGGTAGGACGCGAGTAGCGCTCGGACCGCGTTCTGGTTGTTGCCAACGATGGACGCCGCGACTTGGCGCGCGGCGGGCAGCAGTTGCTGGTGCTCCACGACCTCGGTGACCAGGCCCGCGCGCAGCGCGTCGGTGGCCGAAAGGTAGTCCCCGGTGAGGCTCATGCGCCGGGCCAGGCCCACGCCCACCTTCTGGGGCAACCGCACGCTGAGGCCCCAGGTGGGCAACAGCCCGACTCGCGCGTGGGTGTCGGCGAAGCGTGCCTGCTCGGAGGCGATCAGGATGTCGCAGTACAAGGCGAGTTCGAGTCCGCCCGTCACCGCGGCACCGTTGATGGCTCCGATCACCGGCTTGGTGAGGGCCGGCCAGCGCGGCGAGATGTCGGGCAGTGCTGATTGCCCGCCGAGCTCCTTGAGATCCAGTCCGGCGCAGAACACCGGATCGGCGCCGGTGAGGATGATGACGTCGACGTCGTCGTCGGTCTCGGCCGCGGCGAGAGCCGCGAAAAACTGATCCCGCAGGGCCGCCGATAGAGCATTGCGTGATTGCGGGCGGTTGAGGGTCAAAGTGAGCACCCGCTCAGCAGTATCAATCAGCAGGATTTCGTTGGTCATGATTTCACCGTAGTCGGCGCTGGCAAGGACCCCTATCCGGCTGGTTGGCAGGAAGGGGCCGCAGCCCTCGGCGCCGAATTTGGAGTGGCTGGGTGGTGTATCAACGGTGAACAGTGTTGAACCCACTTGGGTTTCGCGTGAATAGACGCTACCGTTTCCTGCGAGCGGCCAATTACTGCATATAGCAACTGTTTTGTAGGAAAACTGTTGACGGGCTCGCTTTTTGGGTGTCTGCGGCACAGCCGGCGCAGATCTCGTAACCGCTGCTACTTCCGAGGTGAGGAGACGAAGAGATGGATTTTGGGCGCAGACCGCCTGAAGTCACCTCCGCGCTGATGTATATGGGTCCGGGGTCGACGTCGATGACCGCTGCGGCATCGGTCTGGAACCGCGTTGCCGCGGAGTTGGATTCGGCGGCGACCAGCTATGAATCCCTGGTCATCGGGCTGGTCGAGGAAGGGTGGCTGGGCCCGGCATCGGTGGCGATGGCAGATGCGGTCGCGCCCTATGTGGTCTGGATGCGGGCCACCGCCGCACAGGCCGAGCACACGGCGATGCAGGCCAGAGCCTCGGCGGCGGCCTACGAGACCGCGTTTGGTGCGGTGGTACCACCGCCGCTGATCTCGGCGAATCGGGTGCGGTTGGCCGAGCTGATCGCATCGAATGTCTTCGGTCAGAACACCGCGGTGATTACCACCTTGGAAACCGAGTACGGCCAGATGTGGGCTCAAGACGCCGCGGCCATGTACGAGTACGCCGCGGCCACCTCGTCGGCCACGGAGTTGACCCCGTTCACGCAGCCGCAGCAGATCGTTAGCCCCGGCGCCGGTTCCGGTCAGATCGCTGCGGTCGCACACTCGGCGGCAACATTGGCCGGCACCAGTCAAACAACGCTGTCGCGGCTAATTTCGGAGATCCCCAAGGCGTTGCATGGCATTGTTGCGCCAATTGCAGCCTCGACCACACCAGACTCCCCGCTGGGTTGGCTGTGGCAAATCTTGTTCGGAACGACTTTCCCCACCTCGATTTCGGCGCTGCTCACCGATTTGCAGCCATATGCCAGCTTTTTCTACAACACCGAGGGCTTGCCCTATTTCAGCATTGGGATGGCGAACAACTTCATTCAGATGAGCAAGACCCTGGGATTGCTCAGCGGCACCACCGCGGCGGCCACTGGCGGCGCCGCCAGTGGGTTAGCCGGTCTGGGCGGCCTGATTGACGGCGGCGGGCAGGTATCGGCACATCTGGGGCACGCCGCGTCGCTGGGGCGGTTGTCGGTGCCGCCGTCGTGGGCGCAGTCCGTCCCGGATCTCGAGTCCATGCCAGCGCGCATGCCGATCGAGACGCTCAAGTTCGCACCCGATGGTGGAGGCGCCGGGAACCTGTTGGGGGGCATGCCGCTTGGCGGTCCCGGGCTCGGCGCGTCCGGTTCGGGTCCCCGATACGGTGTCCGCCCCACCGTGATGGCACGCCCACCCTTTGCCGGTTGAAACGTGATCGCGACCAACGTGATGACGGTCCCGCCCGACGGCCAGGACATAAGTGCTGACCCAACCTATGGCGATGTTCCCGATGCAGACGTTCCTGTATTCAGGCGACCGCATCCAATCAGGAAAGCGCTGATGGCGCATGCCGACTATGGGGCACGACCACCCGAAATCAACTCTGCGCTGATGTATTTCGGCCCAGGCTCGCGATCCATGCTGGCGGCCGCGGCGGCATGGGATGCGGTGGCCTTCGAGCTTGGTGTGCTGGCCTCCGGCTATACATCGGTGATTTCCGAGCTGACGAGTGGGCCGTGGGTCGGTCCGGCGGCGGCTTCGATGGTGGGTGCGTCCGCCCCGTATGTGGCATGGTTGCGCGCCAGCGCCATCCGGGCCGAACGGACCGCCAGTCAGGCGCGGTCGGCCGCGGCCGCCTATGAGGCGGCATTCGTCATGACCGTGCCCCCGCCCGTGGTCGCGGCTAACCGGGTCTTGTTGACGACGCTCATCGTCACCAACTTCTTCGGTCAGAACACCCCGGCGATCGCGGTCACGGAGGCCCAATACGCCGAGATGTGGGCCCAGGACGCCGCCGCGATGTACGGCTACGCCGCATCCTCGGCGACCGCCACCAGGCTGACTCCCTTCGTGCCGCCGCCCGCGACGACCAACCTGCCTGGACCACTGTGGCAAGCATCCGCGATGGGAAAAGCCGCCACCACAACCGCGGTGGCTGGCGGGTCAGCGCTGTTGGCGGCGACCCGGCGACCCGTCGCCTTCCCGCGGCTCGCGGCGTTGGCGCAATGGCTCGAAGCGCACCTGCCCGGCATCACGCCCGCCGAAAGGACCACGGTGGTCCGGCTGTTGGGGCAAAGCTACTTCGCCCTGGGGATGGTGCAGTTTTCCACATCGATAGCGCTGCAAGCCATTCCCGGGACCGCCAGTGGCGCCGGGGGCTCGGGATCCTCTGTCGTTGACAACTGGGGGTCGATGCTGCACGGCGCCCATGGCGGGGCCGCCGCGGAGTTCGAGGAGGATTTGGGCACGCTGACCCGCCCGGTGTCGGCGGCAATGGGCAAGGCGCGGTTGACGGGATCCCTGTCGACGCCGAGCAGTTGGGGTGCTGGGGTTCGAGAATTCGCCAACGCCGCCGCCGATGAGCAGCTCGACCTGGCCGGCTCGGTGGCGAGTGCGAAGTCGAACGCATACCTGCAGGGCATGCCGATGACAGCGGCCGGCAGGAATACCGCCGTGGCGGAGCAGAAATACGGATTCCGCTATCGGGTGATGCAACGCACTCCTGCTGGCGGGTAGCGGGGTCGAGCGGACCCATGGTGCCTATCGTGGAGGTATGTGCCGGAACATCACCGAACTGCGCGGGCTGGAGCCGCCGGCCACTGCCCAGGAAATCGCGGCCGCGGCGCGCCAGTATGTGCGCAAAGTCAGCGGGATCACCCATCCCTCGGCTGCCAACGCGGAAGCGTTTGAAGCCGCGGTCGCCGAAGTCACTGCGACCACGACACGGTTGCTCGCCGGGCTAGCCCCCCGGCGGCAGCCGCCAAAGACGGTTCCGCCGTTGCGCCGACCAGAGGTGGTGGCGCGGTTGGCGGGCTCGCAATCGCCATGACGCCCGCGCTGAAGGAGTGGAGCGCCGCGGTGCACGCGCTACTGGACGGGCGCCAGAAGGTGCTGCTGCGCAAGGGTGGCATCGGTGAGAAGCGATTCGAGGTTGCGGCGCAAGAGTTTTTGCTGTTTCCGACGGTGGCGCACAGTCACACCGAGCGGGTTCGACCCGAGCACCGGGATCTACTGACCGCCGCCGCTGCCGATAGTACCGACGACCACCTGCTGATCCGTGCGGCAGCGAAAGTTGTTGCCGCACTGCCCGTCAACCGTCCGGAGGGGCTGGGAGAAATCGAGGATCTGCACATCTGGACCGCAGAGTCGGTACGGTCCGAGCGGCTCGACTTCCGGCCCAAACACAAGCTTGCCGTGCTGGTGGTGTCGGCGATCCCGCTCGCCGAGCCCGTGCGGGTGCGCCGCGTTCCGGAGTTCGGGGGGTGCACCAGTTGGGTCCAGTTGCCGATTGCGCCGAGCAAGGCGGCACCGGTGCACGACGAGGCGCTGCTATCGCAGGTCGCTGCCCGCGTCCGTGATGCCGTCGGCTGACTGGCCGGCGCCTGAAACCCGCAACGTCAACTCCGATCGGTTACCACCAATTCACGCAATCCGACATGTTGCTGCGCTGGCCCGGTGACTTCCAGTTTCACGTAGCGGGCTAGCCGCGGCGGCGCAAGCTCGGTCTCCGTTTCGCTGAAATGCTCACCATCAACGGAGGTGAACAGGCGCAAGGAGCTCGGCGCAACATCAGTCCACGTCGTCGCGATCTTGGTGAGCTGCCGTGGCTGGCCCAAGTCGACGGTGAGGGAGCCCGCGGTTCCGTTGGGCGCCCAGCTGGTCGCGTTGTTGCCGTCGACCGCAGCCTCGGCGTACCGTCCCGGCTCCTCCGATGTGGCGGTCGCGGGTCGGCACCGAGCGACATCGCTGGTCGGTGTGAGATCCGGGCGCCGGGTCTGGAGGACCAGCGGCTCTTGCGCGCTCACCACATGGTCCCGGTCCGTGGCGTGCACCGTGAATGGCTCACCGTCGCGAAGGCTGACCTGTGTGGTCTGGGGCCCGATAGCGATGTCGAAGGTGCGGCCCTGCCAATGCAGGTTGGCAACTTCCACGCCGTCGGCGAGCTGCGGCGGCAGCATCGGGTCGACGACGATGCCGTCGGCGCGCAATCGCAGGCCGGTCAGACCGAAGGTGAACACCTGCGTGAATCCGCCGCCGCCGGTCAGGAAGCTAAACGCCGGAGGCCCGGTGCGCGCACTGCCACTGTCATCGCGAGTTTCCGAAAGCTGCGCGAATGGCGCTCTGAGGTATGGCAGCACGGAACGGTCCAGGTAGGTGTTGGTCGCACACCCCGGTTCGCCGGTGGCGGCCGCGTCGATTGCGTGCACGGCATCCGTCATGGCAGGACCGTCCGGGTCGGTGCGCGGTGCGTAGAAGTCGAGGGTGTTGGTCGCGGCTTCACGTGACATCGGCCACTCCAACGGATATTGGAGCAATACGGAGTCGGCCTGCTTGATCGTGCTGTCTCGGTAGCCGTCGTACTGCATAAACACCTTGTGGCTCGGGTCGAACGGAATCCGCAGGTGTTCGGCGATCTGTTCCCATCGCTGGGGTGCCGTTTCGCCAATCAGCCGCGCCGCTTCGGTGGCGCGGGTGAGCGCCATAGCGGCGCCCGCGTTGGTGAATACGCCATCGGTGACACCGTTGCTGTACTCGTCGGGCCCGGCGACGTTGGCAACCGAGTAGCTCCCGTCACGATTGACCCGCACGCGGCCGGCCCAGTACTCGGCGACCGCCTGCAGGACCGGCCAGCCGTCGTGGCGTAGCCATTGCCGGTCGCCGGTGGCCAGGTAGTACTGCCACATGGCAAACCCGACGTCACTTTGCAGATGGTTTTGGGTCAGGCAGTGCGGCGGATCCCAGCTGTGGCAGTCGGCGTATACATCGCCGGTGTCCGCACTCGTCCACGGGTAGAAAGCGCCCTTCTCGCCGATCGATTGCGCGTTACGGCGCGCTGCCGGCAGCGTTGTCACCCGGTAATCGATGATGTTGCGCGCGATTTCGGGGTGCGCGAGCAGCAGGTTCGGGTACATCCACAGCTCGGTATCCCAAAAGATCAGCCCGGCGTAGTTGTCACTGCTCAGCCCGGCCGGCGCGACGCTGCTGGCCTGACCCTCACGGATGCTGGACAGCAGGGCGTAGTTCGTTGAACGCAACGCGTCCTGCAGCTGTGGACGCCCGACAACTCGGACGTCGCTTCGCCACAACCGCGACCACTGCTCGGCATGCGTCGCGAACACATTGCCCCAACCGCGCTCGGCCGCATCCCGGGAGAACCGCACCGCGGTCGAGGCATCTCGGCGCCTGGTGTCCACGCCCACGAACTTTGCGAATTCGTAGGTGTGACCCGGCTCGACTTGGAAATCGACGGCATGCTCAGCGGTCAGACCGTCGGCGCGGTGGTGGTGTTCGCGCACCTTTGCTGACGGACCGGCCTGCAGCGTTGACGCGACCGCGCCGTTCACACCCACCCCGTCGGTGGAAAAGCCGACATGAATGGTGTTTTCGTCGGCACCAGACCCGGTCGGCTGTACCCGCCGTGCTCCGGCCCCATCGATTCGGTCGACCACCTGAGCCGGTCCGCTCCAGTGCGGCGTCATCTTCAGGCGCACCGCCCCGACGTGCGGGTTCGCTCGATCGGCCAGCACCTGGTACTCCAGGTCCGTCGCACGCCCGTCTGGTGTCGTCCACGTCAACGACGTGCGCAGTAGCCCGCACCTGACGTTGAGCGTCTGCCGAAAATTCGACACCTGCTTCGGGGACACTTCGGGCGAGTACTTGTGGGCGCCTTGCTGTACCTCCAACGTCGACCACGTGGGTATCGCCGCGATGGCACGCCGGGGCACGGAGCTCTGCTTGGTCGGAGCCACGGAGTACAAGCCCGCGGTGAAAGCGCCGTCGAAACGCGGTGTGAAGAGGGGGAATCCGGTCTCCTCACCGGTCTGCGCATACCCCATGCCCGCCGGCGGCACTTGTTGCGACAGGTAGCCGTTGCCGACGAAGGCGTGCCGGCCATACGAGTTGTCGAACTCGTCAGACGTGAACTCCCAACCCGGTCCACCATCGCAGCGATCGGCCGCTGCCGGGGTCGCCTGGGTCGGTGCCACGGCGGAAGCGGTCAGCATCCCGGCCGCAACAACGGTGCAGAATCGGGTGAAGAGCCGACCGCGGCGCGCTCGAGTCTGAAACGCCGGGGTCACATCGGCCCGGTGGGCATTCTGGTCGGCCTTCACGTGAGCGAACCCCCAGGTGAACGTCGTGCGCCCGGCACGGTGGGCCGTTCGACTCCGAAGTCGGCTGCCCTGAGGGCGGATCGCGCGGCGGTGGGCACCACAGCGCCCGCGCCGCCCAGCGAACAACTGGTCAATACCTCGATCATGTAACGCACCAAATCGTCAATAGTTCCATCATGGGTGGGCTTGACCCCGTCCAATCGGTACGGGTCCGGCGGCTTGCGCCGTGTGAGCAAGTCGGTCTTGAACTCGACGGGAGCCGAGCATACCCAGAGCCGGTCGCGGACGCGAACCACACAGGCAGCGCGGGTCTGCACCCCAGCCAAATCGCGCGACGCTGCAATCAATGACGGGCAGATATCCCAAATGCTATGGAAAGCAGTGCTATTGAGGTGCAGAGGCGGAAACGGCCGGCTCCAGATTTTGCTGACCGACCGTGCCGCGGCGGAGGAGTTCAGGGATGCTAGCGCCCGCGTTGGGCGCTCATCGATCGTTGACGTGCTGCACTGCGCTACTGCGCATTTCAATCCGCGGTCGGCGCATCTCCGGGCCAAGCCCGTCGAGCCGCCATTTCGGCTCTCTCGGCCGAATCGCATTGACTGCCAGGCTAATTCGTCTCAATCCCAGATCCCGTGCGGACGCGTCATTCGGGTGATTCGTCGCTGCCCGCGTCCGTGATGTCGTTGGCTGACTGGTCGACACCGAGCAGCAGCCGCGACTGGCCGAAGTACACCGAGTGGGTGGCCGGTTGCACCTGCCGTCCGGTCAGGGTCGGCTCGTCGGTGCCCAGGTGGCGGGCATAACGCGGGAACCAGCTGCCCGCAATCAAGACGCGAATACGCGAGCCGGCCTTGAAGCGGTGAGCGATCGGATCGAGTTCGATGCGGACCGTTTCGGGCGCGTCGCCCAGTCGCTGGTAACCGTCACTGACGTTGCGGGATCGCCCGTTGCTGTCGACCTCACTGATCCGGACAAACACGTCGACGTTGGGATTGTCCGAGCTGTGGGTCAACTCGATCACCGGGTGCCCGTGAATCCACAGATCATGGGTCAGCGCGGAGCCGGTAAAGGTGAGCACGTCATTGCGTGAAGCGAGCCGACTGTCGTTGCGATAGCCGGCTTTGGAGGACAACAGCGGGCCGCCGATGGTCGGGGTGGGATCGGTGGGGTCGTAGCGGAACGTTGCCGGTGTCGTTGCGTCGGGCGGCGCGATCTCGCTGAGGCGGCCGGTGGGGTGCAGGTAGAGCTCATGGTCAGTGGTTTTCGGCGGCCAGTCCGAAAGGTGGCGCCAGCCCTCGCCGGTCACGTAGACGCGAACCGCGTCGGGCCGGCGCAACTCGCCCGTGCCGCCCAGGTGGGTGTCGAGCCAGTCCAACGTTTCTTGTGCGCCGACGGCCAGCCCTTTGCTGAGTAGCTGCGAGTGGGTCCATGGGCCGATGGTCAGCGCGACGTCCACGCCGCGGTCGCGCAGATGCCGATACTGCTGCAACGTCTGTTGCACAAAGACGTCTTGCCAACCGCCGACCAGAAGTACCGGAACCTGCACCCGGTCCAATGCGTCCTGGGAGCGCATCCGGTCCCAAAACGGATCGCTGTGGTCGGTGTGCTCGACCCACGATTCGAACCACGGCGCCCCCGTACCGAGCAGCGTCCTGGCCGATTCACCCATCGGTAATTCGGCCGCCGCTCGCGCCACCCGGCGCGGGGCGGTCAGTTGGCGGATTCCGGTCCGGATGCGCACCGGATCTTCCTGGCGGGCGACCAACTCGCTCCAGCCCAGGAAGTCGTTGATGGCAAACGAGCCGGTGCCCCAGACCGAGGACCGTAAGTCGTGGGGGCCCGCGGTGATCACCGCCGCGGCCAGCTCCGGAGGCGGATCCTGCAACAACGCCCACTGGGTGAACCCCAGGTAGGACACCCCGATGGTGGCGAACCGGCCGGTGAACCAGGGCTGCCGGCGCAGCCACTCGACGGTGTCCGCGCCGTCGGCCGCCTCGTTGACCATTGGCTCGAACTGCCCGGCGGACCCGAAGGTTCCCCGCACGCTCTGCAGCACGACGTGGTAGCCGCGGGCGGCATACAGGCGGGCGAACACCAACGAGAACGGAAATCCGCGCCCGTAGGGTCCGCGGACCAGCACGGTCCCGGCAGGTCGCGACGTAGTGGGGCAGTAGTGGTCGGCCACCAGGTGGACACCGTCGCGCATCGGGACTCCGACGCGGCTCACGGTGTAGCGGGTGGTCGCGCGCGGTAGGCCCAATAAGCCGCCGAGAGCGCCGCCGGCCGCGCTGCCGCCGACTCGTTTGGTCAAGGCGCGCAGCGTGGGCTGCCCGACGTCGGTCGAAGTGATGCTCATATCCCCAGGTTAGCCACGCTCGCTAGCGGAGCTAGAAAACGTAGTAGGGGGCAAGCTCATTTGCCCGCTGCAGGTTGGTTGCCTGGCAGTCGACATCGGGCTCGGAGTAGACGGTGGAGTAGTAGAGCGACTGCTGGATCACCCCGTAGCTGGTTTTGAAGGTGACCATGCAGGAGGAGAACCAGAAGCTGTTGTGATAGGTCGGCTTCATCACCCAGTACTGAGCCGCCCGGTGGCCCGCGATAGTGGTCTCGATGGCATCCGGCGGCAGGGTCTGAGCGTAGCTGCGCCAGACGATCGTTTCGACGGCCATCTGGTAGTTGCCCGCATCGAAGTGGCACCGCAACCCATCCTCGTGTTCGGGCGGCGTGTAGGCCAGACCGAGTCGCTGCACGGCGTCGAACGGGATGTCTTCGCACGCGTCGAACGGGCGTACGTTGTTGGTCTCCACGATCGGGCTCTTCATCGTGCTCGACAGCGGCGCGGTGGTTGAGCGCAGATCGATGCTTTCGCCTCTGGTGGGGGCCGGCGCGACGCCCTGCCAGCCGATCACCGCCGCTGCGACCAGTGCGCCAAGCGCTCCGGCCAGACGCACTTTGGTAAGCACGACACCCCCTGCCTTTGGGCGGTCCCTTTGCCCGGAGTGTACAAGTCGGCTCCGCGCCGCCACAGTCAAACGAGAACTTGTTCTAGTCCGGGGGGTTGATTTCTTGGTGGCCAACTCGAGCGTGGCGCAGCTCGAATTTCGCCCTGACCCGCGATGAAGTGCGCTTGGTGGCGCCCAGCGCAAGAATGTCTGGGTGTTTGAGATCAACCCGGAGCAATGGGTGCGCTCAGCGGCGCATGTCACCGGGCAGGGGGAGGACTTGGCGGCCGGACATTTGTCGTCCGATCATCGGATCCAGGCCGCTCAGTCCGGGTGGCAGGGCGCGTCGGCGCTGGCTCTCAATGCCGCCATGGACGACTGGCTGGAAATGTCGAGGGCGTTGTTGAGCAGAATCGGCGATCATGCACGCGGCCTGCATCAAGCCGCCGTCGCGCATACGGCGGAAGAGGAGGAGCGGGCCCGCGCGCTCGCCCAAGTGGGCGTTGGTTGTGATCGGTGTCGCTGACGGTCGCCGATATCGATCGGTGGGACGCGCAAGCGGTTCGGGAAGTGTTCCACGCGGCCACCGCCCGAGCCCAGGTGAGCTTGGAGGTGTCGCGTCAGCTGGCCACGCTGTCGATTTTTGCCAACTCCGGTGGCAAGACCGCCGAGGCTGCCGCGCATCAGAACGCGGGACTTCGCCGCGATCTCGACGCCCACGGTAATGAAGCGTTGGCAGTTGCGAGGGCGGCGGATCGGGCCGCTGATGGGATTGTGAAGGTCCAATCGGAGTTGGCCGCGTTGCGCAAAGCCGCCGCGGCCGCCGAACTGCAGATCGATGCGCTGAGCAACCGGGTGGTGCCGATTCCGGGCTTGCGCCACACCGAGTCCGAATGGGCGCGGGTGCTTGCCAAGCAAGCCGAGCTGCAGGCTGACCTGGGGGCGATTGTGGTTGAGGCGAACACCATCGACGAGGAATTGGCGTCGGCGGTCAACATGGCCGACGGCGATTCGCCCATCCCGGCCGAGGCTGGTGCGCCGGTCGGACCCGAGGGGCTGACACCGACTCAGCGGGCCAGCGATGCCAACGAGGAGCTGTTGCGTGAGGAACGCGCCAAGCTGCGAGCCCGGATTGGGCAGTTGCAGGGGCGCTATGACCAGCTGGCGGCGCGGGCCGCCAGCGACTACAACAACGGCATCCTCGACAGCGATGCGATGGGCCAGCTCGCCGCCCTTGACGATCAGCTGACCGCCGCCAAGGGCCGGCTGGGCGATCTCGATGCGGTTGATCAGGCCTTGAGCCGCGCCCCGGAAACGTACTTGGCCCAGTTGCGGCTTCCGGACGACCCGCACCAGCAGGTGCTGGCGGCGGTGGCTGTTGGCAATCCGGACACCGCAGCCAATGTTTCGGTGACCGTGCCCGGAGTCGGTTCCACCACCCGGGGCACCTTGCCGGGCATGGTTTCCGAGGCACGCAACCTTCGGCTTGAGGAAATGCGGCAGTTGAAGAATTCCGGCAAACCGACGTCGGTCGCCACGATCGCGTGGATGGGCTATGAGCCGCCCCCCAACCCGCTCGACACCGCAAGTGCGGGTGACCTGTGGCAGACCATGACCGATGGGCAGGCACGTGCGGGCGCCGGCGATTTGTCCAGGTATTTGCAGCAGGTGCGCGCCAATAACCCCTCCGGCCACCTCACCGTGTTGGGGCACTCCTATGGCTCGTTGACGGCGTCGCTAGCTCTGCAGGACCTCAACGCCCATGGCGCGCATCCCGTCAACGATGTCGTGTTCTACGGTTCACCCGGCCTGGAGCTCTACAGCCCGGCTCAGCTGGGACTCGAGCACGGGCATGCTTATGTCATGCAGGCGCCGCACGATTTGATCACCAGCGTGGTGGCCCCGCTGGCCCCGCTACACGGTTGGGGGCCGGACCCGTATCTGACTCCCGGGTTGACGGAGTTGTCGTCACAGGCCGGTTTCGATCCCGGCGGGATCTGGCGGGACGGGGCGTATGCCCATGGCGATTATCCGCGAGTCTTCCAAGATGCCGCCGGGCAGCCACAGCTGCGGATGTCAGGCTATAACCTGGCGGCGATCGCCGCTGGGCTGCCGGACAATAAGGTCGGCGCGCCGCTGCTCCCGCCGGTTCTGGGCGGCGGGATGCCGGCAGCGCCCGGCCACGTATTGGCGGGAGGGCATTGATGCGGTGGCGGCTGGTGGGGTTGTTGGCGCTGGTTTGTGTGCTGGTGCTGGGATGTGGTCCCAGTGGTTCTGGTGGTCTTGGGCGTGGTGGTGAGCAGGAGGGCCCGTTGAGTCCGGAGAAGGTTGCTGAACTGGAGAACCCGTTGCGGGCCAAGCCTTCGTTGGAGGCGGCCAAGGATCAGTACCGCGCGGCGGTGACCCGGATGGCCGATGCGATCGCGGCCCTGGTGCCGGGGTTGACCTGGTCGATGGATGTGGACAGCTGGAATGGGTGTGGAGGCGACTACGAGTGGACCAGGGCCAGAACGGCGTATTTCATGGTCGGATTCAGCGGGCCGATTCCCGACGACAAGTGGCCGCAGGCTGTTCAGATTGTCAAAGATGGTGGGCAGCAATTCGGCGCCACCACCTTTGGGGTGATGAAGGACAAGCCGGGTGACCATGACGTCTACCTCGCCGGGCACGGGGGCGTCGAGTTCAAACTGGGCACCCAGGTGGCCTCATCGCTCACGGCACAGTCGGACTGCCGGATCAGTGAGACCCACACACCCAGCCCACCGCCGACCCCTTAGCCTGGGGCCTTGAACCCCGCCGCTGCACCCGAGGTGTGCGGGACCCAAGGATTTCGTCTCCACTTCACCGGGTCGTTAGGCTGGTGAGTCGTGACAGGACACGAATCGACCGGCGGGGCGCAGCCGACGTTGTGGGCTGTCTCCGATCTGCACACCGGTCACATGGGCAACAAGCCGGTCACCGAGTCGCTGTACCCCTCCTCGCCAGAGGACTGGCTGATCGTCGCCGGCGACGTTGCCGAGCGCACCGACGAGATTCGTTGGTCGCTGGACTTGCTGCGGCGGCGATTCGCAAAGGTGATCTGGGTGCCCGGAAACCATGAGCTTTGGACCACCACCCGCGATCCGATGCAGATTTTTGGCCGGGCGCGCTATGACTACCTGGTCAACATGTGCGACGAAATGGGCGTGGTGACACCCGAGCACCCCTTCCCGGTATGGACCGAACGGGGTGGCCCGGCCACCATCGTGCCGATGTTCTTGCTGTACGACTACTCGTTTCTGCCCAGCGGCGCGACCACCAAAGCCGAGGGCATGGCCATCGCGAAGCAACGCAATGTGGTGGCCACCGACGAATTCCTGCTCTCGCCCGAGCCCTATGCCACCCGGGATGCCTGGTGCCGCGAGCGGGTTGCCGCTACCCGCGCCCGCCTCGAACAGCTCGACTGGATGCAGCCCACCGTGCTGGTGAATCACTTCCCGCTGCTGCGCGAACCGTGTGACGCGATGTTCTACCCGGAATTCTCGATGTGGTGTGGAACCACCAAGACGGCCGACTGGCATACCCGCTACAACGCGCTGTGTTCGGTCTACGGCCATCTGCACATCCCGCGCACCACATGGCATGACGGCGTGCGCTTTGAAGAGGTGTCGGTGGGCTACCCGCGGGAATGGCGTCGACGCAAGCCCTACAGCTGGCTGCGTCAGGTGTTGCCGGACCCCCAGTACGCGCCGGGGTACCTCAACGACTTCGGCGGTCATTTCGTGATCACTCCGGAGATGAGGGCGCAGGCCACCAAGTTCCGGGAAAGACTGCGGCAGCGGCAGGAGCGGTGACAATCAGCATGTTGGTGTCGTCGGTTCTACCCGGCACCGTGGTCGATGATCTGGCGTATGCGGAGCTGTACTCGGACCCGCCCGGCCTGGTGCCGCTGCCCGAAGAGGAACCACTGATCGCCAGGTCGGTTGCCAAGCGGCGCAACGAGTTCATCACCGTCCGCCACTGTGCTCGCGTCGCGTTGGGCGACCTCGGTGTGCCGCCGGTGCCGATTCTCAAGGGCGACAAGGGGCAACCGTGCTGGCCCGACGGCGTGGTGGGTAGCCTCACCCACTGCTCGGGCTACCGCGGTGCCGTGGTCGGTCGCAGCGCCGCGGTGCGTTCGGTGGGCATCGACGCCGAACCGCACGACGTGTTGCCCAACGGCGTGCTCGATGCGATCAGCTTGCCCGAAGAGCGCGACGAGATACCGTCGGCAATGCCGGACGGCCTGCACTGGGACCGAATACTGTTCTGCGCCAAGGAAGCAACCTACAAAGTATGGTTTCCGCTGACCAATCGGTGGCTGGGATTCGAGGACGCGCACATCACCTTCGAGGCCGATGACTCGGGGCGGACCGGCCGCTTTGTCTCCCGCATCTTGATCGATCCGAGTGCGCTGTGGGGCCCGCCCCTGACGACACTTCACGGTCGATGGTCGGTTGAGCGCGGGCTGGTGCTGACCGCGATCGTGCTATGAGCCGGCAGAACGCCGGTCCCGGCTTTGGCCCGGGCATCGTTGTGGTCGACAAGCCGGGGGGAATGACCAGCCACGACGTGGTTGGGCGCTGCCGCAGGATCTTCGGCACCCGCCGGGTCGGCCACGCGGGAACCCTGGACCCGATGGCCACCGGTGTGCTGGTGATCGGCATCGAGCGTGCCACCAAGATCCTTGGCCTGCTGACCGCCACCTCGAAGTCGTACGCCGCCACCATCCGGTTGGGCCAGACGACCTCCACCGAGGACGCCGAAGGCGAGCCGCTGGCCTCGGCGTCCACCGAACATGTCGCACCCGAGGCAATCGCCGCGGCGATCTTGGATTTGACCGGCGACATCAGACAAGTTCCGTCGGCGGTCAGCGCGATCAAGGTGGACGGCCGGCGCGCGTATCAACTGGCCCGGGAAGGCCAGACGGTCGAGCTTGCGGCGCGCCCGGTGCGCATCGACCGATTCGAGCTGATGGATCTGCGACGCGGCGCCGATGTGGTCGATATCGACGTCGAAGTCGACTGCTCGTCGGGGACCTACATCCGCGCCCTGGCGCGCGATCTTGGTGCGGCGCTCGATGTGGGAGGTCATTTGACGTCGCTGCGGCGCACCCGCGTTGGTCACTTCGACCTGTCCCAGGCCGCGTCACTCGACGAGCTGGTCGAGCGGCCGGCGCTGAGCCTGACCCTCGATCAGGCCTGCCTGCTGATGTTTCCGCGCCGCGACCTCACCGTCGACGAATCTCAGTCCGTGGGCAACGGTCGTCCCCTTGAACCGGCCGGAATCGACGGCATCTACGCCGCCAGCGATGCCGATGGCCGGGTGATTGCGCTGTTGCGCGACGAGGGACGCCGCACCAAGTCGGTGGTGGTGATCCGCCCGGCGACGATGTAGGGGACCCGCCCCTAAAGTCGATGCGGCCGGGTTGCACACTGTGCAAGAGGGGTCGTTCCGGCCTTTCAGCCGCTAGGGGGGGCCTGGAAGGGTAGTAGGGGTAAAGATGCCTAACAACGGGTCGAACAGGGTTTTTGTCATCGGCGTCGGCATGACGAAGTTTGAGAAGCCGGGTCGTCGTGAAGGCTGGGATTATCCCGACATGGCGCGCGAGTCGGGAACCAACGCGCTCAATGACGCCGGCATCGAGTACCGCGAAGTCGAGCACGCCTACATCGGCTATGTCTATGGAGAGTCGACGTCGGGCCAGCGGGCGCTCTACGAACTGGGTATGACGGGCATTCCGGTCGTCAACGTCAACAACAACTGCTCCACCGGTTCCACCGCGTTGTTCCTGGCGGCACAGGCGATCCGCGGCGGACTCGCCGACTGCACCGTCGCGCTGGGCTTCGAGAAGATGAAGCCGGGCTCGCTGTCCTCGTCCTACGACGACCGCACGCAACCGATGGACAAACACGTCAAGGCGCTGGCCCAAATAGCCGAATTCGCGTTTCCGGTGGCTCCCTGGATGTTTGGGGCCGCCGGACGCGAACACATGCAGCAGTACGGCAGCACGGCCGAGCACTTCGCCAAGATTGGCTTCAAGAACCACAAGCATTCGGTCAACAACCCGTTCGCGCAGTTCCAGGAGGCCTACACGCTCGACGACATCCTGGCGTCGCGGATGATCTACGAGCCACTCACCAAGCTGCAGTGTTCGCCGACCTCCGACGGTTCGGGGGCGGCGATCCTGGCGTCGGAATCCTTCGTCGACAGCCACGGGCTGGCTGGGCGAGCGGTCGAGATCGTCGGCCAGGCCATGACCACCGACTTCGCGTCGACCTTCGACGGCAGCGCCAAGAACCTCATCGGATACGACATGAATGTCCAAGCGGCACAGCGCGTTTACCAACAATCTGGACTTGGCCCCGAAGATTTTCAAGTGATCGAGCTGCACGACTGCTTCTCGGCCAACGAGTTGTTGCTCTACGAAGCGCTGGGCCTGTGCGGCCAAGGTGAGGCACCCAAACTGATCGACAACGGCGACACCACCTACGGCGGACGTTGGGTGGTCAACCCTTCGGGTGGGCTGATCTCCAAGGGGCATCCGCTCGGTGCGACCGGTCTGGCCCAGTGCTGCGAGCTCACCTGGCAGCTTCGTGGCACCGCCGACAGGAGGCAGGTCGACAACGTCACGGCCGCGCTACAGCACAATATCGGGCTCGGTGGCGCCGCCGTGGTCACCGCCTACCAGCGCGCCGAACGCTGAGCGGCGAGCGGGCGGCGAGGCGGCTCCGATGATCGAGTGGTCCGACACAGATCTGATGATGCGCGACGCGGTTCGTCAATTCATCGACAGGGAGATTCGGCCAAATCTGGATGAACTGGAAACCGGTGCGCTATCGCCGTATCCGATCATGCGCAAGCTGTTCAGTCAGTTCGGTTTGGATGTGCTGGCAGCCGAATCGGTCAAGTCGATATTGGACGCCGAGCGCGCCAACCAAGGCGAAAAGCGGCACCGAACCAGCGGTTCGGGTGGCCTGGGGCCCCAGGCGTCGATGGCCGCGGTGCTGGTGTCCGAGCTCGCCGGAGTCAGCATCGGCTTGCTGAGCACGGTCGCGGTGAGCCTTGGATTGGGCGCGGCGACCATCATGAGCCGCGGCACGCTGGCGCAGAAGCAGCGCTGGTTGCCCGAGTTGATGACGCTGGAAAAGATCGCGGCCTGGGCGATCACCGAGCCGGATTCCGGCTCGGATGCGTTCGGCGGCATGAAGACTCACGTCAAACGTGACGGCGCCGACTACATCCTCAACGGTCAGAAGACTTTCATCACCAACGGTCCTTACGCCGACGTGTTGTTGGTGTACGCCAAACTCGACGAGGCCGGAGCCACGTCCTCGGACCGGCGGGACCGGCCGGTACTCATCTTTGTGCTCGAATCGGGTATGGAAGGCCTCACGCAAGGCAAGCCATTCAAGAAAATGGGCATGATGTCCTCGCCGACCGGCGAGTTGTTCTTCGACAACGTGCGGCTGACTCCGGACCGTCTGCTCGGCGAGAGTGAACACCACGGCGACGGTGACGGACGTGAGAGCGCCCGTGCCAATTTCGCTGTGGAACGTCTCGGGGTGGCGCTGATGGCGCTGGGCATCATCAACGAATGTCACCGGTTGTGCGTGGACTACGCAAAGACTCGTACGTTGTGGGGCAAGAACATCGGGCAGTTCCAACTGATCCAGCTCAAGCTGGCCAAGATGGAGGTGGCCCGAATCAACGTCGAGAACATGGTCTTTCAGACACTCGAGAAGCTCAAGGCGGGCAGGGAACCGACACTGGCCGAAGCGTCGGCGATCAAGCTGTACTCCTCCGAAGCCGCCACCGACGTCGCGATGGAGGCCGTCCAGTTATTTGGCGGCAACGGCTACATGGCCGAGTACCGGGTGGAACAGCTTGCGCGCGATGCAAAGTCGCTGATGATCTATGCCGGAAGCAATGAGGTCCAGGTAACTCACATCGCCAAGGGCCTACTTGGCTGAGGTCGGATCAGACCGATCAGGCCACCACCCAGATCGCTCGCGCCGCGGGGCTCCCCAAATCGACCGTGTTCGCGGCGCCGTCGGCCGATTCGATCGCCACCGAGATCATGCCGGCGAATTCACGCCGGGTCAGGACCCGCAGCTGCGAGTCGAGGTTGATCCCGACACTGTCGAAATACCGCAGCATCTCCGGGTCGGCATCGGATATGCGTGCCACGGTCGCGGTGTCACCATCCCGACAGGCCCACAGCTGGCGGGCCGGTGGGGTGGGCACTTGCCCGTCGGAGGCGGGAATGGGATCACCATGGGGATCCCGCCGCGGGAAGCCCAGCTTCGCGTCGATCCGGGCCACCAGGCGATCCGATACCGCGTGCTCGAGCACCTCGGCCTCGTCGTGCACCTCATCCCAGCCGTAGCCGAGCTCATTGACCAGGAAGGTTTCCAAGAGCCGGTGCCGGCGCACCATCGCCAGCGCGGCTCGCCGCCCCGAGTCGGTCAGGGTCACTGCACCGTACTTTTCGTGGTCAACCAGGCCCTGCTCGGCGAGTTTGCGTATCGACTCCGAAGCGGTGCTGGCCGACACGCCGATCTTCTCCGCCAGCATCTTGGTGCTGACCCTTTCCCGCGACCACTCCTGAGCCGTCCAAATGACTTTCAGATAGTCCTGGGCAACCGTGGTGAGACCGCCAGGCTCCTCGTCAGCCCTCACAAGGAGAAAGTTTAGGCAACCCACGCCTGATCGGCGGTCCAGCCCGCCAAACGAGCGTGTCCCGGTGGGCCCCGATGACCGTCCGAGCGCGCGCCGAACCCGCTCGGACAGTGCCGCCAAGACCCGCCAACCCCAGCGATGCTGTACGCCGCGGTCCCATCGCGCCGTAGGCTTGCGGTTGTGCAGCGGTGGCGTGGCCAGGACGAGATCCCCACGGACTGGGGCAGATGCGTGCTCACCGTCGGGGTATTCGACGGTGTGCACCGCGGGCATGCCGAGTTGATCGCGCACGCCGTGAAGGCCGGTAGGGCGCGCGGCGTGCCGACCGTGATGATGACCTTCGATCCACACCCGATGGAAGTGGTCTACCCCGGCAGCCACCCGGCGCAGCTGACGACGCTGACCCGTCGCGCTGAGTTGGTCGAAGAGCTGGGCATCGACGTGTTCCTGGTGATGCCGTTCACCACCGATTTCATGAAGCTCACACCGGATCGCTTCATCCACGAACTGCTGGTCGAGCACCTGCACGTGGTCGAGGTCGTGGTCGGTGAGAACTTCACCTTCGGCAAGAAGGCGGCCGGCAGCGTCGACACCCTGCGCCACGCCGGCGAGCGATTCGGGTTCGCCGTGGAGGCCATGTCGCTGGTGTCCGAGCACCACAGCAACGAGACCGTGACATTCTCGTCCACCTACATCCGGTCGTGTGTGGACGCCGGTGATGTCATGGCGGCCACCGAAGCCCTGGGCCGCCCGCATCGCGTCGAGGGCGTCGTGGTCCGCGGCTACGGGCGTGGCGCCGAACTGGGGTTCCCCACCGCTAACGTTGCGCCCCCGATGTATTCGGCCATACCGGCCGACGGGGTCTACGCCGCCTGGTTCACCGTCCTGGGACACGGCCCGGTGACCGGCGCGGTCATACCGGGGGAGCGTTACCAGGCGGCCGTCTCGGTCGGGACCAACCCGACTTTCTCCGGACGCACCCGCACGGTCGAGGCGTTTGTCCTGGACACCGCCGCGGACCTCTACGGTCAGCACGTGGCGCTGGACTTCGTTGCCCGCATCCGAGGCCAGAAGAAATTCGCTTCCGTGCCCGAACTGGTCGCCGAGATCGGGGCGGATACCGAACGGACCCGGGTCCTGCTGTCGACCGGCTGACCCGCGGCGTTTGTGTCTGTCGGCCACACCGCTGCTAGACTGCCCGACGACATCGGCGCGTGCTGCGGTTCGCGGTGGCCGCGCCGGCTAATCCCTGATCGCGGACCAATTGATGGAGATGTTTCGTGGCGCTGACTGCCGAGCAGAAAAAGGAAATTCTGAATTCCTACGGTCTTCATGAGACCGACACCGGATCCCCGGAGGCGCAGATTGCGCTGCTGACCAAGCGGATCTCTGACCTCACCGAGCACCTCAAGGTGCACAAGCACGACCACCACTCGCGGCGTGGACTGCTGCTCCTGGTGGGGCGCCGGCGCCGGCTGATCAAGTACATCTCCCAGATCGATGTGCAGCGCTATCGCTCGCTCATTGAGCGGCTGGGCCTGCGTCGCTGACCCCCGGCGCGATGCGCGCCTTGTTCTTGGCCGTGCTGATGGCTCTGGCGGTGCCGGCATCCGGCGTCTTGGTGGGTTGCTCGTCAACCACCAAGGCCGCCGACCTGGCGGTGGGTGACTGCCTCAAACTTGCCGGACCGCCGGACCGGCCGCAGGCCACCAAGGCCGCGTGCGGCAGCGAGGACTCCAACTTCAAGGTCGTTGCCGTCGCCAAGGATGGGACCGACCGCACGGAGTGCCCGGCCGACGTGGATTCGTCGTACTCCAGCCGCAACGTGCTGGGCGGCGCAAACAGCACCCTGTGCCTGGACGTCGACTGGGTGCTGGGCAGTTGTATGAGTGTCGACCCGGACCACAAGACCGACCCGTTTCGAGTGGGCTGCAACGACGCGTCGGCGCCGCACCGGCAACGGGCCACCCAGATTCTCCAAGATGTCGCATCCCCGGTCACCGTGGATCAGTGCGCCAGCGGTGTGGGCTACACCTACACCGAACGGCGGTTCGTTGTCTGTGTGGAGGACGTCGGCGGCAGTTCCCAGACGTAGTGGGTGAGTTTGATCGTTCCATCAGGAGAAGTCGATGCCCTTCCCGGTCGCTGAGAAGTACATCCTCGACACCGAGGAGAAGCTCGGAGTTACCTTCCCCGCGGCGTTCCGGGCGAAGATGATGGCCGATAACGGTGGAGCTGTCGAGACGTCCTCGGACGTCTGGGACTTGCACCCCTTCTTTGACACGAGCGACAAACAGCGGCTGAAGCGGACCTGCAATGACATTGTCCGCGAGACGGCAAGCTCCAAGGAATGGTTCGGCTTTCCGGTCAACGCCGTCGCCATTGGGGCCAACGGTTGCGGCGACCGGCTCGTGTTGTTGCCTGGTGTGAATGGTTCGGCATTGCGCGACGAGGTGTTCTGCTGGGACCACGAGTTGGGCGAGCTCGAGAAGGTCGCCGACGATTTCGCGGAACTGGAATTGGCTTAGACCCGGAGCCCTCGATAATCGTCGACAGGTTCCCATCATGGCCGGGCATCGTGGCGAATTGGCCGGTGTACAGTGAGGAAGTTCTGGGCCCATTCGGCCCAGGCACTGTGGTGCGGTTCACGCAGATCCGCGTGCGCCGTTCCAGCGAGTCGCTACGCATGTCCGAGGGAGCAGCCCTGCCTGTATCGGGCGGTCTTCGGTAGTGGCTGCCGGGCACCCCGGATCTGGGGAAAGTCCGGCCGCTTCGATCGACGGCCGTAGCCGCATCCAGGCCGGCCCATCTGGGTCCGCGAGGAGTCCTGCAAACTCATCGGGTTACGTGTGACGCCGCGAAACAGCTGAATAACCCAGAGAGGGCCGCACGGACGTTATGTCTGTAGCTGAAACTGAAGAAGGCGTGTTCGAAGCAACCGCCACCATCGACAACGGGAGCTTCGGCACCCGCACCATCCGTTTCGAGACTGGCCGATTGGCCCAGCAGGCCGCCGGCTCGGTGGTCGCATACCTCGACGACGAGAACATGTTGCTGTCGGCGACCACCGCCAGCAAGAACCCCAAAGAGCATTTCGACTTCTTTCCGCTGACCGTCGATGTCGAAGAGCGGATGTATGCCGCCGGCCGCATCCCCGGTTCGTTCTTCCGTCGTGAGGGCCGCCCCTCCACCGACGCGATCCTGACCTGCCGGCTCATCGACCGCCCGCTGCGGCCGTCGTTCGTCAACGGACTGCGCAACGAGATCCAGGTCGTGGTGACGATTCTGAGCCTGGACCCCAACGACCTCTACGACGTGGTGGCGATCAACGCCGCGTCGGCCTCCACCCAACTGGCCGGGCTGCCGTTCTCTGGTCCCGTCGGGGGCGTGCGGGTGGCCCTCATCGACGGCCAGTGGGTCGCATTCCCCAACGTCGAGCAGCTCGAGCGCGCCGTGTTCGACATGGTGGTTGCCGGCCGGATTGTCGGCACCGAGGAAGACGGCACGCCCGACGTCGCGATCATGATGGTCGAGGCCGAGGCCACCGACAAGGTCATCGAGCTGGTTGAGGGTGGCGCCCCGGCGCCGACCGAGAGCGTGGTCGCGCAGGGTCTGGAAGCGGCCAAGCCGTTCATCGCGGCGCTGTGCACCGCGCAGCAGGAGCTGGCCGACGCATCTGGGGCCACCGCCAAGACCGGTGCCGAATATCCGGTGTTCCCCGAATACGGCGACGACGTCTACTACGCGGTGTCCTCGGTGGCTACCGATGGACTGGCCGCGGCGTTGACCATCGGTGGTAAGGCCGAACGAAACCAGCGCACCGAGGAAATCAAGGCCGAGGTGCTCGAACGGCTGGCCGACACCTACGAGGGCCGGGAAAAAGAGATCGGCGCCGCGTTCCGCTCGCTGACCAAGAAGCTGGTACGGCAGCGCATCGTCACCGATCACTTCCGCATCGACGGCCGCGGCATCACCGACATCCGCGCATTGTCGGCCGAAGTCGCCCTGGTTCCGCGGGCCCACGGCAGCGCGCTGTTCGAGCGCGGTGAGACCCAGATTCTCGGCGTGACCACGCTGGACATGGTCAAGATGGCGCAGCAGATCGACTCGCTGGGGCCGGAGACCACCAAGCGGTACATGCACCACTACAACTTCCCGCCGTTCTCCACTGGTGAGACCGGCCGGGTCGGTTCGCCCAAGCGACGGGAGATCGGGCACGGTGCGCTGGCGGAGCGGGCGCTGATGCCGGTGCTGCCCAGCGTTGAGGAATTCCCGTACGCCATTCGCCAGGTATCCGAAGCGCTGGGTTCCAACGGCTCGACCTCGATGGGGTCGGTGTGCGCTTCGACGCTGGCGCTGCTCAACGCCGGTGTGCCGTTGAAGGCGCCGGTGGCCGGTATCGCCATGGGCCTGGTGTCCGACGATGTCGAGGTGGACGGCAAGACCGAGCGCCGTTTCGTCACCTTGACCGACATCCTGGGCGCCGAAGACGCGTTCGGTGACATGGACTTCAAGGTCGCCGGAACCAAGGACTTCGTCACGGCACTGCAGCTGGACACCAAGCTCGACGGGATCCCGTCGCAGGTTCTGGCCGGTGCGCTGGCCCAGGCGAAGGATGCGCGCCTGACCATCCTCGAGGTCATGGCCGAGGCCATTGACACGCCCGACGAGATGAGCCCGTACGCGCCTCGGGTGACCACCATCAAGGTTCCGGTGGACAAGATCGGTGAGGTGATCGGGCCCAAGGGCAAGGTCATCAACTCGATCACCGAGGAGACCGGCGCGCAAATCTCCATCGAGGACGATGGCACCGTGTTCGTCGGCGCCACCGACGGGCCGTCGGCTCAGGCTGCCATCGACAAGATCAACGCCATCGCCAACCCACAACTGCCCACCGTTGGTGAGCGGTTCCTGGGCACGGTGGTCAAGACGACCGACTTCGGTGCGTTTGTGTCGCTGCTGCCCGGTCGCGATGGCCTGGTGCACATCTCCAAGCTGGGCAAGGGCAAGCGCATCGCCAAGGTCGAGGACGTCGTCACTGTCGGCGACAAGCTGCGGGTGGAGATCGCCGACATCGACAAGCGCGGCAAGATCTCGCTGGTGTTGGTGGCCGAGGACGACGATTCAGCCGCTGCGGCGGCCGCCGATTCCCCGGCGCCGGCCGATGCCGCCACGGCAAGTAGCTGACCCTGCGGCCGTCCCGGCACTGCGCCGCACCACACTGCCGGGCGGTCTGCGGGTCGTCACCGAATACCTGCCTGCGGTGCGCTCCGCGTCGGTCGGGGTCTGGGTAGGGGTCGGGTCGCGGGACGAGGGCACGACGGTGGCCGGTGCCGCGCACTTCCTCGAGCACCTGCTCTTCAAGTCGACCCCGACCCGCACCGCGGTGGACATCGCTCAGGCGATGGACGCCGTCGGCGGGGAGCTCAACGCGTTCACCGCCAAGGAGCACACCTGCTACTACGCGCACGTGCTCGACAACGACCTAGAGCTGGCCGTGGAACTGGTGGCCGACGTGGTGCTCAACGGACGCTGCGCCGCCGACGATGTCGAGCTGGAACGTGACGTCGTTCTCGAGGAGATCGCGATGCGCGACGATGACCCCGAGGACGCACTGGCGGACATGTTCTTGACGGCCATGTACGGTGACCATCCGGTCGGCCGGCCGGTGATTGGCAGTACCCAATCCGTCTCGGCGATGACGCGAGCCCAGCTGCACTCGTTTCACATGCGCCGCTACACACCGGATCGGATGGTCGTCGCGGTAGCCGGCAATGTCGACCACAACCAGGTGGTCGGGTTGGTGCGCGAGCACTTCGGGCCACGCTTGGTCCGCGGCCGCCGGCCCGTCGCCCCGCGCAAGGGCACGGGCCGGGTCAACGGCACCCCGCAGCTGGTGCTGGCGGACCGGGAAGCCGAACAGACCCACGTGTCGTTGGGAGTCCGCACGCCCGGACGTGGCTGGGAGCACCGCTGGGCTTTGTCGGTGCTACATACCGCGCTGGGCGGCGGATTGAGCTCGCGGCTGTTCCAGGAGATCCGCGAGTCCCGCGGTCTTGCCTATTCGGTCTATTCGGCGCTGGACATCTTCGCTGACAGTGGAGCGCTGTCGGTGTATGCCGCCTGTCTTCCGGAACGTTTCGCCGAAGTGATGCGCGTGACCAGAGAGGTGCTGGAGGCGGTGGCACGCGACGGCATCACCGAGTCCGAATGCCGTATCGCCAAGGGCTCGCTGCGTGGCGGGCTGGTGCTGGGGCTGGAGGATTCCAGCTCGCGAATGAGCCGTATCGGCCGCAGCGAATTGAACTACGGTAAGCACCGCACTATCGAGCACACTTTGCAGCAAATCGATCGGGTCACGGTCGACGAGGTCAACGCACTGGCCCGCCGGCTGCTGGTGAAACGATATGGCGCCGCGGTTCTCGGCCCGCATACCTCGAAACGACAGCTGCCGCAACAACTTCGAGCGATGGTAAATTAGGTCGATGGTACTGGGTTTCTGGGACATCGCGGTACCCATCGTGGGTGCTCCGATGGCGGGCGGCCCAGGAACCCCGGCCTTGGCCGCGGCCGTGTCGAACGCGGGCGGGCTGGGCTTCGTCGCTGGCGGGTATCGGACCGCCGACCAGTTCGCCGATGACATCTCCGCTGCGCGGGCCGCCACCACCGGCCCGATCGGAGCCAATATCTTTGTGCCCCAGCCCAGCGTCGCCGACTGGTTGCAGCTGGAGTACTACGCAGAAGAACTCGCGGAGGTCGCCGAGTACTACCACGTCGAGGTGGGACAACCCATTCACGGCGATGACGACGAGTGGGAACGCAAGCTCGAAGTCGTGGCCGACATTCGTCCGGAGCTGGTGTCGTTCACCTTCGGTGCGCCGCCGCCCGATGTGGTCCGTCAGCTCAGTGCGCTGGGGTTGTTGGTTTCGGTCACGGTGACGTCGGCTTATGAGGCCGGGGTGGCCATCGCGGCCGGCGCTGACAACCTGGTGGTTCAGGGCCCCGGCGCGGGCGGGCATCGCGGTACGTTCGCGCCGGATACGGAGCCGGGCGAGGAGTCCCTGCACCAACTACTCGATCACATCGGCCATACCCACGATGTGCCGCTGATCGCGGCGGGCGGTCTTGGTACCGCCGACGAAGTCGCAGCCGTGCTGCGCAGGGGAGCGGTTGCTGCACAGGTGGGGACGGCGCTGTTGCTTGCTGATGAAGCGGGTACCAGCTCGGTGCACCGAGTTGCCCTGAAGAACCCGGAGTTCGACTCCACGCTAGTCACCCGTGCTTTCTCCGGCCGCTATGCGCGAGGGCTGGCGAACAACTTCACTCGACTGCTTGACCGGGTCGCGCCGCTTGGCTATCCGGAGGTCAATCAGATGACCAAGCCCATCCGGGCGGCGGCGATCGAGGCGGACGACCCCCACGGAACAAACCTGTGGGCGGGGACGGCCTACCGGGCGGCCCAGGCGGGACCGGCGGCCGACATCGTTGCGGCCCTGGCGCCGGACGTGTGGTCGCTGTAGGTCCGGCCCAACGGCCCCCGACGCGACACTGGCCACCTGCATGGTGGGCAGGTGGCCAGCGTCGGTTGTGATTCGGTTAGCCGAGCACGCTCGCCGGGTCGGTGAACGGCAGGTCGAGGTCGGCGGCCACGTGATCTGCCAGCAGCGCGCCTTCGTGAGTCGAAAGGCCTTTAGCCAGTGCAGAATCCGAGAGGCAGGCCGCTTGCCAACCCAGGTCGGCGAGCTTGAGCACGTAGGGCATGGTCGCGTTGGTTAGCGCGTAGGTCGACGTGCGGGGCGCGGCGCCGGGCATGTTCGCGACGCAGTAGAACACCGTGTCGTGGACGGTGAACGTCGGCGACGTGTGCGTGGTCGGCCGGGAGTCCTCGAAGCAGCCGCCCTGGTCGATGGAGATGTCCACCAGCACGGCGCCCTTCTTCATCCGCGCTACCAGCGAGTTCGGAATCAACTTGGGTGCCTTGGCGCCGGGCACCAGCACGGCCCCGATCAGCAGGTCGGCGTTGACTGCCGCATCCTCGAGGTCGAGGGTCGACGAGTAGCGGGTCCGGACACGACCGCCGAACTCCGCGTCGATCTGGCGGAGCTTGTTGATGTTGACATCCAGCACGGTGACCATCGCGCCCATGCCGTTGGCGACGCGGGCGGCGTTGTAGCCGGCCGTGCCCGCGCCGATCACCACGACGTCGGCCGGCTTGACGCCGGGGACGCCGCCCATCAGCACGCCGCGACCGCCGTGGGTGCGCATCAGGTGGTAGGCGCCAGCCTGGGCGGACAGGCGCCCGGCGACCTCGCTCATGGGGGCCAGCAGCGGCAATGCGCCGTCGGCGGTCTGCACCGTCTCGTAGGCGATGGAGGTGGTGCCGGACTGCAGCAGGGCATCGGTGCAGGCGCGCGAGGCGGCCAGGTGCAGGTAGGTGAACAGGGTCTGGCCCCGGCGCAGCCGGCCGTACTCGGACTCGATCGGCTCCTTGACCTTGAGCAGCAGGTCCGCATCCGCCCACACCTGGTCGGCGGTGCTGATCAGCTGGGCACCGGCGGCCTTGAAGTCGGAGTCGGAGATGGCGGAGCCTTCTCCGGCACCGGCCTGGATCAGCACCTCGTGGCCGCGCTTGGTCAAGGCGGCGACGCCGGCCGGGGTGATCGCAACCCGGAATTCGTTGTCTTTGGTTTCGGTTGGAATACCGACTCGCATATTCGCTCCTGCCGATTTGGTGGGGGTTTGACGGGCTTGTGTGACGCGGTTCCATAAGTGTGAAAAAACTTCGGAAGTTATGCAATTACACTGATGATAATTCTGTAATGTGGATGCATGTCTGATGACCTAACGGGATCTAGCGGCCGAGGGGGAGACTCGCCGAAGGATGTTCGGCCCGCTGCTCTTGACGACATGGACCGCAAGATCCTGCTGCTGCTGCATGGCGATGCCAGGATCACCAACAATGCCCTGGCCCAGGCGGTCGGGATCGCGCCTTCGACATGCCACGGCCGGGTTCGCCGACTGGTCGATCTCGGCGTGATCCGCGGGTTCTACACCGATATCGACCCCGTGGCGGTGGGCCAACCGCTGCAGGCGATGATCTCGGTCAGCCTGCAGGCCAACGCCCGTGGCAAGATCCGCAGCTTCATTCAGCAGATCCGCCGCAAGCGACAGGTGATGGATGTCTACTTCCTGGCCGGTGCCGAAGACTTTCTGTTGCATGTCGCCGCTCGGGACACCGATGACCTGCGCTCATTTGTGGTGGAGAACCTCAACGCGGACATCAACGTCGCGGGCACCCAAACGTCGCTGATCTTCGAACATCTACGCGGGGCCGCGCCCCTTTAGGCCGGTCCGCCCTGGTTATGATCACCCAATGACCAAGCCTTCTGTGGCGGCCACTGTCGAGATCGATGCCACCCCCGAGCGGGTGTACGGACTGATCACCGACCTGAGGACACTGGCGTCGCTGGCCGAGGAGGCGGTGGCGATGGAACTGCAGAAGGGCGATGGAGTCGGTAAGGGGGCCGTGTTCGTCGGCCACAACCGAAACGGTGGCCGGCGCTGGAAGACGACCTGCACGGTGACCGACGCGGAACCGGGCCGGATCTTCGCGTTCGATGTCCACTCCATCTTCATTCCGGTGTCGCGGTGGCAGTACGACATCGTCGGTGCCGATGGCGGTTGCCGGGTCACCGAGAGCACCTGGGACCGGCGGCCCGGGTGGTTCCGCAAGGTGGCCGGCCTGGCGACCGGGGTCAAGGATCGGGCCGCGACAAACGCCGAGCACATCGCGACCACGCTGCAGCGCCTGAAGCAACGTGCTGAGGCTGGCGACTGAGTTCTTCACCATCGGGGGATTGCATCACTATACTTGCGAGCACGAGTTGTCTATTGAGGCGACATTTGAGGCGTTAATGTAAACGTCCAAGGCAAGGGGGCCTTATGTTCACCGTCGATAACCGCGCAGTAGGGCCGCACTCTGGAGAATCGGGTGCGGCAGACCACGAGCGTCTCGTTCTGGAGGCTCGCGATGTCGAGTTCGACTGGGCGAACCTGCCGTTTCATTACGTGCCCAACGAGCCGCTGCCGACCCATGTGCTCAACGTGCTGCACCTGCTGCTGCCCGCCGGCGAGGAATTCTTCGTCGAGGTGTTCAAGAAGACGTTGCCATTGATCAAGGATGATCAGCTGCGGCTGGATGTGCAGGGGTTCATCGGCCAGGAGGCGATGCACTCCCAGGCACACTCCGGTGTGCTGGCCCACTTCGAGGCCCAGGGCGTGGACGTGACGCCTTATACCGACCAGATCAGGTGGCTGTTCGGGAAGCTGCTGGCGGAGAAGCCGGGACGCAATCCGCGACAACGGCACCGCTGGCTGCTGGAGCAGGTCTCCTTCATCGCGGCAATCGAGCACTACACCGCCGTATTGGGGGAGTGGATTCTGAACTCGCCGCAACTCGACGTGGTCGGCACCGACCCGGTGATGCTGGACATGCTCCGGTGGCACGGCGCAGAAGAGGTCGAGCACAAGGCGGTGGCGTTCGACACCATGAAGCACCTGCGCGCGGGGTATTGGCGGCAAGTGCGTGCGCAGCTGGCCGTGACGCCGGTGATGCTGTTGCTGTGGATTCGCGGGGTCCGGTTCATGTATACGGTGGATCCGCTGCTGGCGCCGGGCACCAAACCACGGTGGCGGGACTACGTCAGGTCCGCGCGTCGCGGTCTGACGCCCGGCCCGTGGCGACTGATCCGGGTGGTAGGCGACTACTACAAGCCGGGCTTTCACCCCTCGCAGTTGGGTGGACTCGAGCGGGCCGTCGACTACCTGGCCGTCTCTCCCGCCGCCCGGGCGTCGCACTGAGGCCAATGAACACCGCTTCGCGAACGGGAATCACCGCATCCGACGGCGCCACCCTGGCCGTGTATCACTACACGCCGCTAGATCCGCAGCGCCCGACCATTTTGGCCATTCACGGCTGGCCCGATAACCACCACCTGTGGGATCCGGTGGCCGAGCTGCTCGGCGATCGCTACAACGTGGTTGCCTATGACGTGCGCGGCTCCGGCGAATCATCCTGTCCTGCCAGTCGTTCCGGATACCGGCTGGAACAGCTGGTTTCTGACACCGGCGCGGTGATCGACAGCCTGGGCGTCGATCGGGTGCACCTGCTGGCACACGATTGGGGCTCGATTCAGGGCTGGGCCGCGGTGACCGCCGACTCGGTCATGGAAAAGGTCGCCTCATTTACCTCTATCTCGGGCCCGCACCTGCAGTACGCGGGTGCGTTCCTGCGCTCGGGGCGCACCCCCCGCTCGGTGGCCCAGGTTGCCAGGCAGCTTGCCAGTTCGGGATACATCGGGTTCTTCTTGTGCCCGGTAGTGCCGGAACTCTTCTTCCGTTCCGGCATCGGGGTGAAACTCGTTGGGGTGTTTGAGCGTATCGGTCAATCGAGCACCCGCAGTCAGCGTGGTCAGACGCCGCGCTCGATCGGGGACTATGTGAACGCGCTCAACCTCTATCGGGCCAACATGCCCGCCGGATTTGTCACCGATGGGTCGTCACTCCCGCAGACCAGCGTGCCGGTTCAGGTGCTGGTGCCCAGGAAAGACATGTTCGTGACACCGGCTCTGCAACGTTTCACCGGCGCGATTCCGGGCGGCGGCAGGGTGGTCCCGATCGAGGGCGGGCACTGGGTGGTGACCTCGCGTCCGGACGTGGTCGCACGGCTGACCGCCGACTGGGTGGACCGGGTCGTTGCGGGTACGGGCGACGCCGCGGCGACCGTGGTGCGCGCGGGTCCGGGTGAGGTGCGCGGTCAGCTCGCTTTGGTCACCGGGGCGGGTGCGGGCATCGGCCGGGCCACCGCGGTGGAGCTGGCGCGCCAGGGCGCCCGCATGGTGATAATCGCCGACCGTGACCTTGCCGCGGCCAACGAGAGCGCAGCACAGGTGCGCGCCGCGGGCGCGGCGGCGGCCGTGTACCAGGTCGATGTCAGCGACGAAACGGCGATGAACGACCTTGCCGCGCAAGTCCTTGACGAACATGGTGTCGTCGACATCCTGGTGAACAACGCCGGAATCGGGATGGCGGGCAGGTTTTTGGAGACGACCCCGCAGCACTGGGACGCGATCCTGGGGATCAATGTCGGTGGCGTCATCAGCGGGAGCCGAGCATTCGGCGCCCAGATGGTGGAGCGCGGTCAGGGCGGAACGATCATCAACATCGCGTCGGCCGCCGCGTATCTCCCGTCGAAATCGATGGTCGCCTACAGCACCACCAAGGCCGCCGTGCTGGGGTTCAGCGAAGCGTTGCGCGCCGACCTAGCCGACGAAGGCATCAGCGTCACAGCGGTGTGCCCGGGCTTCGTCAACACCAACATCGCCAAGAGCACTGTCTACGCCGGGATGTCGACCGAGCAACAAGAGCGCGCCCGGCAGAAGGCGGACGCGGCCTATCGGCGTCGTAATTTCACCCCGGAAGCGACCGCAAAGGCGATCGTGAAGGCCATCAGGTCCGGGCCGGCCGTGTTGCCGGTGGCCGCGGAATCCAAGGTGGGCTACGCGATGCGGCGCATCAGCCCGTCGATGATTCGGATGTTCGCACGCTTGGACATCCGGCAGCGGTAGAAAGTTGGGGGATATGGCGGTGTCGGAGAGCAGCTGGACCAGCAGGCCCGCCGATCTGTACGGTCGCAGCCACCGGGATCGCTTTGCCACCGCATTGTGGGGTGTGCGCACCATGTTCGGTGGATTCGCCCGGTTCTCGCGGTGGAATCCGTCGCGGGTAACGCCGGTGGGCCGGACACATCGCGCCAGGGTGGTTGAGCGCGAACTCGTCGCGCCCGACGTGGTCGCGCTGACCCTGGCAGACCCGGACGGCGGATTGCTTCCGTCCTGGTCACCCGGGGGGCACATCGACGTGCAGCTGCCCTCTGGCCGGCGCCGCCAGTATTCGCTGTGCGGCCCACCGGGGCGCCGCATCGACTACCGCGTCGCGGTGCGCCGCATCGCCGACGGGGGCGGCGGTTCCATCGAGATGCACGCCGCTTACCAACCGGGAGACATCCTGGTCTTCGAGGGGCCGCGCAACGCGTTCTATCTCGGTGCTGCCGAGCACGACATGCTCTTTGTGATCGGCGGCATCGGGGTGACTCCGATTCTGCCGATGGTCGCGCTGGCCCAGCAGCGCGGCGTCAATTGGCGCGCGATGTATGCCGGTCGCAGCCGCGAGTACATGCCCCTACTCGATGAGCTCGTGGCTGTCGCACCGGAGCGGGTGTCGGTGTGGGCCGACGACGAACACGGCCGCTTTGCCCAAGTGGAAGATCTGGTGGCCGGGGCCGGACCGAAGACGGCCGTCTACGTGTGCGGGCCACCCCCAATGCTGGAGGCGGTACGCGCGGCGCGTGCTGAATATCCTTGTGCACCTTTGCACTACGAACGATTCAGCCCGCCGCCGGTCGTGGACGGGGTGCCGTTCGAGCTGGAGCTCGCGCGCACCGGCGAGGTGCTGAGCATCCCGGCGAATCGGACAGCGCTGGACGTCATGCTCGACCGCGATCCGACGACCGCGTACTCCTGCCAACAGGGATTCTGCGGCACGTGCAAGGTCAAAGTGCTTGCCGGACGGGTTGATCACCGTGGCCGGGCGGCGCAGGGTGACGACGAAATGCTGGTCTGCGTTTCGCGGGGGCACAGCGCTCGGGTCGTCATCGACGCCTGAGCGACTCAGGGTGTCCGAGAATTCTTCAGGTAACCCGCCAGCGCATTGGTGAGCGCGCGTCGTGCCAGCTCGAGGTCGGCGTAGGAACCCAGTTGTCGCTCTGACACCAGCCCCCGCATCGCGCCGGGAATGAGGGCGGCGACCTCACGCACCCGGTTGGGGTCGACATCGAGATCGGCGAAGGCGTTCTGGCACGTTTCGAGCCAGCTTCTACCCCAGGAGAACAGCTCGGCCGCGGTGCGGGGATAGAGGCGCTCGAGTTCGCCTGGGTCTCGGGGCAGCGCGGCGCGCAGGTTCTCTATTGCGCGTGAATCGGCCGATGCCAGGCCGTGAAACAGGGTCTCGATGACGGCGGCAACTCGCTCCTGCAGGGGCCGGCCGGACTGCAGCGGCTTCGACAATGCCAACATCGACCCCGCACGCCGCTCGGCGGTGCGGTGCAGTACGGCGGCCCAGAAACCGTCGACGTCGCCAAACTGGTATTGCACCGCACCCCAGGTGGCTCCGATCTCCTTGGCGATGCGGTTGGCCGAAACCGAGCCCGGATCCCCGGAAGCAAGTGACGTCAGCGCCGCTTCGAGCATGCTCTCGCGGGTGGCGTTGCCGCGCCGGTTGGGGCGTCTGCCTGCGACTCCGGCCCGAGTCATGTGCCGATGGTATCGGCTGTCGCGATGGCAGTAGGGGCAAATTCACATTTTCATAGAAGGTGCTGTGATTTTTTGGCGGGGCGGCCTATCATTCGTACGAAGCCGCCGAGGAGGACTGCTCAGATGGCCAAGCCGCCGCTGTCGATGAAGCCGACCGGATGGTTCCAGGTCGCCTGGTCCGACGAGATCGGCGTGGGTGACGTACGCACCATGAAGTACTTCGACCAGGAATTGATCGCCTGGCGGGCCGAGTCGGGCCAGCTCATCGTGATGAACGCCTATTGCGAACATCTTGGCGCCCACCTCGGCTACGGCGGCAAGGTCGTCGGCGAGGTGCTGCAGTGTCCGTTCCATGGGTGGCAGTGGAATCAGCTGGGTCGCAACGTGTGCATTCCGTATCAGGACCGGCCAAATCGAGGGCGCCGCATTCGTACCTATCCCGTGGTAGAGCGCAATGCGTCGGTCTACCTTTGGCACGATGTCGAAGGCCGTGCGCCGTTCTTCGACGCCCCGGATGTGTTCGCCGGCTTCAACGATGGCAGCAGCGCCGCCGACTACTATCCGCAGCAGCGCCTCTACCGGCAAACATTGGAGCTGCATCCGCAATACGTGCTCGAGAACGGGGTGGATTTCGCGCACTTCAAGTACGTGCACAACACTCCGATAGTGCCGGTGTTCACCCGCCACGACTTCGACGGCCCAGTGTCTTTCGTCGACTTCACCATCACGTTCGAAGGCGATGACGGCCAGCGGATCGAGGACATCAACAGCGGCGTGGAGGCGATCAACGGCGGCCTGGGAGTGGCGGTCACCAAGAGCTGGGGCATGGTCGACAATCGCACCATTTCGGCGATCACGCCGGTCGACGAATCCACTTCCGATGTCCGGTTCATGGTCTACATCGGCCGTACCCCTGGTAAGGATCCGGCCCGAGCCGAACTCAAAGCTGCCGAATTCGGCCGGGAAGTGATCCGTCAGTTCGAGCAGGACATCCAGATCTGGGCTCATCAGCGTTACTGCGACCCGCCAGCGCTAACCACTGATGAACTCGCCGGATTCACCGCAATTCGCCGATGGGCCAAGCAGTTCTATCCCGACGGCGTCGGCGGCAGCGCCGCCGAGGTGTATGCAGCGTTGCAGAAAGGCTGAACCGAATGAGTGCACGGCCCCAACCGATTCGGGTCTTTCAGGTCGCCACCGGCAACGTCGGTCGCGAGATGATCAAACGGCTGCAAACCCGGCCCGACCTGGAGCTGATCGGGCTGCACTGCTATTCGCCAGACAAGGTCGGCGCAGATGCCGGGGAACTGGCCGGTATCGGCCCGATCGGCGTAACGGCCACGGGCAGCGTCTCCGACATCGTCGCGGCCAAGCCGGATGTGCTCACGTTTCACGGTGTGTTCCCCGACGAAGACCTCTATGTCAAAGTGCTCGAGGCGGGCATCAATATCGTCACCACCGCCGACTGGATCACCGGGTGGCACCGCGATCACAACCATCCACATCCATCGGGCAAGCCGGTGACGCGGCTGTTGGCCGAGGCGTGTGAAAAGGGCGGCGCCACGTTCTACGGCACCGGCATGAACCCCGGCCTGAACCAGATCCTGGGTGTGGTGTGCTCAGCTGATGTGGCCGAGATCGAGAACGTCACCACGATCGAGTCCGTCGACGTGTCATGCCACCACTCCAAGGAGACCTGGATCGAGGTCGGTTACGGTCAACCGGTTGATGACCCGGACATTCCGGCCAAGCTGGAGAAGTACACGCGGGTCTTCGCCGACAGCGTGCTGATGATGGCGGACTGTTTCGACTTGCCGCTCGACGAGGTCAAGTTCAGTTACGAACTCGGGGCCTGCACCAAGGACGTCGACCTGGGCTGGTACACGCTGCCCAAGGGCTCACTCGGCGGTAACTATCTCAAGTATCAGGGCATGGTCGGCGGGGTGCCGCGAGTGGAGACACACCTGGAGTGGCAGATGACGCCGCACACCGACCCGAGCTGGAACATCAAGGGCTGTTACATCACCCAGATCAAGGGCGACCCGTGCATCTACAACAAGCACATGATCTTCCCGAAAGCCGGTGTGGACCTGTCCAACCCGGACAACTTCGCCTCCATCGGCATGACGGTTACCGGGATGCCCGCCCTCAACTCGATCAAGTCGGTGGTGGCGGCACGGCCCGGCTTGATCACCAGCGCTGAGCTTCCATTGCGCGGGTTTGCCGGGCGGTTCAAGAACTAGCCCCGGTCAGGGCCCCTCGTCGTCGAAGAGGCGTTCGGGGTGATGGTAGTCATTGGTGCGTGCGCCGCGGTCGAGCTGTGGGGGCGGGATCCATGCGGTCCGTCCGTTGGGGAGTTTCGTTGTTCGCCAGCCATTTCCGGCCAGCTTGTGATCGGGTTTGCAGGCAAAGGTGAGTTTGTCGACGTCGGTTGGGCCGCCGGCCGCCCACTCGTCGGTGTGGTGCACTTCGCACCAGTAGCCGGGCACGTCGCAGCCCGGGTGGGTGCAGCCGCGGTCCTGCGCGTAGAGGACCAGCCGCTGATCGGCCGAGGCCAGTCGGCGAGATCGTCCGAGATACAGGGAGCGATTTGAATGTTCGTCGAAAACCGCCAAGTAGTGATATGCGCGGCTGGCCATCCGGATCACGTCGCGCATGGGCACAAACGTCCCACCGCCGGTCACCGCGCGGCCCGTGCCCGAAGTTAGTTCCCGCAGCGTGGTCGACACGATGACCGTCACCGGCAATCCGTTGTGAGCACCGAGTTTTGGATCGCCCAGCCGGCCGTCGAGCAGGGCGTTGAGGGCGTCGTGGCGGCGCTGGGCGGGGCTGCGCAGATCTTTGGCGGTGCCCTCGTCGGTGGGTTCGCCTTTGACGCAGGGTGTTTCGTCATCGGGGTTGCACATGCCGGGTGCGGCGAACCGGGCCAGCCACGCATCGAGATGGGCACGCAGTTGCGGGGTGGCGATGAGCTTGCCGATGCTCATGCCGTCGGGGCGTTGAGCGCACCAGGTAAAGCCACGCTGGCGGGCCCGGTCGGCGTCGGAGAACTTTCCGTCGGGATTGATCAGCACCGCGGCGCGGTTGGCGACCTTTTCGAGTTGGTCGGGCCGCAGCTGCACCGCTTGCCGGGCCAGAAATTGTTCTGCTTGTCTGACCGTGTCGGCCGGTGTGTCCCGGGGGAGATCGCGCACGAAGGCCGCTATTACCTTTACGTGCTGGCCATCCAGCAGGCCCCGGCGCCACACCTGTGCCGTGGCGGGCAGTTCCGCCGGCAGTGATTGGCCGGTCAGCGTGATGCGCGGTGATAGTTGTTGGGCATCGTGAACCCGGCGACGGGCTTCGGCGCAGCTGATGCGCAGCCAGTCGGCGACCACCTTGTAGACCGGGCCGCCGATGTCGGCCGGATCTTCGGCGGCCAGGCCCGCGATCACGTCGTGGCTGACCACCGCTTGGCGTCGTCGCGCGTTCTCCAGCCGCTGCAGCGCGCGCAGCCGAGCGGCGGGCTCGAGGTGGCCAAGGTCGGCTTCACCGATCGCCGCCACCGCCGCATCCAGCGCGTCCAACAAGGCGGCTATCGAATGCATGTTCGAATTCTATGTGTGCGTGGCAACACGGGTGCGGCGGTCAACGGCCGCTGTGGATGAACGCCGGACTGTGGATGACGGTGCCGGGTCTAGGGTGAAGGCCATGCGAGTAGGCGTATTGGGAGCCAAGGGAAAAGTCGGTGCGACGATGGTTTCGGCGGTCGAGTCCGCTGCGGACTTGACCCTGTCCGCCGAGGTGGACGCCGGTGATCCACTGAGTACCTTGACCGAGACAAACACTGAGGCCGTCATCGACTTCACCCACCCCGACGTGGTGATGGGCAACCTGGAGTTCCTGATCGACAATGGAATTCACGCCGTGGTCGGAACCACAGGTTTCACCGCCGAGCGGATCGCGCAGGTGCAATCATGGCTGGCCAAAAAGCCCAGCACGGCAGTGTTGATCGCGCCGAATTTTGCTATCGGGGCGGTGTTATCCATGCATTTCGCCAAGCAGGCTGCGCCGTTCTTCGACTCCGCTGAGATCATCGAGCTGCATCATCCACAAAAGGCGGACGCACCATCGGGCACGGCCACCCGTACCGCAAAGCTGATCGCCGAGGCGCGGGAAGGCCTGGCGCCCAACCCCGATGCCACCAGCACCAGCCTGCCGGGAGCTCGTGGCGCCGACGTCGACGGGATCCCGGTGCACGCGGTGCGCTTGGCCGGACTCGTCGCTCACCAGGAGGTGTTGTTCGGTACGCAGGGGGAGACGCTCACAATCCGCCACGACAGCCTGGACCGGACATCGTTTGTGCCCGGTGTGCTGCTGGCGGTGCGTCGGGTCCGGGAGCGTCCCGGCCTGACCATAGGTATTGAGCCGCTGCTCAACCTGCAGTGAGTGACCATGAGTGACACTGTGCGCACCGTGCGTGTTCAGGTGCTGATCGCCTTCATGTGCGTAGCCCTGCTGGCGTATTTCGTCATGCTCGGCCGGCTTGCGTTCGCGATGATCGGCTCGGGTCGCGCGGCCGCGGTGGGGCTGGGGTTGGCGCTGCTGATCATGCCGCTGATCGGGTTATGGGCGATGGTCGCGACGCTGCGAGCTGGATTCACGCATCAGAAGCTGGCCCGCCTCATCGCCGAAGAGGGACTGGAACTCGACGCCGACGGGCTGCCGCGGCGCGCGTCGGGCCGGATCGAGCGCGATGCGGCTGACGCGTTGTTCGACACGATGCGCGCCGAGTTGGAAGAGGACCCGCAAAATTGGCGGCGCTGGTACCGGCTGGCCCGTGCCTACGATTACGCGGGGGACCGCCGCCGTGCCCGCGAAGCCATGAAAACCGCTGTCGAACTGCAGGCGCGGCAGTGAGCAAGCGATTGTTGATCGTGCACCACACCCCGTCGCCGCACTGCCAGGAGATGTTCGAGGCGGTGGTGGCCGGGGCGACTGACCCTGAGATCGAGGGTGTGGAGGTCGTCCGGCGGCCCGCGCTGACCGTCTCACCGGTAGAGATGCTCGAGGCGCACGGGTACTTGCTGGGCAGCCCGGCGAACCTTGGCTACATCTCGGGCGCGCTCAAGCACGCGTTTGACCAGTCCTACTACCAACTGCTCGACTCGACGCGAGGTCGGCCCTTCGGGGCCTGGATGCACGGCAATGAGGGCACCGAGGGAGCCCTACGTGCCATCGACGGCATCACCGCCGGGCTCGGGTGGGTAAAGGCCGCCCAGACCGTCGTGGTGATGGGTAAGCCGACCAAGGCAGATGTCGAGGCGTGTTGGAACCTCGGCGCGACGGTCGCGGCGCAATTGATGGAGTGAGTCCCGTGCTGCCGTGATGTGCGTGTCGGTCGCATCCGTTGTCGGGCAGGTGCTCCGTGTCCGCGGTGTCGAGGGCCTCCGTGTCGCAGACGCCTCGGCGCTGCCTCGCATTCCCCGCGCCAACACCAATGCCCCCTCGATCATGATCGGAGAGCGCTGCGCGGACTTCCTGCTCGCACAATCGGCGACAGCTACGCCGAGACGGCAATTGTGTCCGGCAAGGAACTCGGGTGCAGGCAAACTTCGAGTGCGTTGCGATAAGAAGCTGCAATCGGCGCGCTTGAGCCCGCATTGGCGGGCAGGCTGTTGGATAATGGATGCCACACCTGGAGCACAGAACGCCAATATCCCCGGCTAGAACGAGAAATGGAATCCCAAGTGGATTTTGGAGCTCTACCTCCGGAGATAAACTCCGCGCGCATGTACTTCGGCGCGGGAGCGGCTCCGCTGCTGGGGGCCGCGGCGGCATGGAACGACATTGCTGTCGAGCTGAGCACCGCCGCGTCCGCCATCGAGTCGGTCATCACCCGGCTCAGTTCCGATCAGTGGTTGGGCACCGCGTCGCTGTCGATGGCCGCCGCGGCACAGCCGTTGCTGGCCTGGTTGAGCTACACCGCTGAATCCTCAGCACTTGCTGCGGCGCAGGCCGCGGCGTCGGTGGCCGCCTTCGAAACCGCATTCGCCATGACAGTGCCCCCGGCCGAGGTTGCGGCGAACCGAGCGCGGCTGGCGGCACTGATGGCGACCAACATCTTTGGGCAAAATGTGCCGGCTATCGCGGCTACCGAGGCACGTTACGGCGAGATGTGGGCCCAAGACGCGTCGGCCATGTACAGCTATGCGGCCTCTTGCGCGGGTGCCGTAAGACTGAATCCACTGACCCGGCCGTCGGAGACCACCAATCCGGGCGGGATCGCCAGCCAGGCGGCCGCGGTCAGCCACGCTGCCGCCTCTGTTTCGGTGCAGCAGGCGGGTTTCGAGAACCTGATCAGCACGGTCTCCGATGCCGTCATGAGCCTGTCGGCTCCCGTGACATCCTCACCGCATGTGACGTCACTCGGCGCTTTCATAGAGGACATCATCTTTCTGGATATTCCGCGGTTCGTAGAGTCCGCGTTTCACGGCCTGGGCGCGACCGCGGACTATGCCACCATGATCGCTGCCAATCTGCTGACCCTGCAGACCAGCGCCAATACCGCAACCTCCGCGGGCGGGGTCGCCCCGGCGGCCGCGGCGGGATCCGCACTGGCCCAAACGGTCACCTCCGCGGGCGTTGGCGATGCATCCTCGGTCGGTGCGCTGTCGGTGCCGGTGGGCTGGACTACCGCGGCACCGGCTGCGACCGGCGGCGCCGCCTCCCACGGCACGGGCTGGGCGGTTCCCGACGAGGACGTGCCGAGCCCGGCGGGGATGGTCGCCGGCACCAACGGTGCTGGTGCGCGGCCAGGCCCGCGGTACGGAGTCAAACCGAGGGTGATGCCGAAGAAAGTCCTCGTCTGAGCTGAACCTGGACTACGCAGCCGGCCGCTCCTACCGTTTGTTGATATGGGGCAACAACGACACCGGTGAGCGCTGATGTAGTAGCAAAAGGATTGGGATATGAGTTCGGTCATCGAAATCTCCCGCGACCACAACCCGTTCCCGCGGCTAGGGGTTTGCGTCGATCGCAACGGTGTCGCGCGCTACGACGAACTGCCGGCCACCCTGCTGGAAATGCTCGCCGAGCAGTTCGACAGCCGTCCCGACGCCATGGCGGTGATCGAAGTCGGTGGCGACCGGTTGACCTACCGCCAGTTGTGGTGCCGCGCATCGCGAGTGGCCGGAGGGCTGCGGGCCGACGGCCTGAAACCAGGTGACCGGGTGGCCGTGCGATACCCGGCGGGCATCAATTGGGTGCTGGCATTTTGGGGGGTACTGATGGCCGGGGGAATCGCGGTTGCGGTCAACACACGCTCGGCCCGCCCCGAGGTCGAATTCGTGCTAAACGACTGCGGGGCACGCATCGACCTGGCACCACAGGACGCGCTGCCCGATGGCGATCCGTATCTCACCGAGCAACTCGGCCCGCGTGATGTCGCAGCGCTGTTCTACACGTCGGGCACCACCGGACACCCCAAGGGCGTGCCAACGACTCACGAGGCGTTCCTGACCAACACCGAGAACGGGCTCAGATGTCTCGGATTGGCAACGGATCTCGGTGAGCAACTGCGCACCCTGATCACGGTGCCGTTGTTTCATGTGACAGGCTGCAACTCACAGCTGTTGACGGCCGCCCGGCTTGGCGGCGTCGCGGTGATCCTGCCTGCACTCGACCTTGACCAGGCGCTCGTAACGCTTCTCGCAGAGCGGATCTCGCTCCTGGTGACCGTCCCGGCGGTGTATTCTTTACTGCTGCGGCACAAGGATTTTGGCGCTGCCGATGTTTCGGGAGTCCGCCAGGTCTGCTACGGGGGTGCGCCGATAGCGCCGTCGCTGGTGCGGCGGGTGAAGGAAGCGTTTCCGCGGGCCACGGTGTTGAATGGATACGGCATGACGGAGTCCGCCTCGCTGATGACCGTGCTGCCCGACCCGGAGGCCGTCGAGCACGCCGATTCGGTCGGATATGCGGTTCCTTCGGTGGACCTGGGGGTAATTCCGTTGCGCGACGGCGGGACCGGTCCAGGTGGGCTGGTAGGCGAGCTGGTGGTGCGTGGCGCCAATGTGACGGCGGGCTACTGGAATCGGCCGGAGGCCACGTCGGCGACGATCGTGGACGGCTGGTTGCATACCGGTGACGTGGTCCGCGTCGACGATGCGGGTCGGGTGCACGTCATCGATCGACTCAAAGACATCATCAACCGGGGTGGGGAGAACGTCTCGAGTGTCGAGGTCGAATCCGTGTTGTTGTCCGCGCCCAGCATCGCCGACGCGTGTGTGTTGGCCGTGCCCGACGAGGTGATGGGGGAGAAGGTCGGAGCGGTGCTGTTCGGGGGCGCCGACCCGATCGATGTGGCCGCGGTGCTGCAACACTGTCGGGCCCAGCTCGCGGACTTCAAAGTCCCGCAATACGTGACCGTGGTGACCAATCCGTTGCCGCGCAACGCCGGAGGCAAGCTGCTCAAGGCCAAGCTTCGCGAGCAGATCCAGTGGGGCGCGGCCTTGCGGTGACTGACGCGCGCGCACGGCCCGCAGAAATTTTTTCGCCACAAGGCTCAATTCGGTGCGGTCGGCCGTGCCAAGGTGACACGCTCGAATGGACAGTGTTAGCGCTGTCGGCGTCGGCGTTAAGAAACCGTAAATGGATTCCTCGCCTTGCGTCTTTGGGCCGGAAGTGCGGGGGTGCATATCACTAGCCTTATCTCAGTGCACAGGAGCCAATCAGAAAATAATCAGAAAGTGTTCAGCAAATGTACAGGAAATTCGGTCGCGGCACTGAGCCGGAATGTTTCACAAGGAAGGAGCAATAGATGTCTTTTCTGACTACACAGCCCGAAGAGCTGGCCGCAGCGGCGGGCAAGCTGGAGACCATCGGTGCGACGATGGATGCGGAGAACGTGGCCGCCGTGGCTCCGACCACGACCGGAGTCATTCCCGCGGCAGCAGACGAGGTGTCGGCGCTGCAGGCGTCACTGTTCACCGCCTACGGAACCCTGTATCAGCAGGTCAGCGCCGAGGCGGCGACCCTCTACGACATGTTCGTCAGAACGCTCGGGGTCAGCGCTGGCACCTATGCGGCCGCAGAGACGGCCAATTCGTCGGCGGCCGCCTCTCCGTTGTCGGGGATCATCGACGCGCTCGGCGCATCGACGCCCGCATCAGACATCGCGAACATCGTGAATATCGGGGCGGGGAACTGGGCCTCGGCTTCGTCGGACTTGCTCGCGCTGGCTGGTGGCGGCTTGCTTCCGGCCGCGGTTCAGGCTGCCGAAGGCGATGTCGCGCAAGCCGCCGGCAGCGCGGAATCCGCCGCTGCGGCGGCCGGGGCCGCCTCACTCGGCGAGGCCCCGATCGTGGCCGGTGTGGGCGGGGTGTCGGCCATGTCCGCGGCATCCGCGTCGCCCAGTTGGGCCGGGCAGGCGACCTTGGTCTCCAGTACGAGTGCCGGCGCCCTGCGGGGCGCGGGCTGGACGGTTCCGGCGCCACAAGCAGCGCCGGGAACCGTCATTCCCGGAATGCCGGGACTGGCCGCGGCTACTCGCAATAGCGCGGGATTCGGCGCCCCACGCTACGGCGTCAAACCCATCGTCATGCCAAAACCGGCGGCCGTCTAGCAAACGAATAACTAGACCACTGCCAGCAACCAAGAACGCCGAATTTCGGATAATCAGGGGATAGGAAAAATGGATTTCGGAGCTTTACCACCTGAGATCAACTCCACACGCATGTACGCGGGCGCGGGTGCGACACCAATGATGGCCGCGGCGGCGGCGTGGAACCGGCTGGCCGTCGAGTTGGGTACCACGGCCGCCTCCTTCGAATCGGTGGTCACCCAGCTGACCACCGAACAATGGATGGGGCCGGCATCCACGTCGATGGCGGTCGCGGTTCAGCCGTACCTGGCGTGGCTGACCTATACGGCGGAATCCGCGGCACACGCAGGTGCGCAAGCCACGGCATCGGCGGCCGCGTTTGAGGCGGCGTTTGCCGCGACGGTTCCCCCGGCCGCAGTGGCGGCCAACCGGGCGCAGTTGGCGATGCTGGTATCGACGAACATCCTGGGCCAGAACACGCCCGCCATCGCGGCCACCGAGGCCCAGTACGGCGAGATGTGGGCGCAGGACGCGTTGGCGATGTACGGGTACGCGGCGTCCTCGGCGGCCGCCGGCACGCTGAATCCTTTGACCACGCCCGCGCAGATCGCCAACCCGGCCGGGCTGGCGAGCCAGGCGGCCGCCGTGAGCCAGGCCGCCGCGGCCACCACCGTCGAGCAGGTGGGCCTGGGCAATCTGATCACCAACGTGCCAGGGGCGGTCATGGGTCTGGCATCCCCGGCGGCATCACTGGTCGATGCGACCGGGCTGAGCACCCTGGTTCAGGACATCAGCAGCGTGCTGGGGACACCCTTCCTGCAGAACGCCATCAACGGTGCGGTCAACACCGCGGCATGGTTCGTCATGGCGGCCATCCCCAATTCGGTCTTCCTCGGCCACACCCTCAACGCCATCGAGACCGCGGGCGCGCCCGTGGCTGCCGATCTTGCCCCAGCCCTCGCGCCCGCGGCGGGCCTAAGGCATGCGGTGGCGCCGTTGAGCCTCGGTGGGGCCGGCGTTGAGGCGGGTCTGGGGCAGGCCGCTGGGGTGGGCAAGTTGTCGGTTCCGGTCGGTTGGTCCAGCGCCGCGCCCGCGCTGACCTCTGGCACCACGGCGCTGGACGGCAGCGGCTGGGCCGTACCCGAGGAAGCCGGGCCAATAGCGGCGATGCCGGGTGGACCGGGAATGGCAGTGGCAGGCAAGGGCGGGGGCTTTGCCGGGCCACGCTATGGATTCAAACCCACCGTCATGCCCAAGCAGGTTGTCGTTTGATCCCCACTGACCTGAAAAACCGACGGGACTCATGACTCTGCTAATCGCGAACCGCGGTGAGATTGCGCTGCGAATCATCCGCACGGCAAATGAATTGGGAATCGCGACGGTGGCGGTGTATGCCGAAGACGACGCCGAGACCCCACACGTGCACGCTGCCGATGAGGCGATCGGTTTGCCTGGCAAGGGCGCATCCGCCTACCTGGACCGAGCGGCGATCCTCGCGGCGGCCGCGAAGGCCGGGGCCCGCCTGATCCATCCCGGCTACGGATTTCTCAGCGAGAACTCCGAATTTGTGTGGGCCTGCACGGCCGCGGGATACACGTTTGTCGGGCCGGACGCCGACGTACTGGACCTGGTGGGCAACAAGGCCTCTGCCCGTGGCGTCGCGACTGCCGCCGGAGTGCCGGTATTGGCCGCGACCGAAGGGCCGAGCAGCGTCGAGGACGTCCGTGCCTTCTTCGCTGACCAGGATGGCGGCATCATGATCAAGGCGCTGGCCGGCGGTGGAGGCCGCGGAATGCGCAAGGTCGAGTGCGGTGACCAGATCGACAACGCATACCGGCAGTGCGCGGCCGAAGCGCAACTCGGATTCGGCAGTCCCGCGCTGTTCGCTGAGGCGTTGCTGCACAACGCGCGCCACATCGAGGTCCAGGTGGTCGCCGCCCCCGTCGGGCACCAAACACGTGCCCTGGCTCTTGGGGACCGGGACTGCAGTATCCAGCGGCGCTACCAGAAGCTGGTTGAAATAGCGCCAGCCCAGCAACTTTCGGACCTGCTGCGGCGTCAGCTGCATCAGGCCGCCGCGCGGTTGTGCGCCAGGGTAGGCCTGCGCGGGGTCGCCACGGTCGAATTCTTGGTTGCGGGGGACAAGTTCGTTTTTCTCGAGATCAATCCGCGAATTCAGGTGGAACACACCATCACCGAAGAGGTCACCGGGGTGGACCTGGTGGCCGCACAGTTGGCGATCGCCGGCGGCGCCTCCTACTACGAACTGGGTCATCAGCTCGGACTACCCGCCGGTATCGCCTCTGACGGCAGTGAAGTCATCGGCGAGCCCGCCGTGCGCCGCGGGATCGCCATCCAGACCCGGATCAACATGGAGACCCTCGCCGCTGACGGCTCGGTCTCGCCCGCTACCGGCACCCTGAACGTGTTCTCGCCGCCAAGCGGTCCGGGCGTGCGGGTCGATACCTATGGCCGGACAGGCCTGGTCCCCAGCCCGCTCTACGACTCGCTGCTGGCCAAGGTGATCACCCACGTACACGGTTCTTCGTTTCCGGCAGCGTTGCGCAAGGCCCGGACCGTGTTGTCCGATTTCAGCATTGAGGGCATCGCGACCAACGCCGGTCTGTTGCGAGAAGTGCTCTCGGATGACCGTCTTGTGTCCGGAGTGGTGCCGACGACCTTCCTCGACGAGATACTCCCGGCGCTGGTAGAGGAGGCGCAGTCACAGCAGCGCGAGGTCCGTGTGGTGGCCCTCGAGTTGTACCCCGGTGAACAGGCGTTGCGCGCCCAAATGGCGGGCACCGTCGTCGAGGTTCCGCCCGAGGGCGTCGATATCGGCGCCGGTGACCAACTGGTGGTTCTGGAAGCGATGAAAATGCAGCATGTGCTGGCGGCGCCGGATCGGCTTCACACGGTCCGGATACTGGTGACGCCCGGTCAGGTCGTTGCGACGGGCGACCCGCTAGTAGTCTTCAGCCGTACCGATGCTGGAGAAGACGTCGAATCATCTTTGGCGGCAGTCGATCTGGATCGCTCGCGGGCCGATCTCGAGGAGGTCCGGGCGCGCCACCGGCTGGCTCTGGACGAGGGCAGGGAACTCGCCGTCGGCAAGCGGCACAAGCAAGGCCGACGCACGGCGCGGGAGAACATCGCCGACCTGGTGGATGCCGGAAGCTTCGTCGAATACGGTGCACTGGCGATCGCGGCGCAACGCAGCCGGCGCTCCGAGGGAGACCTGATCGTGAGCACTCCGGCCGACGGCCTGGTGGCCGGGCTGGCAACCATCGGGGCGGATCGCTTCGGAAACAACGCCGCCGAGGCGGTGGTGGTGTCCTATGACTACACCGTGCTGGCCGGAACCCAAGGCATGCGCAACCACGCCAAGACCGATCGTGTCTTCGGACTGGCCGCTCGAAAACGGATTCCGGTCGTGCTGTTTGCCGAGGGCGGTGGTGGCCGGCCGGGGGACACCGACCTCGGCAACATTTCCGGACTCGATGTGCCGACCTTCCGCATGCTGGCCGGACTCAGCGGGCGGGTGCCGTTGGTGTCGATCGTTTCCGGCCGCTGCTTCGCCGGCAATGCCGCACTCGCCGGAGTATGCGACGTGATCATTGCGACCCCGGACGCCAACATCGGGATGGGTGGTCCCGCAATGATCGAGGGCGGTGGGCTCGGGGTGTACCCCCCGGAGGCGATCGGCCCGATCGACGTTCAACGACGAAACGGCGTGGTAAGTCTGGTCGCCCGCGACGAAGCCCATGCGGTGTCGCTTGCCAAACGGTATCTCGGCTACTTCCAGGGCAAGGTCGAGGGTTGGCAGGCGCCGGATCCGCGGTTGGCCCGCCAGGTGGTGCCGGAGAATCGGTTGCGCGCCTACGATGTTCACCGTGCGATCGAGTCCATTGTGGACGTCGGTTCGGTATTGGAGTTGCGCGCCGACTATGGGGTGGGCATCGTCACCGCACTCGTTCGGATCGAGGGTGTTGCCTACGGGTTGATCGCCAATAGCAGTCACCACCTCGGTGGTGCCATCGATGCCGAAGCATCGGACAAGGCGACCGACTTCCTCATGCTCTGCGAATCGTTTCGGTTGCCGGTGATCTCACTGTGTGACACGCCCGGGTTCATGGTTGGGCCAGACGCGGAAACGCAAGCCTCGGTCCGCCGGTTCGGCCGGATGTTTCTGGCCGGCGCACGGTTGACGGTGCCGCTCGGAATGATCATCTTGCGCAAGGGATATGGGCTGGGAGCCATGGCGATGGCCGGCGGCTCCTTTCATGCCCCCGAATTCACCATCGCCTGGCCCACCGGGGAGATCGGCGGCATGGGCTTGGAAGGGGCGGTCCGCCTTGGCTTTAGTAAAGAACTCGCGGCGGCCGCCGACGACATCGAGCGCCAAGAACTCTTCGATCGTCTTGTTCAGGCCGCCTACCAACACGGCAAAGCGCTACGGTCGGCCACCACATTCGAACTGGATGACGTGATAGACCCGGCAGAGTCCCGGGCCTGGATCACCAGACTGCCGGGACGCTGACGGTTCGCGCGGCTAGTTATCCGTGGCCGGAGCCGCAACCGACGCCGGGGATGCAGCCCTGGCCGCCCGGCACGCCACCGGGTCCGGAGAACTGGCCTCCGGAGCCGCAACCGACGCCGGGGATGCAGCCTTGGCCGCCCGGTCCGCCGCCGGGGCCACCGTTGACCCCTCCGGATCCGCAGTTGCCGTTGCTGTCGCAGCCGCTGCCGCCGGGCTGTTCGGTGGCGAGGAAAGTGATTGCTGTGGTGGTCGCTGCCGGGCCGGCCGCCGCGACGGCATCGGCTGTGACAACCGGTGCTGCGGCGATCGCAGTAGCGACAGCCCCAGCCACCACCAGTGGTTTGATGAGGTGTGATTTCGCTAACATCCTTATCGCATACCACGCGCGCGCCTGCCCGAAACATGGCAGCAGGGATTGAGTGCAACAGGTGCCCGTCAACGATGTTATTGACTGAGTCCGGCTCACCGACAACCGAAGGCACACCACGATGACCTCACTGGATCTGACCGGCCGCACCGCGATAATCACCGGAGCCTCAAGGGGTATCGGGTTGGCCATCGCACAACGTCTCGCCGGCGCGGGCGCCAACGTGGTGCTCACCGCGCGCAAGCAGGAGTCCGCCGACGCCGCCGCCGCTGAGGTGGGTGAGCGGGCGGTGGGCGTCGGCGCTCACGCGGTCGATGAGGAGGCCGCGCGAGGGTGCGTCGACCTCGCGCTCGAGCGCTTCGGCAGCGTGGACATCCTGATCAACAACGCGGGAACCAACCCGGCCTACGGTCCGCTGATCGAGCAGGACCATGCCCGGTTCACCAAGATTTTCGATGTCAACCTGTGGGCCCCGCTGATGTGGACCTCGCTGGTGGTCAAGGCCTGGATGGGCGAACACGGCGGCGTCGTGATCAATACCGCCTCGATCGGCGGAATGCACCAATCGCCGGCCATGGGGATGTACAACGCCACCAAGGCCGCCCTGATCCATGTGACCAAGCAGCTCGCGCTGGAACTTTCACCGCGGGTGCGCGTCAATGCGATCTGCCCCGGTGTGGTGCGCACCAAGCTCGCCGAAGCGCTGTGGAAAGACCACGAGGACCCGCTGGCGGCCAACATCGCGCTCGGACGGATCGGGGAACCGGTGGATGTCGCCGAAGCCGTCGGCTTTTTGGTGTCGGACGCGGCGAGCTGGATCACCGGCGAGACCATGGTGATTGACGGCGGTCTGCTGCTCGGCAGCGCGGCGGGTTTCCAGTCCCGGCCGGGCAGCGCCTCGTGACGGCCGCCGACGACCTGCAATCGCGGGTCCAGACTCTGCTCGACGCGCACCCCCCGGCCACCAGTGACCCGCGCGAGTTTCTCGGTGCACGATTTGACGCCGGGCTGGCCTGGGTGCATTTTCCGGTCGGGTTCGGCGGGCTCGACCTGCCGCACACCTACCAGGCGCAGGTCGACAAGCAGCTGGCCGCCGCCGGTGCACCGCCGGCCGGCGGCGGGCGAAACATCATCGGCATCGGCATGGCGGCACCGACCATTGCCGCGTTCGGCACCGCGGAGCAGAAACAGAAGTTCTTGCGCCCGTTGTTCACCGGAGAGCATCTCTACTGCCAGTTGTTCAGCGAGCCCGGGGCCGGATCCGACTTGGCCGCCGCGGCAACCCGCGCCGTTCGCGATCCACACCGCCCCCAGGACTGGATTGTCAACGGGCAAAAGGTATGGACGTCGATGGCGCAACATGCGCAAATGGCGATCCTGGTCGCGCGAACCGACCCCGACGTGCCCAAACACGCCGGTCTGACCTATTTCCTGTGCGACATGACCCAACCGGGGATCGACATCCGGCCACTGCGCCAGATCACCGGCGAAGCGGAGTTCAACGAGGTGTTCCTGACTGACATCCGGGTGCCCGACGCGAACCGGCTTGGTCCCGAAGGCGGTGGCTGGCGGGTGGCGACCACCACTCTCAACAACGAGCGCGTCGCTATCGGCTCCCGAACCGGTGTCCCGCGGGAGGGCGGCATGATCGGCAAGGTCACCGAAGCGTGGCGCGCCGAACCGGCACTGCGCAACCCGGCGATGCACGACGACATGATGCGGCTGTGGGTCGAGGCGGAGGTGCTGCGGCTGGCCGGTGAACGGCTGCGCCAGCAGGCCGCCTCGGGTCAGCCCGGGCCGGAGGGGGCGGGCATGAAGGTGGCGTTTGCCCGGCTCGCGCAACAGATCTCGGGCTTCGAACTGGAATTACACCCCGAATCCGGTCTGCAGTACGACGACTGGACGCTGCGCAGACCCGACACGGTTGATCTCACCGGACGCGGGCCCGGTTACCGCTACCTGCGGGCTCGCGGTAACTCGATCGAGGGAGGCACCTCAGAAATCCTGCGCAACACCATCTCCGAGCGGGTCCTGGGATTGCCCGGCGAACACCGCGTGGACAAGACCCTCGCCTGGAAGGACCTGGACCGATGAGCACCGGGGACTTGCTGTACTCCGACACCGAGGAGGCGCTGCGGGCCAGCGTTGGGCAGTTGTTCGCCGAGCGCTGCCCACCCGAATCGGTGGTGGCCGCCTACGACTCGCCTCCGGCGGATTTCGCCAAGCTGTGGCGCACGCTGGCCGCCGAGCTCGGGGTCGCGGGTTTGCTGGTGCCCGAGTCCCTTGGTGGGGCCGGCGCCAGCGCGCGCGAGGCGGCGGTAGTCATGGAGGAAGTCGGCCGGGCGGTAGCGCCGGTCCCGTTCCTGTCCAGTGCGGTACTGGGCACCGTCGCGTTGCTGCATTCCGGGGAGACCGAGACCCTCTCGGAGCTGGCGCAGGGTGAGCTCACCGCGGCCCTGGTGGTGCCGTTGGCCACGGCGCCGGGTGACCCCGTTGCCGGGGTGAGTCGTGGCAGCGCCGGGCTGTCCGGGCGAGTCTGCGGCGTGGCGGGTGCCCGGGAGGCCGACGTGCTGGTGGTGCCGGTCGCCGGGGCCGACGGAGTGGAACTGCATACGGTGCGCGCCAATGCGCCCGGCGTCGAGATAGTGCCGTTGCTGGCCTTCGATATGACCAGACCCCTTGCCGACGTTGTGTTTTCGGGGGCCGCGTCCGCACCGGTCGGTCTCGGCTCGGCGGAGGCCGCGCTGGCTGAGGCGTTGCAGACAGGTGCCGCGCTGCTGGCCTCCGAGCAGCTCGGGATTGCGCAGTGGTGCTTTGACACCACGCTGGCTTACACGAAGCAGCGCAAACAGTTCGGCCGTGCCATCGGTTCCTATCAAGCGATCAAACACCGGCTGGCGGACCTGTGGCTGGAAGTCGGCTCAGCGCGGGCCGCGGCCCGCTACGGCGCCGACACCTGTGCTCGCGGTGATGAGGACGCGGCGATTGCGGCGGCGATCGCCGCGGCCTACTGCGGTGATGTCGCGGTGCACGCCGCCGAGGAGTGTGTGCAACTACATGGCGGCATCGGGATGACCTGGGAATATCCGGCCCATCTCTACCTGAAGCGAGCCAAGAGTGACCAGTTGGCGCTCGGCACCGCGTATCGCCACCGCGGTCGACTGGCCAAGCTGGTCAACCTCCCGGTGAGCTGAATCCTGCGGCGGGGCCGGGGGCCTAGCGGGACAGCGTCGCGGCGAACAGGTCGGTCATCGCGGTCCAGTGCCGCTGCGCGCAGGCTTCGTCGTAGGGCGGGTTATCGGGAACCGCGAACCCGTGCGCGCCCGGGTACCACTCGATGGTGTGCTCGACACCCGCAGCCGTCAGCGCCTTCGCCAATTGTTCGGCGTGGTCGGTGGTGAACGACGGGTCGTTTTGGGCGCCGCCCACATACAGCCTGGCGGTCATCCGGTCGGCCAACAGATGCGGGCTGTCGGGATTGTCGGTCACCAGGCCACCGCCGTGAAAGGACGCCGCGGCGGCCACCCGGTCCGGCTGCCGGCCGGCCAGCAGCACCGAGATCCGCCCACCCATGCAGTAGCCGCATACACCGAAACGCTCGCCGCTCACCTGCGGGCGAGTGGCCAGGTAGTCGAAGTATGCGCCCGCGTCGCGGGTGACCCGGTCCGGCGTCAGGGTTCCGAGCATGAACATGAGTCGAGCGCGCTCGTCCGCGTCGCCGAACACCGTTTCCATGGCGAACGGCGTCCAATCGCCCTCGCGGTAGTACACATCGGGCAGCAGCACGACGTAGCCGTGGCCGGCCAATGTGGCCGCCATCTGCTCGAAGGTCTCGCGCACCCCGCCGGCGTCGGGAAACATGATCACGCCTGGCCAGGGACCCGGGCCGGCAGGAGTGAACAAACGGACCGGGCAGGTGCCGTCGGGAGTGGAGACGCTGTCACTGATTATCGGCATGGCACCCGTTCTACTCCTGGTAGATCGCCCGAGCTTCGGCGGCGCCGTCGCGCCGTGCCTGGCTTCGTTGGGCTCGCGATCACCGCTAAGCTGACCGCGTGCCGATCGCGACGCCTTACGAGGATCTGTTGCGCAGGGTGCTCGAAACGGGCACCGCCAAATCCGACCGCACCGGCACCGGGACCCGCAGCCTGTTCGGCCAGCAGATCCGGTACGACCTCGGTTGCGGTTTCCCCTTGCTGACCACCAAGAAGGTGCACTTCAAGTCGGTCGTTTATGAGTTGCTGTGGTTTCTGCGCGGCGACTCCAACGTGGGCTGGTTGCAGCAGCACGGTGTGACCATCTGGGACGAATGGGCCGGCGAAACAGGCGATCTCGGCCCAATCTACGGAGTTCAGTGGCGATCCTGGCCGACTCCGTCGGGTGAGCACATCGACCAGATCAGTGCCGCATTGGAACTGCTGCGTACCGACCCCGATTCGCGGCGCATCATCGTGTCGGCCTGGAATGTCGGCCAGATCCCGCAAATGGCGCTGCCGCCGTGTCACGCCTTCTTCCAGTTCTACGTCGCCGACGGCCGCCTGAGCTGCCAGCTGTATCAGCGCAGTGCCGACCTGTTTCTGGGGGTGCCCTTCAACATCGCCAGCTACGCCCTGCTCACCCACATGATGGCCGCTCAGGCCGGTCTTTCGGTCGGCGAGTTCATCTGGACTGGCGGCGATTGCCACATCTATGACAACCACGTCGAACAGGTCGCCGAGCAACTGCGTCGCGAGCCCCGGCCCTATCCGAAACTAAGCTTGTCGCAACGGGATTCGATCTTCGACTACACTTACGAGGACGTCGTCGTGCAGGATTATGATCCCCATCCCGCGATCAAAGCTCCCGTCGCTGTATGAGGCGCAGATGACGTCGGTGGGCCTGATCTGGGCTCAGTCCACCTCCGGGGTCATCGGCCGTGATGGCGGCATCCCGTGGCGACTGCCCGAGGATCTCGCGCACTTCAAACGGCTCACCATGGGGCACGCCGTGGTGATGGGCCGCCGGACCTGGGACTCCCTGCCCGCCGCCAACCGGCCACTGCCGGGCCGGCGAAATGTCGTAGTGACCCGCCAGACTGGTCTGGTGGCGCACGGAGCGCAGGTGGTGGGTTCCCTCGAGCAGGCGTTGTGTCCGGCCGAGCCGGATGCCGAGACATGGGTGATCGGTGGTGCCCAGATCTACGCGCTGGCGCTGCCCCTGGCGAACAGGTGTGAAGTCACCGAGGTCGACGTCGACTTACCGCCCGAGGACGAGGACGCCCTGGCCCCCGTGCTCGACCAGACCTGGGCTGGCACCTCGGGGGAGTGGCTGGTCAGCCGCTCGGGACTGCGATACCGGATGCACAGCTACCGCCGACTATGAGCACCTTGACCGTTGCCCAGGCCCGCCGGGTGGCGGTCGCCGCACAGGGGTTCGCCGAACCCAAGCCGGCCGGCCGGATCAACAAGGCACACCTGAGGCGGCTGATCTCCCGGATCCAGGTGCTGCAGCTGGATTCGGTGTCGGTGGCGGTGCGCGCCCACTACGCGCCGGTGTTCAGTCGGCTCGGGCCCTACGACCGGGAGGTGCTCGACCGGGTCGCGTGGGGCCCGCCCTCGTCGCGGCTGCTCGCCGAATACTGGGCGCACGAGGCCGCGCTGATGGCCGTCGATGACTGGCCGTTGCTGCGCTGGCGGATGCGGCAGTACCGGCACGGCAGGTGGGGCACCGAGATCGTCAAGGCCAACCCGCGCCTGGTGGACGACGTCGTTGCCGCCGTTGCCGAACTCGGCCCGTCCAGCGCGGGACAGATCGAAGCTCACCTGGCAGCGGAGCCGCGCGGGGGCAAGGGGCCCTGGTGGAATCGCAGCGACACCAAATGGGTTGCCGAGGCGTTGTTCGCGTCCGGCGTGCTCACCACCGCCACCCGGTTGGGCTTCGCTCGTCACTACGACCTGGTGGAAAGGGTGTTGCCGCCCGAAGTGCTGGCCCGGCAGGTCGACGATGACGAGGCGGTTCGCGAACTCATATTGCGGGCGGCCTCCGCGCTGGGGGTGGGGACCGAGGCCGACATCCGCGACTACTTCCGGCTGTCCGCGCAGCAGGTTAAGCCCGCGCTCGCCGATCTGGTAGCCGCCGGTGAGGTCGAGCCGGTGCAGGTGCAGGGTTGGTCGGCCCCGGCATATCTGCGGGCGGGCCGATCCCTGCCACGACGTGATCGCGGCACCGCACTGTTGTGTCCGTTTGACCCGCTGATCTTTTTCCGGCCCCGGGTGCAGCGCCTGTTCGACTTTCACTACCGCATCGAGATCTACACCCCGGCCGCCCAACGCCAATACGGCTACTACGTCTGGCCGCTGCTGCTGGACGGGCAGCTGGTGGGACGGGTGGACCTCAAGGCCGACCGTTCCACCGACACCCTGCTGGTGGTGGGCGCGTTCGCCGAACCCGACGCATCGGGGCCGCGGGTCGCCGCGGCACTCGCCGGTGAGTTGGCGTCGATGGCGCCGTGGCTGGGATTGAGCGGGATCAGCGTGTCCGGACGGGGTGATCTGGCCGGGGAGCTGGCGATCGCCGTCAGGCGGACCGGCTGATGGCACCGTCGACGATGAAAGAGCTCAAAGACACGCTCTGGAAAGGCGCCGAGAAGCTGCGCGGGTCCATTCCGGCCAGCCAGTACAAAGACGTCATTCTCGGCCTGGTCTTTCTCAAGTTCGTTTCCGATGCCCGAGACGAGCGCAAGCCATTCGTGGTGCCCCCGGCAGCGCGCTGGGAAGCGTTGGCCGGCAATGCGAAATCACCGGACATCGGCCAGCTCATCGACACGGCGATGCTGTCGGTAATGACGGCCAATCCGTCGCTGGCCGCGACCCTGCCGCAGCTGTATCACAAGGTCGATCAGCGGCGGCTCGGCGAACTGGTCGAGGTGCTCGGCGCGGCGCGATTCAGTGGCCGGCCAAGCCACCGCGCGCGTGACCTGATGGGTGAGGTGTACGAATACTTCCTCGGCAACTTCGCGCGCGCGGAGGGACGACGCGGCGGCGAATTCTTCACCCCACCCAGCGTCGTTCGAGTGATCGTGGAGATTCTCGAACCCTCGAGCGGTCGGATCTATGACCCGTGCTGCGGATCGGGCGGGATGTTCGTGCAAACCGAGCGCTTCATCTGCGCCCACGACGGGGACCCCGCGCAGATATCGATCTACGGTCAGGAGAGCGTCGAGCAGACCTGGCGGATGGCAAAGATGAACCTGGCCGTCCATGGGATCGATGATGCGGGCCTGGGCGCGCGTTGGGGCGACACCTTCGCCACCGACCAACACGACGGCGTGCCGATGGACTACGTGATGGCCAATCCGCCCTTCAACATCAAGGATTGGGCCCGCGACGAACAGGACCCGCGTTGGCGGTTCGGCACTCCGCCCGCCGCAAATGCGAATTTCGCCTGGATTCAGCACATCCTGTCCAAGCTCGCGCCGACAGGTCAGGCCGGGGTGGTGATGGCCAATGGCTCGATGTCATCGAAAACCAATGGAGAGGACAGGATTCGCGCTGGAATCATTGATGCAGACCTGGTCTCATGCATGGTCGCCCTGCCGACGCAGCTGTTTCGCAGTACCGGGATTCCGGTGTGTCTGTGGTTCTTCGCCAAGGACAAGAAAGCTCGTTCGGGCCAGGTGCTGTTCATCGACGCGCGCGGGCTCGGGAGCATGGTGGACCGCTGCGAGCGAACCCTGACCGATGACGACGTAGCCCGCATCGGCGATACCTATCACGGCTGGTTCGGATCCGCATCAGCCGTCGCGAAAGGTACTGTTTACCAGGATATTCCGGGATTTTGCAGGTCAGCATCGTTGGATGAAATCCGCGCCGAGGGGTACGTGCTCACGCCGGGGCGCTATGTGGGGACTGGAGCGTCCTGTGCTGACGGCGAACCGATCGGCGACAAACTCACAAGGTTGACCACCCAGTTGCTGGCCGCGCTGGATGAATCGACAAAACTGGACGAGGCGGTGCGTGCGCAGTTGGGGCGGGTGCGGTGGAGGTGAGGCTCGGCGAGCACCTCGAATTCCGCAGCGGCAGTTGCTCTCCGCCGCGACGCGCCCGGGGCCGGTTTCCCGTATACGGTGCGAACGGGCCGATCGGCTTCGCGGCCGAACACAACGTCAGCGGTCCGCTGATTGTGGTGGGGCGCGTTGGATCCTATTGCGGCAGTGTGCGCTACTGCGATTCCGATGTCTGGGTCACCGATAACGCCTACGTTTGCCGTGCCAATGACCCTGCGGAAACCCGGTACTGGTATTACGCACTGCAGACGTGCCGGCTCAATGAACACCGGGCGGGATCCGGACAGCCGTTGCTGAATCAGCGGACTCTTCGCGAGGTCTCGGTCCACGTTGCCCAAGCACCTGAGCGTCGGCGAATCGCCGAGGTGCTGGGCGCCCTGGACGACAAGATCGCCAACAACGAGCGGGTCATCGAGGCCGCCGAGGCCCTGATGGTCGCGATGGTCGGGTCGGTCGATGCGCGCGTCGCGCTGTCGGGCCTGGCGCGCCGGTCGACGAAGTTGGTCAATCCCGCTGACTTCGACGACGTTGTTGCCCATTTCAGCCTTCCCGCCTTTGATGCGGGGGCGCACGCCCGTCCGGTTGCCGGGGCATCGGTCAAAAGCGTCAAATTCCACTTGTCCGAACCCTGTGTGCTGTTCGCGAAACTGAACCCCCGAGTACCGCGAATCTGGAACGTGGTGCGCCTGCCGCCCCAGATGGCGCTGGCCAGCTGCGAGTTCGTCGTATTGAGCCCGCTCGGGGTGGATACCTCGGTGCTGTGGTCGGCGCTGCGTCAGCCCGAAGTCTCAACCTCACTGGCACAGCTGGTCGCCGGAACATCGGGAAGTCACCAGCGCATCGGGCCCAAAGACCTGCTCGACCTTCAGGTGCCAGACGTCCGGCGCTTGGGAGCCGCCCAGTCCGCGACGATCACCGATCTGGGCGCGTTGTGTCATGCCCGCCGTGGCCAGTGCGCGCAGCTGGCCGCGCTGCGCGACGCGCTGCTACCGGGATTGATCACCGGCGAGGTCGCCGTCAGTGGGGGAGAGCTCCTCCTCGCGTCGCCGCTCGGCACGCCTTAAGGTGAGCGCCGTGGCCGAGACTGCGCCGCTACGCGTACAGCTGATCGCCAAGACCGAGTTCTTGGCGCCCCCCGACGTGCCCTGGACCACCGACGCCGATGGAGGCGAGGCGCTGGTCGAGTTCGCCGGCCGCGCCTGCTACCAGAGCTGGTCCAAGCCCAACCCCAAGACCGCGACCAACGCCGGTTACCTGCGCCACATCATCGACGTCGGGCACTTTGCCGTGCTCGAGCACGCCAGTGTGTCGTTCTACATCAGCGGCATCTCGCGATCGTGCACCCACGAGCTGATCCGGCACCGCCACTTCTCCTACTCGCAGCTATCCCAGCGCTACGTGCCCGAAGGTGACTCGCGGGTCGTCGTGCCGCCGGGGTTGGAGGACGATCCCGAGCTGCGCGAAATCCTGATCGCCGCCGCCGACGCCAGCCGTGCCACCTACACCGAACTGCTGACCAAGCTGGAAGCCAGGTTCGCTGACCAGCCCAACGCCGTCCTGCGGCGCAAACAGGCTCGCCAGGCCGCTCGTGCCGTGCTCCCCAACGCGACCGAAACCCGGATCGTGGTCAGCGGTAATTACCGAGCGTGGAGGCACTTCATAGCCATGCGGGCCAGCGAGCATGCCGATGTGGAGATCCGGCGGCTGGCCATCGAGTGCCTGCGTCAGCTCGTCGCGGTGGCGCCAGCGGTGTTCGCCGACTTCGAGGTCACGACCCTGGCCGACGGCAGCGAGGTCGCCACCAGCCCGCTGGCCACCGAGGTCTGAGTCCGGCCCTGGCGCGAGCGTGCGTATCTGGGCAGCCTTCGCGGCGTGTCGGCGGACAAACACGCACGCTTGCGCCGGTGCAAAAAAGATTGCTGCCGCCAGGTAATCTTGGGAACCGTGAGCACCGTCGGATTCGACGTTCCCGCACGCCTGGGAACACTGCTGACCGCGATGGTGACACCATTCGGCTCCGACGGCGCCCTTGATCTTGCCGCGGCGGCGCGACTGGCTAATCACCTGGTGGACCAGGGGTGCGATGGACTGGTGGTTTCCGGTACCACCGGCGAGTCGCCCACCACCACCGACGACGAGAAGCGTGAGCTGCTCAGAGTCGTCTTGGAAGCGGTGGGCGACCGGGCTCGGGTGATTGCGGGGGCCGGCACCAATGACACCGCGCACAGCATTGGGCTGGCGAAGGCCGCTGCGGCCGAAGGCGCCCATGGTCTGTTGGTGGTGACCCCGTATTACTCCAAGCCGCCACAATCGGGGCTATTGGCGCACTTCACCGCGGTGGCCGATGCGACCGAGCTGCCCGTGCTGCTCTACGACATCCCCGGGCGGTCTGCGGTGCCGATCGAGTCCGAAACAATCCGCGCCCTGGCAAAGCACCCGAACATCGTCGGCGTCAAGGACGCCAAAGCGGACCTGCCCAGCGGTGCCCAGATCATGGCCGACACGGGACTGGCCTACTACTCCGGCGACGACGCCCTCAACCTGCCCTGGCTGGCCATGGGCGCCATCGGCTTCATCAGCGTGATCGGTCATCTGGCGGCTGGCCAGCTACGGGAGATGTTGTCGGCACTCAGTTCCGGGGACGTCGCCACCGCCCGCAAGATCAACGTCGCGGTCAGTCCGCTGTGCAACGCCATGACCCGACTGGGCGGGGTGACGCTGTCCAAGGCCGGCTTGCGGCTGCAAGGTATCGAGGTCGGTGACCCGAGGCTGCCGCAGGTCGCCGCCACCGCTGAGCAAATCGACGTGTTGGCCGCTGACATGCGCGCGGCCTCCGTGCTTCGGTGAATCCCAGGGTGAGTCGACGGTGAACGAAGAACTTCCCCCACCAGCGCCGTTGGCTTCCGGGGGGTTGCGGGTCACCGCGCTGGGCGGCATCAACGAAATCGGCCGCAACATGACGGTGTTCGAGCATCTGGGGCGGCTGCTGATCATCGACTGCGGCGTGCTGTTCCCGACCCACGACGAGCCGGGCGTCGATTTGATCCTGCCCGACCTGCGCCATATCGAGGACCGCCTGGACGACATCGAGGCGCTGGTGCTCACGCACGCGCACGAGGACCACATCGGGGCTATCCCGTTCTTGCTCAGGTTGCGTCCGGACATCCCCATCGTCGGATCCAAGTTCACCCTGGCGCTGGTTGCGGCCAAGTGCCGCGAATACCGGATCAAACCGGTGTTCGTCGAGGTCGCAGAGGGGCAGAGCAGTCGACACGGCGTGTTCGAGTGCGAATACTTCGCCGTCAACCACTCCGTGCCGGATGCCCTTGCGATCGCCGTCTACACCGGCGCGGGAACCGTGCTGCACACCGGTGATATCAAGCTTGATCAGCTGCCCCTCGACGGTCGCCCCACCGACTTGCCGGGCATGTCGCGCCTCGGCGATGCCGGTGTTGACCTGTTCCTGTGTGATTCGACCAACTCCGAGATCCCCGGTGTCGGGCCCTCCGAAAGTGAGGTGGGTCCCACCCTGCACCGGCTGATCAGGGGTGCCGACGGTCGGGTCATCGTGGCGTGTTTCGCCTCAAACGTCGACCGGGTGCAGCAGATCATCGACGCCGCGGTGGCACTGGGCCGGCGAGTTTCCTTCGTGGGGCGCTCCATGGTGCGCAACATGGGCATCGCCAGGGAACTGGGCTTTCTGCGGGTGGACGATTCCGATGTGATCGACATCGGTGCCGCCGAGATGATGCCGCCCGAACAGGTGTTGTTGATTACCACCGGCACCCAGGGCGAACCGATGTCGGCGTTGTCGCGGATGTCGCGCGGTGAGCACCGCAGCATCACGCTGACTGCCGGTGATCTCATCGTTTTGTCGTCGTCGCTGATCCCCGGCAACGAGGAAGCGGTTTTCGGCGTCATCGATTCGCTCTCCAAGATCGGCGCCAGGGTGGTCACCAACGCCCAAGCCCGGGTGCACGTTTCCGGCCATGCCTACGCCGGTGAGCTGTTGTTCCTGTACAACGGGGTGCGACCACGCAACGTCATGCCGGTGCACGGAACCTGGCGAATGCTTCGGGCCAACGCCAAGCTGGCCGCCAGCGCCGGGGTGGCGCCGGAGTCAATCCTGTTGGCGGAGAACGGGGTCAGCGTCGATCTGGTGGGGCGCAAGGCTTCGATCGCCGGTGCCGTCCCGGTTGGCAAGATGTTCGTCGACGGTTTGATCACCGGCGATGTCGGCGAAATCACCCTGGGCGAGCGGCTGATCCTGTCGTCGGGTTTTATCGCGGTGACCGTGGTCGTGCACCGGGGCACCGGGCGTCCCGCGGCTGTGCCGCATCTGCATTCGCGTGGATTCTCCGAAGACCCCAAGGCGCTGGAGCCCGCCGTGCGCAAGGTCGAAGCCGAGCTGGAATCTCTGGTTGCCGCCAACGTCACCGATCCGATCAGGATCGCGCAGGGGGTGCGCCGCACCGTCGGAAAATGGGTCGGTGAGACCTACCGCCGGCAGCCGATGATCGTGCCCACGGTCATCGAAGTCTGAGGACCGGCCGCTTCCGGCCCGGCTCAGAGTTTTTCGGCGTAGGCCGACCATTCGATCTGAGATGCGTTGAGCTTGCGGCCGGCCGGCTCGACATAGCGCTGGACGAGCTCGTCGGGCCCCGCCTGTTCCACCAGCCGCCAGCCGTATTCGGCAAGAAACTCGGGGACCTCGTCGGGCAGCAAGCCGAAATGCCACAGTTGACGCCGTTGGCGCACCGAGCGGTACAAGGTCCGGGTGCCGTAGCGATTGGTTCCGTCGATGAAGTCGCGGCGGACGTAGGTGAACACCAGGCGACTGCCCGGTGCCGCCGCGCGCAGCCCCTCCAGGGTCCGCCGGACGGTCTCTTCGGTGAGGTATTGGGTGACGCCCTCGCAGATGAAGAACACCCGGAAGTCGGTGAGGTAGCCATGTTCGGCCAATGCGGTGAGCAGGTCGTCATGCTCAAAGTCCAACGCCACCAGCCGAACCGACAACGGTAGTTCGCCCAGCACCCGTCGCACCGTCTTGGCCTTGCGAGCGATGTTGACCGGCAGATCCACCTCGAAGATCGGAATGCGCACCTTGCGGGTCAATCGGTAGGCGCGGGTGTCCAGCCCGGCGCCCAGAATCGCCACCGCATCGACGTCGTCGAGCGCCTCGCCAAGTTTGTCGCCGATGAATCGTTTGCGGCAGGTCAGATTGACCCAGAGCCCGCTGCCGGACCACTCCGACCAGCGGATGAAGAGGCGCCGAATGCCGGCCGGCCGGGTCGCGCTGACCAGCCACCGCAGCGGTCTGGGCAGGAACAGATCCGCCAGGTCGTCGTCGACCAGGCGGTGCTCGGCGGGCTCGTTCTGTTCGACAGCCGACAGCACCATCGGGCCGAAGGCGGTCTGCGCAGCGGGATTTCGGGTCATCAACTACCTCTTGTTCACACAGCCGGCATCCACCGGCAGGGCGACGCCGGTGATGTAACGGGCCTCGTCGGACACCAGCCAGGCCAGCGCACCGGCGATGTCATCGGCTTGCAGGATCTGCACCGGCAGCGCGTTGCCCGCGCCGGGGCCGGAGCCGGTCTCGGCGACCAGGTCGGCGAGCCAGCGCCGGATGAACTCGTTGTTGATCATCGGGGTATCCACCCCGGATGGGTGTAGCGAGTTGACCCGGATGCTGTGCGGTGCAAGCAGGTTCGCGTATACGCGCATCAACCCGACCAACGCGTGTTTGGAGGCGGCGTAGCCGATGGCGCCGGCGTCCGCGCTGCTGATGCCAACCAATCCGGCCGCCGAGCTGATCAGAACGATCGACCCGCCCCGGCCCTGTTCGATCATGGTCGGTATCGCGACCTCGACCGTGTAGTAGACGCCGCTGAGGTTGACGTCGATAACGTCACGCCAGCCGTCGTCGCCGGACTGCATCGGTGCGATACCGGCGTTGGCCACCACAATGTCGACCTGGCCCAATTCGTCGATCCCGGCTTGCAGCGCCGCGGCCAGTGCTTCCCGATCCCGGACGTCGGCCTGGCTGGCCACGATGCGGGCGCCGGTGTCCTCGACGAGCTTGACGGTGGTTGCCAATTCCTCGGCGGTGCCCAGCGGATACGGCACGCTGGCGATCTGGTCACACAGGTCGACCGCGATGACATCTGCGCCGTCGCGGGCCAGTCGAAGCGCATGCGCGCGACCCTGCCCGCGCGCCGCCCCGGTGATGAAGGCAACACGGCCGCTCAGTGGGCCGTCCAGTGGCCGGCTCATCACTGACGGAGTTGACCTTTGTCGGGATCTCCCGCGGGGATCGGCGCCAGCATCTTGATGTCCGGCGCCCCGGCCAGGTGTTCGCCGGCCGCGGTGAACATCTTGGCCACCGCGGGCGCGGTGCTATGGGCGGTCAGTGCCTCCGCGTCGGCCCACTGTTCGATGAAAACGAAGGTTTCGCCCGTTTGATGCAGCGAGTAGAGCTGGCAGCCGGGTTCGCCGTGCACCTCTTCGACCGCCGTGGTGAGGATGTCGCGGACGGCGTCGACCGACTCCGGCTTGACGGTCAGCGTGGCGACGACGACGACGGGCATGCTGGGACCTCCTGGGGAGACTGCGGCGGGTTTTTGGTGGTGTGACCGGGCATGACTTTGGTCACCTTTGGCCACCCTACTCAGGCCCGAAGATAACGAGGCGGGCACATGCTGGTGAAGCCTGCGTTACCAGTGTGGCAAGTGGTGCAGATGATGCAATTGCGACTAGTCTTGCTGGCATGGCTAGTAAGACCGCTGCGCGCTCCGGAGCCCGAACGAGCAGGTCAAAGGCCGCTTCAGGGGGCGCTTCCCGAGGTGGGAGAGCTACTGCCTCCGCCGGGCCGGCAAGGCCGGCGAAGGGGACCAGAAAGCCGGCGGGCAAGCCGGCCAAGCGGGTAGCCAAGCCGATCCCGCGGCGCAATCAGTCCGTGTTCAAGGTGGCCGGGCTCGCGGGCGGCCGAGCCATGCGCGCTACCTGGATGATGGCGGCCAAGGGCACCGGCGGGGCGGCGCGGTCGATAGGGCGGGCTCGTGACATCGAACCCGGGCATCGCCGTGACGGCGTGGCGCTGGTGGTGCTGGGCATTGCGGTGGTCGTCGCCGCGAGTTCATGGTTCGACGCCGCCCGCCCGGTCGGCGCGTGGGTGGATGCGGTACTGCGAACGTTCATCGGCTCGGCGGTGGTGTTGCTCCCGATCGTTCTTGCGGGCACGGCGATAGTGCTGATGCGCACCGAGCCGAACCCCGACACCAGGCCCCGGCTGATTCTCGGGTCCAGCCTGATCGCGCTGTCTTTCCTGGGTTTGCGGCACTTGTGGGCGGGTTCGCCGGAATCCCCGGAGTTGCGCCAGCGTGCCGCGGGGTTCATCGGATTCACGATCGGTGGACCGCTATCCGACGGGCTGACCGTGTGGATCGCCGCTCCGTTGCTGTTCATCGGGGCGCTGTTTGGACTATTGCTGTTGACCGGGACCACAATCCGCGAGGTTCCCGATGTGCTGCGTGGTCTGTTCGGAACCCGGCTGCTGCAGCGCGAGTACTTCGATGACGAGTTCGACGACGGCGATGACTACGAGGGCTACTCGGATTTCGCCGGTGATGATGCCGACACGGTGGAAGTCGCGCGTGAGGACTTCTCCGACGGCTACTACGACGAGGTGCCGCTGCGGCCCGACGCGGAACTGCGGGCCTGGCCCTCGCCGAACACGGAGCCCGACGGCGAAATCGGGGAGCCGGATGCGCCGACCGTTCCAGAACCTGCCGTCGCGCGCGGCGCCGGCAAGGCCGGAAAGTCCGGCCGCAGCGCCCCGGCGGAGAAGCAGGAAACCCTGGTACTCGACCGTGTCGTCGAGGGGCCCTACGCACTGCCATCGATGGAACTGTTGGTGGCGGGAGATCCGCCCAAGAAGCGCAGCGCCGCCAACAGTCACATGGCCGGCGCCATCGGGGATGTGCTCACCCAATTCAAGGTCGACGCGGCGGTCACCGGCTGCACCCGCGGTCCGACCGTCACGCGGTATGAGGTCGAGCTTGGGCCCGGCGTCAAGGTGGAGAAGATCACCGCGCTGCAGAAGAACATCGCCTACGCGGTGGCCACCGAGAGCGTGCGGATGCTCGCTCCCATCCCCGGCAAGTCGGCGGTCGGCATCGAGGTGCCCAACACCGACCGCGAAATGGTGCGGCTGGCCGACGTGCTCACCGCTCCGACGACCCGCCGCGACCACCACCCGCTGGTGATCGGCCTGGGCAAAGACATCGAGGGCGATTTCATCTCGGCCAACCTGGCGAAGATGCCGCACCTGCTGGTCGCCGGTTCCACCGGGTCCGGAAAGTCCAGCTTCGTCAACTCCATGCTGATCTCCCTGCTGACCCGGGCCACCCCGGAAGAGGTCAGGATGATCCTGATCGACCCGAAGATGGTGGAACTGACCCCTTACGAAGGCATTCCGCACCTGATCACCCCGATCATCACGCAGCCAAAGAAGGCGGCGGCCGCTCTCGCATGGCTGGTCGAGGAGATGGAACAGCGCTACCAGGACATGCAAGCGTCCCGGGTGCGTCATATCGATGACTTCAACGAGAAGGTGCGATCGGGAGCGATCACCGCGCCACTGGGCAGCCAGCGGGTGTACAAGCCCTATCCCTATGTCGTTGCGATCGTCGACGAGTTGGCCGACCTGATGATGACCGCGCCGCGTGACGTCGAGGAAGCCATCGTGCGGATCACCCAGAAGGCCCGCGCCGCCGGCATCCATCTGGTGCTGGCCACCCAGCGGCCCTCGGTCGACGTGGTCACCGGCTTGATCAAGACCAACGTGCCGTCCCGGCTGGCGTTCGCCACATCCTCACTGACCGACAGCCGGGTGATCCTGGACCAGGCGGGCGCGGAAAAGCTGATCGGTATGGGTGACGGCCTATTCCTGCCGATGGGCGCCGGCAAGCCGATCCGGTTGCAGGGCGCGTTCATCACCGACGAGGAGATCCACGCCGTTGTAACCGCGTGTAAGGATCAGGCGGAGCCCGAGTACACCGAGGGTGTCACCAACGCCAAGCCCACCGGTGAGCGCACCGACGTCGACCCGGACATCGGTGACGACATGGACGTGCTGCTGCAGGCCGTGGAGTTGGTGGTGTCCAGTCAGTTCGGCTCCACCTCGATGTTGCAGCGCAAGCTGCGGGTCGGGTTCGCCAAAGCCGGCCGACTGATGGACCTGATGGAGACGCGCAACATCGTCGGGCCGAGCGAAGGCTCGAAGGCCCGCGAGGTGCTGGTCAAGCCCGATGAATTGGCCGGAACGCTGGCCTTGATCAGGGGCGGGGTGGCCGACGACGCGCCGGACGAGGATTGATCGGTGACGGCTTAAAGCACCAACAGCATCCGGGTGTTGCCCAAGATGTTGGGCTTGATGTAGCTCAGATCCAGAAACTCCGCGACGCCGATGTCGTAGGAGCGGCACATCTCTTCGAACACCTCCGCGGTCACCGGCGTGCCCTCGATCTCGGTGAACCCGTGCGCGGTGAAGAATTCGGTCTCGAAGGTCAGCACGAATAGTCGCTCTAGCTGCAGTTCCCGGGCCACCTCGAGCAGCCGGTCGACAATCGCGTGACCGATGCCGTGCCCGGTCATAGCGGGATCCACCGCGACGGTGCGGACCTCACCGAGGTCCGACCACAACACGTGCAGGGCCCCGCAGCCGATCACGTTGCCCTGGATTTCGGGGTGTTCGGCAACCCAGAATTCCTGAACCGCTTCGTAAAGCGTGACCAGGTTCTTCTCCAGCAGGATCTTCCCCGCATAGGTGTCGACAAGCTTTTTGATCGCCGGGACATCGGACGTTCTGGCACGCCGGACCACCGGCCGGAAATCCTGTTGACTTTCGGTCACGGGAAAACAGTATCGACATCGGCGACGGGGCGGCTGGTCAACCGCTATTCTGTTGCGGTGTCAGGGCAGCCGCAAACAGGTCAGGTGCCGGGAACCGCAGGGATTGCCAACCTAGCCAACGTCCTGACTGGCCTGCGCTTTGTGCTGGTCCCCATTTTCTTGTACCTCCTGTTCTATGACGGAGGTCACCAAACGACTTTCCGGATAGCGGCATGGGCGGTATTCGCGGTTGCCAGCATCACCGATCGATTCGACGGACTGCTCGCCCGCAACTACGGCATGGCGACCGAATTCGGGGCGTTTGTCGATCCGATCGCGGACAAGGCCCTGATCGGGGCGGCACTGATCGGGCTATCGATGCTCAACGACCTGCCGTGGTGGGTCACGGTGTTGATCCTGGCCCGCGAACTCGGGGTGACCGTGCTGCGGCTGGCTGTCATCCGCCGCGGTGTCATTCCCGCCAGCTGGGGCGGCAAGCTCAAGACCGTCGTCCAAGCGGTGGCGATCGGGCTGTTCGTCCTGCCGCTTTCGGGCCCGCTGCACATGGCGGCGGTGGTCGTGATGGCCGCCGCAATCGTGCTCACGGTGGTGACCGGGGTCGACTACGTGGCATCGACCGTCCGCGAAATTCGTGCCGGAAAACGCGCGTCGTAAGCCAGCGGGAACCACACCAGCTCACTCCGCGTTCATCTAAGAACCAGTGCTCTCGGGCGCTGCTGGTCGGGCGCTTGAACCGCGTTTGGGCGCGTGATTTGGTCGTCATGGATGTTGAAGGCAGATGGAGGAGAGCACGATGGCGTCATTGGTGCGCGAGGTCATTGGCGACGTGTTGCGCGGGGAGCGAACTTCACAAGGCCGGACGTTGCGGGAGGTGTCCGACACCGCTCGGGTGAGTCTGGGGTATCTGTCCGAGATCGAGCGTGGCCGCAAGGAGCCGTCCAGCGAATTGCTCAATGCGATCTGCGACGCGTTGCAGGTCCCGCTGTCTGAGGTGCTCATCGGTGCGGGTGAGCGGATGGCGCGTGAAGAACGCGCGATCCAGACCGCGCCGACCGGAGCCACCATCGATGCCGGCACTAGATTGGTCATTCCCCAGGTAGCGTCGCTGGCGGTGGCCTGAGCGCGGCGCAGCCGATCTGGTGTCGATCAGTTATGGGATCACGGGTGGGGAGATCGGCCCGGACCCACTAAATTGAGCGGCAGGGTAAGTGTGCTGAGCTCAATCGGGCCCTACCCGGGACCACCCAGCCCACAAGAAACGAAGGCGGAGCTAACCGATGGCCAATCCGTTCGTCAAAGCGTGGAAGTACCTCATGGCGCTGTTCAACTCCAAGATTGACGAGCACGCCGACCCCAAAGTGCAGATTCAGCAGGCTATTGAGGAAGCCCAGCGCACCCATCAGGCGCTGACCCAACAGGCCGCACAGGTGATCGGCAACCAGCGCCAGCTGGAGATGCGCCTCAACCGCCAGCTGGCCGACATCGAAAAGCTACAGGTCAACGTGCGTCAGGCGCTGACGCTGGCCGACCAGGCCACCGCCGCTGGCGACGCGGCCAAGGCGGTCGAGTACAACAACGCCGCCGAGGCGTTTGCCGCCCAGCTGGTGACCGCTGAGCAGAGCGTCGAAGACCTCAAAGCGCTGCACGACCAGGCCCTCAATGCCGCGGCTCAGGCCAAGCGGGCAGTCGAGCAGAACTCGATGGTGCTGCAGCAGAAGATCGCCGAACGCACCAAGCTGCTCAGCCAGCTGGAGCAGGCAAAGATGCAAGAGCAGGTCAGCTCATCGCTGCGGTCGATGAGTGAGCTTGCCGCCCCCGGCAACGTCCCCAGCCTCGATGAGGTGCGGGACAAGATCGAACGCCGGTATGCCACCGCACTCGGTCAGGCCGAACTCGCCCAAAGTTCGGTGCAGGGCCGCATGCTCGAAGTTCAGCAGGCCGGCGTGCAGATGGCCGGTCATTCCCGGCTGGAACAGATCCGGGCCTCGATGCGCGGCGAGTCGCTGCCGGCGGGGGGCGCAGCCACTCCCGGCGCCACTGGGGCCGCCGAAACCGGTGGGGCGGTCGCAGAGAAACCTTTTGGTCAGCAGTAGGGCGGAGAGTCTCACATGGCGGTGAAGTCGGCTCAGCGCGGCCAGCGGCGTGCGTTGCTGCAGCGGGGCCTCGACTTCGTGGGTGATCTGTCCGACTTCGCCGCCCGCAAGATCAGCGCTGCCACCGATCCGCGAGCTCGCCAGCTGCGCCGCCGCCGCCGCGCGCTGCGGTGGGCGCTGATCTTCAGCGCCGGCTGCGTCTTTTGGGCCGCGGTGACGGCGGTGCTGGCAGCGTGGGGCTGGTTCGCGTTGCTGCTGCAGATCACCGGAGCGATCGCGGTGGTGCAGGTGATTCCCGCGACGTTGCTGTTCTTCCGCTACTACTGGCTGCGGTCGGAGCCCTTGCCGTCACAGCGGCCGACCACCACCCGGCGGTTGCCGCCGATGGGTTCGGCCGCCCGCCCCGCGATGGCCGCCCTGGGCGCCTCCGAACGTGGATTCTTTTCGCTGTTGGGTGTAATGGAACGGGGTGCGCTGGTACCTGCGGCCGAAATCCAGGACCTGACCGATGCGGCCAACCACAGCGCCGCGGCGATGGCCGCCACGGCTGCCCAGGTGGTATCGATGGAGCGGGCGGCGCAGTATTCGGAATCCTCGCGTGGCCAACTGGTGCCCACCATCAATGCCTTTACCGCCCAACTAGGCGCCGGCGTGCGTCAGTACAACGAGATGGTGACCGCGGCAGCGCAATTGGTTTCGTCGGCCAACGGTGCCACCGTGGCCGAGGCGGTGTCGCAGCAGCGCTACCGCCACGAACTGGTCGGAGCTACCGATCGCCTGGCCGGCTGGGCGCAGGCCTTCGACGAACTGGGTGGGTTACCGCGCCGCTAAGTGTGCACCTACATGCGTGCCTTCAGCGCTGGGATCACCGCGCCGGCCACCCCGCGCAGCAATGCCTTGGTCATGTCGTAGAAATCGAAGTAGTCGCGCCACAGCGTGATGCGCCCGTCGTGCACCTCGAACACGCCGCAGACCCAGAACTGAATTCGCAGCGGGCCGAGAATCAATGCATCGGTGCGTTCGGTGAGTACGGCGGCGCCATCGGCGGCGGCGCGATGGATCTTCACCTCGAACCCCATGCGCCCGTCCATCTGGCGAAATAGCCGCATCGCCCGGCTCCGGCCACGGATCGTCGGCAGTCCGACGTTCTGGTACACCAGGTGGTCGTCTAGGACCGCGTTCGCCGCTTCGTAGTCCGCGTCCTGAAGCGCACTCAGAAAGCCCTCGACCGTGCGGATGTTGTCGGTGCTTGTTTGAGTCAGCTCGGTCATGGTTGCCAGCGTAGGCGAGCGGGGGCGACTGCGGTGGCTGGGCACTGGCTGGGCGCTGTGGCAGGGTAGGGCGGTGCGTATCGCAGTGGTCGCCGGGCCGGATCCCGGGCATTCCTTTCCCGCGATTGCGCTGTGCCGACGCTTTTTGGCGGCCGGCGATACTCCGACGCTGTTGACCGGCGTGGAGTGGTTGGATACCGCTCGGGCAGCCGGCGTTGACGCGATTGAGTTGGCGGGGCTGGTCGCCACCGACGAGGATCTGGATGCCGGTGCCAGGATTCATCGCAGGGCCGCTCAGATGGCCCTGCTCAACGCTCCGGCGCTGTCCGACCTGGCGCCCGACCTGGTGGTGTCCGACGTGATCACCGCCTGCGGGGGAATGGCGGCCGAGCGGTTGGGGATCCCCTGGATCGAGCTCAACCCGCATCCGCTGTATCGGCCGTCGAAAGGCCTGCCGCCGATCGGCAGCGGTCTGGCGCCGGGCACCGGAATTCGCGGCCGGCTGCGCGACACCACCATGCGGGCGCTGACGGCGCGGTCCTGGCGTGCGGGCCTGCGACAGCGCGCCGCCGTGCGGGCCGAGATCGGCCTGGCAGAACATGATCCGGGCCCGCTGCGGCGATTGATCGCCACGCTGCCCGCCCTTGAGGTGCCGCGTCCGGACTGGCCTGCCGAGGCGATCGTGGTTGGCCCGTTGCACTTCGAACCGACCGATCAGCTGCTGAAAGTCCCTGCCGGTTCGGGTCCGGTGCTGGTCATCGCGCCGTCCACGGCATTGTCCGGAACCGCCGGACTGGCCGAAGTTGCGCTGGAGTCGCTGATTCCGGGCGACACGCTGCCGTCGGGATCGCGGCTGGTGGTCTCCCGGCTCGGCGGCGACGATCTGGTGACACCGTCGTGGGCGGCGGTCGGCCTGGGCAGCCAGGCCGAGCTGTTGACCCACGCCGACGTGGTGATCTGCGGCGGCGGTCATGGGATGGTCTCCAAGACGTTGCTGGCCGGGGTGCCCCTGGTGGTGGTTCCCGGCGGCGGGGACCAGTGGGAGATAGCCAATCGCGTGGTACGCCAGGGCAGCGCTCGGCTGATCCGGCCGCTGGGCGCTGATGCGCTGGCGGCCGCGGTGAATGAGGTACTGTCGTCGCCCGGTTACCGGGAGGCGGCGCAACGGGCCGCCGCCAGCATTGCCGACGTGGCCGATCCGGTGCAGGTCTGCCACGAAGCGCTGGCGCTTGCGGGATGACCGGATTGGCTGGCCGGCCCAGTATGTTGGCTGGCGTGCGGCTGACAGAGTTTCACGAGCGGATCACGCTGCGGTTTGGTGCCGCCTACGGCGCATCGGTTCTGGTCGACCACGTCTTGACGGGCTTCGACGGCCGGACCGCAGCCCAGGCGATCGAGGCGGGTGTGGAGCCTCGCGACGTGTGGCGGGCGTTGTGCGCTGACTTCGATGTTCCCCGTGAGCAGTGGTGATCTAGGCGCCCGCTAAAGCGGGCAGTCGCCGCATTTCCCCGCGCCGGGCAGGCGGTAGTAGAGACAGCAACTGTTGCGCCGGAAGCTCAGATCGGCGCCTGCGATCACCCCTGATCCGGCCAGGCGGCCCATGCTCAGCAACTCGGCGGTGGTGCTGGCTACGGACTGGCGCAAGTCCGGTCGCGCCGAGATCAGCGCGCGTGACGCCCCGACGAGCGCCGACGCGATGTTGCCGGACAGCAGCGCGGGCGCCAACTTGGCGCGCAGGCCCGCTGCGAACGGTTCCATGTGGTCCTCGATGACGACGCGATACAACAATTCCGGGGACGGTGCGGCGGGCTCACCGATGGGTTCGGGCAGCCGCAGCAGCGCGGCGTTGTCGGCACGCTGCAGGTTGGTCAGGTCGGGAACTACGCCCTGGCTCAAGACGCATGCGAGCACTGGTGACCACAGCCGGGCGGCATGGCCGAGATGCACCAGGGATGCGCCGATTCGCACCTCTGGCGCGCCATAGCGCTCGATGGTGGCGTCGATCAAGTCCGAGAACCCGTTGGCATAGGCCTGGGTGACCGGATGCCATCCCGTTGGGTCGCCGCCCACGGTCAGCCCGAAAAAACCTCCGTAGGAGGCGATTTCGGCCAGCTCGGCGGAGATGTTCATGCGTCCATCGGTAGCCGATATTGCCACACGCGGCGTGTCGAAACTTGAATCGAACAGATGTTCGGCTACTGTGGTCATCACTCGAAGACGCGATCTGTCGGTGGCCTTCTTTAGTGTCACAGCCAACCGACCGATACCGGTCATCGAACACCGACTATAGGAGAGGCACGATGGCGCAAGCTCCCGACCGCGAAAAGGCACTCGAACTGGCGATGGCCCAGATCGAGAAGAGTTATGGCAAAGGTTCGGTGATGCGCCTTGGCGACGAGGTACGGCAACCGATTTCGATCATCCCGACCGGCTCCATCGCACTCGATGTCGCCCTGGGCATCGGCGGTCTGCCACGTGGCCGGGTGATCGAGATCTACGGCCCGGAATCCTCGGGTAAGACCACCGTGGCATTGCACGCGGTGGCCAACGCCCAGGCCGCCGGCGGCGTCGCGGCATTCATCGATGCCGAGCATGCGCTGGATCCCGAGTACGCCAAAAAGCTTGGTGTCGATACCGATTCCCTGCTGGTCAGCCAGCCGGACACCGGTGAACAGGCGCTCGAGATCGCCGACATGCTGATCCGTTCGGGGGCGCTCGACATCGTGGTGATCGACTCGGTGGCCGCACTGGTGCCACGCGCGGAGCTCGAAGGCGAAATGGGGGATAGCCATGTCGGCCTGCAGGCCCGGCTGATGAGCCAGGCGCTGCGGAAGATGACTGGCGCATTGAACAATTCGGGAACCACGGCGATCTTCATCAACCAGCTCCGCGACAAGATCGGGGTGATGTTCGGCTCACCCGAGACGACGACGGGGGGAAAGGCGCTGAAGTTCTACGCGTCGGTGCGCATGGATGTGCGTCGGATCGAAACGCTCAAGGACGGCACCAATGCGGTCGGCAACCGCACCCGGGTCAAGATCGTCAAGAACAAGGTCTCGCCACCGTTCAAACAGGCCGAGTTCGACATCCTCTACGGCAGGGGTATCAGCAGGGAAGGCTCGCTGATCGATATGGGTGTGGATCAGGGCTTCATCCGGAAATCCGGTGCGTGGTTCACCTACGAGGGCGAACAGCTCGGGCAGGGCAAGGAGAATGCCCGCAACTTCCTGCTGGAGAACGGCGAAGTGGCCAACGAGATCGAGAAGAAGATCAAAGAAAAGCTCGGTATCGGTGCAGTGGTGACTGATGACGGTGTCCTTCCCGCCCCCGTCGACTTCTGAGCCATCTCGCGAAGAGCAGGCGCGGGCGTTATGCCTGCGCCTGCTCACCGCGCGATCCCGGACTCGGGCAGAGTTGGCCGGTCAGCTGGCGAAACGTGGCTACCCCGAGGACGTCGGCGATCGCGTGCTGGATCGGCTTACCGCGGTAGGTCTGGTCGACGACGCCGACTTTGCCGCGGACTGGGTGCAATCCCGTCGGGCCAATGCGGGAAAGAGCAGGCGCGCACTGGCCGCTGAGCTGCAGGCCAAGGGGGTCGACCAGGATGTGATCGGCACCGCGCTGGCCGGACTCGACGCGGGTGCCGAGCGAGGCAGGGCCGAGCAACTCGTCAGGACCAAGCTCAGGCGCGAAAAGCTGACCGAGGATGACGCCCGGGTGACCCGCAGATTGGTGGCGATGCTGGCGCGTCGTGGCTACAGCCAGACTGTGGCGTGCGAGGTGGTCGTCGCAGAACTGGCCGCCGAACGAGATCGCCGGCGGGTCTAGCCCGACTCCGTCCGGGAGGGGCTCGGCCACCGGCCGACACGCTGTCGGCCAGCCGGCCGCCGTACCATGGCCCCGTGACTTCGACGGTGGCGCACGGCGCCGGGTCTGCCGGCCCGGTCGATGATGCTGAGCCCATGTCGGCGCGCACGTATCAGGTCCGCACCTACGGCTGCCAGATGAATGTCCACGACTCCGAACGAATGGCGGGCCTGCTCGAAGCCGCCGGCTACCGTCGTGCGGCCGAGGGCACCGATGCCGATGTCGTGGTCTTCAACACCTGCGCGGTACGGGAAAACGCCGACAACAAGCTCTACGGCAACCTCAGCCACCTGGCCCCGCGCAAGCGCACCAGTCCGGACATGCAAATCGCCGTCGGTGGTTGCTTGGCCCAGAAAGACCGCGACGCGCTGCTGCGCAAAGCGCCCTGGGTTGACGTGGTTTTCGGTACCCATAACATCGGGTCGTTGCCCGCGCTGCTCGACCGCGCCCGGCACAACCGGGTGGCCCAGGTGGAGATCGCCGAGGCGCTGCAGCAGTTCCCGTCGTCGCTGCCGAGCGCCCGCGAGTCTGCGTACGCCGCTTGGGTATCGATCTCGGTCGGCTGCAACAACACCTGCACCTTCTGCATCGTGCCGTCGCTGCGCGGCAAAGAGATCGATCGCAGCCCGGCCGACATCCTGGCCGAGGTCCAGTCGCTGGTGGATACCGGTGTAGTCGAGATCACCCTGCTGGGGCAGAACGTCAACGCCTACGGCGTCTCCTTCGCTGACCCCGCACTGCCGCGCAACCGGGGCGCTTTCGCCGAGTTGCTACGGGCCTGCGGAGACATCGACGGGCTGGAGCGGGTCCGGTTTACCTCGCCGCACCCGGCCGAGTTCACCGATGACGTCATCGAGGCCATGGCACAAACACCCAACGTGTGCCCCGCCCTGCACATGCCCCTGCAGTCCGGATCGGATCGGGTGTTGCGCGCGATGCGGCGCTCCTACCGTGCCGAACGCTATCTGGGCATCATCGAGCGGGTTCGGGCTGCCATGCCGCACGCGGCCATCACCACGGATCTGATCGTGGGATTCCCGGGTGAGACCGAACAGGACTTTGCCGCCACCCTTGATGTGGTGCGGCAGGCCCGGTTCTCGGCCGCGTTCACCTTCCAGTACTCCAAGCGCCCCGGGACCCCGGCGGCCGAACTCGACGGGCAGTTGCCCAAAGCTGTTGTGCAGGAACGGTATGAGCGGCTCGTCGAGTTGCAGGAGCAAATCTCGCTGGAGGGCAACCAGGCCATCGTCGGACAGCGCGTCGAGCTGCTGGTGGCCACCGGAGAAGGACGCAAGGACACCCTGACGGCGCGCATGAGCGGCCGGGCGCGCGATGGGCGCCTGGTTCACTTCCGCGCCGGTGACGGGCCGGTTCGCCCCGGCGACATCGTCACCGTGGAGGTCACCGACGCCGCTCCGCACCACCTGATTGCCGACGGGGGCATTCTGGCCCACCGCCGTACCCGTGCCGGTGACGCGCACGCCGACGGACAGACTGTTCGGGGCATCGGGCTGGGCATGCCCGGCATCGGGCGGCCCGTGGTTCCCGTTGCGGCCGAAGCCACCCCATGCGGATCGGCGGGCGGATGCGGATCGGCGGACGGGGCTGGATCTAGCGCGGGTGACCCGCAATGAACGGAGAGGTTGACGTGGCGGATTTCGACGCCTACCGGTCTGAAATCGAGGCGGCAGAACGCCGGGTGGCGCGTGAGATCGACCCCGGCGCCAGAGCTTTGGTCGTCGCGATCCTCGTGTTCGTGCTGCTGGGGTCGTTCATCCTGCCGCACACCGGAAACGTGCGCGGATGGGATGTGCTGTTCAGCAGCAATGGGGCCACCGACGCCGCGGTGACGCTGCCGTCGCAGGTGTTCGCCTGGTTGACACTGGTATTCGGCGTGGGCTTCTCGATGCTGGCGTTGATGACACGACGCTGGACGCTGGCGTGGGTGGCCCTGGCGGGTTCGGCGTTGGCCAGTGGCACCGGGCTGTTGGCGGTGTGGTCGCGCCAGACCGTGGCCGCGGGTCAACCGGGTCCGGGCGTCGGGCTCATCGTGTCTTGGATCGCGGTGATCCTGTTGACGTTTCACTGGGCACGGGTGGTGTGGCAGCGCACGATAGTGCAGCTTGCCGCGGAAGAGCAGCGTCGTCGCGTGGTCGCCGAACAACAGTCGCAGACCTTGTTGGACAGCTTCAACACACCCGATGAGTCAGACGGGACCGCGGCCGAAAAAGACCAGGACTAGGTTTTGCGGGTCAGCGCGTCGGCCGCGGCTGCCGCCCACTGCCGCCACTGTTCGGCGTTGGCTTTTGCCTGTTCGGCTTCCTTGGTCTTTCCCGCCGCGGCTGCCTTGGCGGCTTGCTGTTCGAACTGCTCGACTCGGGCCTGGAACTGCTCGGCGCGCGCTTGAGCCTGTGGATCCGACCAATTGGATTCGCCGGCTTCGCGCACCTTTTTCTCGACCGCGCGCAACCGACGCTCCAATTCGGCGGTGCGCTCGCGGGGCACCCGGCCGATCGCGTCCCACTTGTCGGTGATGGTGCGAAGCGCTGCTCGCGCGGCGTCGAGGTTGGTGGTGTCGAGCTTCTCCGCCTCGACGAGCAGGGCCTCCTTGGCGGTGGCATTGGCGCGGAACTCGGCGTCTCGCTCCGCGGTAGCGGCGTTGCGCGCGGTGAAAAAGGCATCCTGGGCGGCTTTGAAACGACGCCATAACGCGTCGTCGACGTCCTTGCTGGCGCGTCCCGCCGCTTTCCATTCGGCGAGTAGTTTGCGGAATTCAGCGCTGGTGGGGGCCCAGTCCGTGGAGTCGGACAACTCCTCCGCGCGCTCGCAGAGCCGCTCTTTGCTCTGCTTGACCCCAGATCGCTCACGGTCGAGTTCGGCGAAATGGGAGCCCCGTCGACGGTTGAAGGTGTCACGGGCCGCCGAGTAGCGCTTCCACAACGCGTCATCGACCTTGCGGTCCAGGCCGCTGATCGTCTTCCATTCGTCGAGGATCGCGCGCAGCCGGTCGCCGGCGGCCTTCCATTGGGTCGAGTTGGCGGCCAGTTCCTCAGCCTCGGCGGCCAGCGCCTCTTTGCGCGAGGTCTGGGCGGCCCGATGTTCGTCTCGTTTGGTGCGGTCGGCGACGGCCATGCTGTCGGCCTGTTCGCACAGGCTGGCCAGCCTGGTGGCCAGCGCATCGAGGTCCCCGAGCACCGACGCGGTCGGCAGTGTCTCGGCCAGCGCTGCGGCGTTGGCGCGGATCTTGCGGGCGTCTCCGGTGCCGGCGGCCAGCCGCTCCTCCATGAGCGTGATCTCGGTGTTCAAGTCGTCGAAACGCCTGCCGAAATGCGCAAATGCGGCCTCGGCGTCCCCGGCCAGCCAGGACCCGACGATGCGCTCGCCGGCGGTGGTGATCAGCCAGACCGTGCCGTCGTCGTCGACACGACCGAACCGGTGGGGATCGCTGGGCGCGGATACCACCACCGGATGGGCAGCGGGTCGGGGCGAGGGCCTGGGGCCGGGCCTGGGTCCCGGCCGCGGTCCCGGCCGTGGGCCGGGGCCCGAAACCGTCGGGTGCAAATCGTTGCCGCGGGGTTCGTCAGCCGTCATGCGCTCGTCACCTACCCTTTGCACCCTCTGCGCGGTCCGTATCCCGCGCACCTGCCGCGCGAAGCGGCACCCAATATCCGATCTGCAGCTCTGATGGGGCCGACGGCTTCACCAGAGGGCACAGACCGGTTCTAACAGTTCCAACAGTATTGAAGCAGCTTGCCCCGCCATACACCGACACCTTGGTCGGTGTTGGTCAACTGCCCATCTGGACAGTTTCACAAACGAGGCCGGCTATCACGAGTGCTTTTTCCACCAGCTGTAGAGCTCTTCGAGGTTGGGGCCCCGCGGATCGCCCTGGACTACGCTGATCATCAACTGGGCTTCGTTTGTCCACACCACCGAGGGACTGCCCTCCTGGATCGCGCAGAAGATCATGCCGCCGACCTGTGGGCTATCGGGATGGTGCCAGGCGGTCGGTGACTTCTTCTCGCCTGGGCAGTCGACCATGATGTCGGTGCGCAGCAGGCCGTCGAAATACTGGCGCAGCGTCGCTGTTTCCCCGAACAGCGTGTACACGCCCCGGGACGGGCCCCCAGGGTCGACGTTCTTGTCGCAGGTGACCCTGGCCAGCGAGTCCTTGGCCGGCAGAAAGGCCCGGCAGGTGCCCGGTGCGTAACCCAGTGGAAGCGTGCTCAGTAGGCGGGCCAGCGCGTCCGCCGACGCCGGCGAGGGCGCGCTGGGCGAAGCCGTCGACGGGCTGGTGGAAGCGGACTCGGACTTCGGCCGGAAGCTGAGCCAGATGCCCTGGGCGGCGAAGACGATCAGGGCCACCAGGGCGGCGGCGCCGAGCAGCATCCACGGGTTGCGCAGGCGTGCGGCCAAGGAGTGTGGGCCTGGGCCCGACGGTGATGTGTCGCTCGTCTGCTTCGGCGGTTGCGGGGGCGTCGGGGGAACTGGGGGAGTCGGGGGTGTCAGGGGCGCCGGGGGTGCCTGTGGCGGTGGTGCGGCCGTCAGATCGCCCCAAGAACTCGTGCTCGCGTCGAATAACGGGACGTTGGCTTCCGATGTGGGGAATGACGGAATCGACAGGGGCCCGGAGATCCTCAGGTCGGGCTGCGAAGTCGATGCGACCGGGGTGGGTGCCGATGGTGACGCCGTCGACGGGCTTGCAAAGGTGATCCCGGCCTCTGCCGCGGCGTCGGTGTGCAGGCCACCGGCCTCCTCACTACGTTTGAGGATGCGAAATTCTTGAGCCTGGTGCGGTGCGCTGAGCGCTTGGTGCGCCGCCGCAGCCAGTTCGCCCGCGCTTGCGAAGCGGTCCTCCGGGCGTTTGGCCATTCCGCGCGCGATCACCGCGTCGAACGTGGCGGGGATACCGGGCCGCAGCTGGCTGGGACGCGGGATGGGCGCCATCAGATGCGCGGTGATCAACATGCCTGCGCTGTCCGCCCGATATGGCGGGGTTCCGGTCAGGCACTCATGGAGCACGCAGGTCAGCGAATAGATGTCGGCACGCTGATTCACTTCGGCGTCGGAAAACCGCTCCGGGGCCATGTACCTCCAGGTCCCCACCGCGCTGCCGATCTGCGTCAGTTTCTCGTCGGTCGCCGCACTGGCGATCCCGAAGTCCACCAGGTAGACGAAGTCATCCTGGGTCACCAGGATGTTTTCCGGTTTCACATCCCGATGCATCACGCCGGCCGCGTGGGCGGCGTCCAATGCGGAGGCGACCTGATGCACCAGCGCCACCGCCCACGGGGGTGTCACCGGACCGAACCGTTCCAGCAGCAGCGCCAGGTGGGTGCCCTCGATGAGGCGCATGTCCAGGTAGAGCTGCCCGTCGATTTCACCGTAATCGTGAATGGGCACCACGTGCGGCTCTTGCAGCCTGCCCGCGTTGCGGGCCTCACGCTGCATCCGCATGCGAAACACGGGATCGTGGCTGAGCGACTCCGACATCAACTTCAGTGCCACCACGCGCTGTCTCACGGTGTCCACGGCCTCGTAGACCTCGCCCATGCCGCCAGTGCCAAGCTGTCGCTTGAGGTAGTAGGGCCCGAAGCGGGTACCTACTCGCGAGCGTCGCGCGGAGGCGCTCATCGCCTACTCCTCAAACCAGCGGGTAATCGCACCGGCAAGCCACACTCACCGGCCGACCTGCCGACCGCATACCCCGGTCTAGCAACCATGACGGTAATTGCTCACCATTGTGGACGCACCAAAACTGCAGCATCCGTCCTATAGCTGCAACCGTTCCGTTAGTTGCGCTGTGTGCTCGCGCGGGAATTTGGGCAGGTCGGATCGGCATAGCCGGCGCCCCGATCGATTTTGTGAATTGCGGTGATCGGGTGTGCGCGGCTGCTGGCGTGCGGACCGTCCAGCTGGTGTCGCGGCCGACCGGTCGGCTGCGAAATGCGCGGCCCGACGCCCGTGTGAGGCAACCATTTCTATGGGATCGCGCGATTGAGATGCTTAACCAGCACACACGGGTCATTATTGAACAACTGCCTAACGGAAGGTTTACGCAGACAGCTTGCAGCTGAATGCGGTGGGAGGGCACCAAATGGCCAATGTCGAAGTCTCGGCGTCGCTCGCCCTGGGCGCGGCGCTGCTGGCCGGGGTCGGCTACGTGGTGCTGCAGCGGTCAGCGCAGCAGGTCACCGAGGACGAGGTTGGTCACTTCACGCTGCTGCACCTCTCGCTACGCCATGGTCAGTGGTGGCTGGGCAGCGCCGCGGCTCTGTCCAGCTTCACCCTGCAGGCCATCGCGTTGACCATGGGGTCTGTGGTGCTGGTGCAGTCGCTGCAGGCGACCGCGCTGCTTTTCGCCCTGCCGATCGATTCTTGGCTTACTCAGCATCGGATCACCGCTCGAGAGTGGATGTGGGCGATCTTGCTGGCCGGCGCGGTGGCGGTCATCGTGACGGCAGGGGATCCCACGGCTGGCCACGCGCGCGCCCCGCTGTCGACCTGGGCGGTGGTTGCCGCGGTGATGATTCCGGCCTTGGTGGTCTGCGTGGTAGCGGCGCGGGTCACCTCCGGTGCCCTGTCGGCGGTGCTACTGGCGGTCTCTTCGGCCGCTGTGCTGGCCGTGTTCACGGTGTTTACCAAAGGCGTTGTCGCGCTCATCGGCACCGGCTTCGGGCCGCTAGTGCGCGCCCCCGAGTTCTACGCCTGGATGACGGTGCTGCCGATCGGTCTGATGCTTCAGCAATCATCGCTGCGGGCCGGCTCGTTGACCGCGTCATTGCCGACCATCACCGTGGCCAGGCCGGTGATTGCTTCGCTGTTGGGGGTCACGGTGCTCGACGAGGTGCTACAGACCGGCGACTTGGGCGTGTTTGTGTTGCTGGTTGCCGTTGCCGTGGTGATCGTGGCCACCGTGGCGCTGGCTCGCGACGAAGCCGCCATGATGGCGCCCGCCGACAATCTCAACGCGGCCGGCCAGCTTGCCATGCCGTAGCCGTGTGAACCGAAACACATCTGGCACACAGGTTCTGCATAGCTTCCTAAAGAGTTGCCGCTGTTAGGTGGGTGCACGGTGGGTATTTGGGATCGGTTCGAATCCAGCTAGTTGCCAGCCCGGCGGGGTAAGCCTGGTTGAGAACACCACCAAAACGGGTAATGGATACCGGATGTACGAACGGTTTCCCGAGGGCGAGTTTTGGCGAGGAGGTTGGCCATGACGACGACGGAGATCGCGGCTGTTCTCGCGCTGGGTGCCGCGTTCGCATCCGCGCTGGGCAACGTGACGCGTCAGCGTTCCGCTCAGGAGATCACCGACGAACAGGTGGGCCACCTGGAGCTGTTCTGGCTGTCACTGCGCGACTCGCGCTGGTGGCTGGGAGCCCTCGGCGCGATTGCGAACTATCTGCTGCAGGCCGCCGCCCTGACGCTGGGATCGGTGGTGCTGGTGTCGGCGCTGCAAGTGACGGCGCTGTTGTTCGCGCTGCCGATATACGCCCGTGTTACTCGGCGCCGGGTGACACGCTGGGAGTGGACCTGGGCTGTGCTGTTGGCCGTTTCGCTGGCGGTGGTGGTCATCGTTGGCGACCCGGATGTCGGCGTGTCGCGTGGTTCGCTGGCGACCTGGATGGTGGTGGCCTCGGTGCTGGGCCCGGTAATGGTGTTCTGTGTGCTTGGCGCACGGATCTGGTCAGGATCGGTGGCCGCGGTGCTGCTGGCGGTGGTCTCGGGGTGTTCGTTGGCGCTGTTCGCCGTGCTCACCAAGGCGGTCGTCGAAGTGGTCGGCGGGGGAGCCGGCGCACTGTTTCGCGCGCCGGAGTTCTATGTCTGGATCGCCGCCGCGCTGGGCGGAATGATCTTCCAGCAGTCCTCGTTTCGCGCGGGCACGTTGACCGCCTCGTTGCCGACGGTGGTGGTGGCCAAACCATTGATGGGCGCGGTGCTGGGCATGGTCGTCCTGGGCGAAACACTCGATACCACCGGCCCCGGGCTTGTCGTGGTGGCCTTTGGCGTGGTCCTGGTGCTCGTCGCGACGATAGCGCTGGCCCGCGGAGAGGCCGAGAAGGTGGCCGAAGAGGCGGTCGAGAGTGGCCATATTCCGGCAACGATGCCCCACCGGGCGGTCACCATGCACTTCGGGCCCGCCGACGACGACGTGCAGACCGACCGGTTGCGCAGGGCGCCGGCGGGTTAGCCCCAACCGGTCGAACCGGCGCGCGCCGAGACACTAGTTTGGTGACGTGCTGAGCGCCATCGCGATCATCCCGTCCGCGCCCGTGCTTGTCCCCGAACTGACCGGACTGGCCGGCGCCGAAGTGGCCGACCTGAGGTCGGCGGTGGTCGCAGCGGCGAGCTCGTTGCCGAACCACTGGGTTGGCATCGGGGTCGGCCCCGAAGATCAGGTAGCCGGCCCCGACGCGGTCGGGACTTTTGCGGGCTTCGGGGTAGACGTGCAGGTCCGCCTTGCCCCAGCGCTTGGCGAGCAACCGGGTCCGCCGTCCGACCTTCCGCTCTGCGCATTGCTGGCGGGTTGGGTTCGCGGTCAGATACGGCCCGCCGCCACCGCGAAAATCCAGGTCTACGCCCACGGCCGGGAATCCGAAGACGCACTGGTGCAGGGCAAGCTACTGCGCGCCGAGATCGACCGGACGGCCGATCCGGTCGGTGTGCTCGTCGTTGCCGACGGCGTCAATACGTTGACCCCAAGCGCGCCGGGCGGCTATGACCCCACCGGCGCCCCGGCCCAACTGCTCCTTGACGACGCGCTGGCCGGCGGTGACGTCGCCGCCCTGGCGCGGTTGCCCGAACGAGTGCTCGGGCGACCCGCGTTCCAGGTGCTGGCCGGCCTTTGCGGTGCCGGGCCCCGATCGGCCACGGAGCTCTATCGCGGGGCACCCTTCGGTGTGGGGTGCTTCGTCGGTGTCTGGCAGCCATGAGACCACTGGCGATCATCGGCCCGACGGGCAGCGGAAAGTCGCAACTGGCGCTCGACGTGGCCGAGCGGCTGGCCGGCGAGGTACCCGCGGAGATCGTGAACGCCGACGCGATGCAGCTCTACCGCGGCATGGACATCGGCACCGCGAAGCTGTCGGTCGCAGCGCGCCGTGGCATCCCGCATCATCAACTCGACGTCCTCAACGTCGCCGAAACGGCGACCGTCGCCCGCTACCAGCAGGCGGCGGCGGCCGACATCGAGGCGATCATCGCGCGCGGGCATGTGCCGATCGTGGTGGGCGGTTCCATGCTCTACGTCCAGTCGCTGCTCGACAACTGGTCGTTTCCGGCAACCGATCCGGCGGTGCGGGCCAGATGGGAAGAATGTCTGGCCGAACTCGGGGTCGGCGAGCTGCACGCCGAACTGGCTCGGCGCGACCCGGCCGCCGCCGCCACGATCCTGCCCACCGACGGTCGCCGCATCGTGCGCGCGCTCGAGGTCATCGAGCTCACCGGGCAGCCGTTCGCCGCATCCGCGCCGCGCATCGGCGCCGCCCAATGGGGCACCGCGATTATCGGGTTGGATTGCGACACACGAATTCTGGATGATCGGCTGGCGGTGCGCACCGATTCGATGTTCGAGCGGGGCCTGGTCGAGGAAGTGCGCGTGTTGCTGCGCGCGGGTCTGCGCGACGGGGTGACCGCCGCGCGTGCGCTGGGTTATGCCCAGGTGCTCGCGGCTCTCGACGCCGGCGGCGGCGCGGAGCTACTCGACGACGCACGTGAGCAGACCTATTTCGGTACCCGCCGTTACGTCCGACGGCAGCGGTCGTGGTTTCGCCGGGACCACCGAGTGCACTGGTGCGACGCCGGCGCAACCGGTCCCTCCGATCGCGTCGCCATGGTCGATGAGGCGCTGCGGGTGTGGCGGCACGTAACCTGATCTGGTGATCTTCGCCAAGGGCCACGGCACCCAGAACGATTTTGTGCTGTTGCCTGACGTGGCGGCCCGGCTGTCGCTGACCGCCGCCCAGGTTGCGGCGCTCTGCGATCGCCGCCGGGGTTTGGGCGCTGATGGCATCCTGCGGGTCACCACCGCGGATGCGGCCGTGGCGGCCGGTGTTCTGCACCGTCTGCCCGACGGTGTCAGTCGGGGCGACTGGTACATGGACTACCGCAACGCCGACGGGTCGACCGCTCAGATGTGTGGCAACGGCGTGCGAGTGTTCGCCCATTACCTGCGAGCCAGCGGGTTGGAGACGCGCGATGAGTTCGTGGTCGGGTCACTGGCCGGCCCGCGGCCGGTTACCGTGCACCACGCCGATCAGACCCACGCCGACGTCACCGTCGACATGGGCAAGGCCAACAAGCTGGGGCCGGGGGAGGCCGTCGTTGGCGGCAGGCGGTTATCCGGCGTGGCCGTTGACGTCGGCAATCCGCACCTGGCATGCCTTGATCCGGGGCTGACACCGGAGCAGCTGGCAGCGTTGGATGTGGGGGCCCCGGTGAGCTTCGATCACGCGCAATTTCCCGAGGGCGTCAACGTCGAGGTTCTCACCGCGCCGGCCGCCGGCGTGGTGTGCATGCGTGTTCATGAACGCGGCGTTGGTGAAACCCGCTCCTGCGGCACCGGCACCGTCGCCGCCGCCGTCGCCGCGCTGGCGAGCGCAGGACAGGAGACCGGCACGCTGACCGTCCGCATTCCCGGCGGGGATGTCACGGTCAACATCACCGATGCGACCAGCCTGCTGCGCGGGCCGTCGGTGCTGGTCGCCAGCGGTGAGATCAGCGAGGAATGGTGGCGCGATCTACGGCGTTAATTCAGGTGCGCGACACCCATCCACCGTGCACTATTGCTAATTGCCTATGACATATTCCGAATTTCCCGATTCCGTTCGGCGGGCTTCTCAGCCCGCCGCCGAGCCCAGCATCGGCGAGCTCGCCCTCGAAGACCGGTCCGCGCTGCGCCGCGTCGCCGGGCTGTCGACCGAGCTCGCCGACGTCTCCGAGGTCGAGTACCGACAGCTGCGACTGGAGCGTGTGGTGTTGGTCGGCGTGTGGACCGAAGGTACCGCGGCCGACAACCAGGCGAGCCTTGCGGAGCTGGCCGCACTGGCCGAAACCGCCGGTTCCCAGGTGCTCGAAGGGCTTATCCAACGTCGTGACCGGCCCGACCCGTCCACCTACATCGGCTCGGGCAAGGCCGCCGAACTCCGCGAAGTGGTGGTGGCGACCGGGGCCGACACCGTCATCTGTGATGGCGAATTGTCACCGGCCCAGCTGACCGCCCTGGAGAAGGCGGTCAAGGTCAAAGTCATCGACCGCACCGCGCTGATTTTGGACATCTTTGCCCAGCACGCGACCAGCCGAGAGGGCAAAGCCCAGGTTTCGCTGGCTCAGATGGAGTACATGCTGCCGAGGCTGCGCGGCTGGGGTGAGTCGATGTCGCGGCAGGCCGGTGGCCGAGCCGGTGGCAGCGGCGGCGGGGTCGGCTTGCGCGGCCCGGGTGAGACCAAGATCGAGACCGACCGTCGTCGCATCCGGGAGCGGATGGCCAAGCTACGGCGCGAGATCAAGGCGATGAAGCAAGCCCGCGACACTCAGCGCAGCCGGCGGCTGCACAGCGACGTGCCCTCGATTGCGATCGTCGGCTACACCAACGCCGGCAAGTCCAGCCTGCTCAACGCGCTCACCGGCGCCGGGGTCCTGGTGCAGGACGCGTTGTTCGCGACACTGGATCCAACCACCCGGCGCGCGGAGTTCGATCCCGATTCCAATGGTGCGCGGCCCTTTCTGTTCACCGACACCGTCGGTTTCGTGCGCCATCTGCCCACCCAGCTGGTCGAGGCGTTTCGGTCCACGCTGGAGGAGGTCATCGACGCGGATCTGCTGTTACACGTCGTCGACGGGTCCGACCCGAACCCGCTGGCCCAGATCAACGCGGTGCGCCAGGTGATCTCCGAGGTCATCGCCGACGGGGCCACAGACGGTGGTGATGGCAGTGATGGGAGGACCGGCAGTGCCGGCGCCGAGGCGCCGCAGGAGCTGCTGGTCGTGAACAAGGTGGATGCCGCCGGTGACTTGGCATTGGCCGAGCTGCGCCACGCTCTTCCCGGCGCGCTGTTCGTCTCCGCACACACCGGCGACGGTATCGATGCGCTCTGGCGCAAGTTGGCAGAGCTCGCCGCTCCCACCGATACCGCCGTGGATGTGGTGATCCCATATGACCGCGGTGACCTGGTGGCGCGCATGCACGCCGATGGGCGGGTGCAGCAGGCGGAGCATCAGCCGGAGGGCACCCGGATCAGGGCCCGGGTGCCTGGTGCACTGGCGGCCACTTTGCGGGAGTTCGCTGCATCGTCTGCCGGGCCGGGGGAGTAACGACCGCCCGGGTTATCGCCGCAAATTCGCGTTGGCCTGCCACTTGTTGCGACCGGATGTCCGATAACGGCCCCAACAGGCCTACCAACCGTATGGTTGGTATACGGTGTGCAGCAAGATTATCTTCGGCGGAGGTCTATTCATGGGCAGTGCCATCAAGTACCAGCGCACTCTATTCGAACCTGAGCACGATCTATTCCGTGAGTCTTACCGCGGCTTTCTGGAGCGCCATGTAGCGCCATATCACGACGAATGGGAAAAGGCCAAGATCGTCGATCGCGGTGTGTGGCTTGAAGCCGGCAAACAAGGTTTCCTCGGCATGGCGGTACCCGAGGAGTACGGCGGCGGGGGCAACCCCGACTTCCGGTACAACACGATCATCACCGAGGAGACCAGCGCCGGGCGCTATAGCGGCATCGGTTTCGGGTTGCACAACGACATCGTGGCCCCCTACCTGCTGGCGTTGGCCACCGAAGAGCAAAAGCAGCGTTGGTTGCCGAAGTTCTGTACCGGGGAGTTCATTACGGCGATCGCGATGACTGAGCCGGGAACCGGCAGTGACCTGCAGGGCATCAAGACCCGCGCCGTCAAGCAGGGTGATCATTACCTGCTGAACGGTTCAAAAACCTTCATCACCAACGGGATCAACGCGGACTTGGTGATCGTGGTAGCTCAGACCGATCCCGAGAAAGGCGCCCAGGGCTTTTCGCTGCTGGTGGTCGAACGCGGGATGGAGGGCTTCGAACGGGGCCGTCATCTCGACAAGATCGGCCTGGATGCCCAGGACACCGCGGAACTGTCCTTCTCCGACGTGCAGGTGCCGGTCGAAAACTTGCTTGGCCAAGAGGGAATGGGCTTCATCTACCTGATGCAGAACCTGCCCCAGGAGCGCATCTCCATCGCCATCATGGCCGCCGCCGGGATGGAATCGGTGCTAGACCAGACGCTGCAATACACCAAGGAACGTAAGGCATTTGGCAGGTCCATCGGCAATTTTCAGAACAGTCGCTTTGTCCTGGCTGAGCTGGCCACCGAGGCCACCATGGTCCGCATCATGGTCGATGAGTTCATCGAGTTGCACCTTGACGGCAAGTTGACGGCCGAGCAGGCCGCCATGGCCAAGTGGTACTCCACCGAGAAGCAGGTGTCCTTGAACGACCGCTGCCTGCAGCTCCACGGGGGGTACGGGTACATGCGCGAATATCCAGTTGCCCGAGCCTATCTGGATTCACGGGTGCAGACGATTTACGGTGGCACAACCGAAATCATGAAAGAGATTATCGGCCGCAGCCTGGGTATCTAGCCGCACCGCGGCGTGGCTCTGACGGGTCTCACTCGCGCGCTTCGCGCGCGTTGTGGGCCTGTTGCAGCAGCGTTGTCAGCTCAGTGTCCTGCTGCACCTGGGCGCGGTGTTTCAATGGGAGTGAGCTGATTTCGTCTTCGGCCTGCAGCAGCGCTGCGAAGATCTCTTCGCGTTCGACTGGATCCGCCGGGTGATGCAGATCGAGATACTCCAGGGCGTGTCGACGGGCTCGGGCAGCGGCGTTTTCCCTGCGTCCGCGTACCGAAACCAATGACGCCACCGTTGTGAGAAGTAGGACGACGACAATCACGGTCAACGACATCGCGGTGCTCATCTCCACGGTCGTGACCGGCCTGCCCCGGTTGATGAATGCAATGGTGTTGTGATGCAACGCTTCTAGCATCAGCTTGATGCCGATGAAGCCCAGAATCGTCGCTAGACCGTAGGGCAGATAGATCAACCGGTACAGCAGATTGTCGATCAGAAAGTACAACTGTCGCAGACCCAACAATGAGAACGCGGTCGCGGCGAACACCAGATAGACGTTCTGGGTCAGGCCAAACAGCGCCGGCACCGAGTCGAACGCGAACAGCAAGTCGCTGCCGCCAACCGCGAGCATTACCAGAAGCAGCGGAGTCATGACCCGACTTTCGTTCTCCACGATAAAAAATCGGTCGCCGTTGTAGTTCTGGGAGGTACGCAGGAACCGATTGGCCAGGCGGATGGCGAGATTGTCGGCGTCGCGGCTTTCCGCTGCGGCGGGTTTGGCGAGGTTACCCGCCATGATCAGCAGCGTCAGACCGAACACATAGAAGGCCGCGTTGAAGTGTTCGATGAGTGCGCCACCGAGCAGGATGAAACCGGTGCGTGCGATGAGTGCGAATGCAACACCGAACAGCAAGACCTTCTGCTGAGCGACCCGTGGGACCCCGAAGCTGCTGATCACCACCAGGAAGACGAATAGGTTGTCGACAGAAAGGGCTTCGTTGCTCAAGTAGCCCGCGAAGTATTCGATCCCCATGCCGATGCTGCCGAAGATCACCACGCCGACACCGAACATGATCGCAACCCCGACGTAGATCGCTGACCATAACGCGGCTTCACGCAGCGTCGGCACGTGGGTATGACGTACGTGAAATACGTAGTCGAACAGCATCAGAGCCGCGACCATCACGATCGTGAGGGCCCAGACAATAGTGGGAACACCCATTTCCAGCCGGGTTTCCTCTCGCGGTGTAAGTCGAGTTAGGCTCGTGCGCACGGTAACCTAATCGCCGTGCGGGTAGCAGTTCGGTTCATCGCGAAAGGAGCTCGGCCCCGCATCGATTCGACATCAGCTGGGTATCCGTTTCGTAATATCTGCGAATTGACTTCGCATTTGTCATTCGTTGGAGCAAAGTAATGCGGGCCCCTGGCAGCGATGCGGATCGTAGCTAGAGGACGGCCCAAGGGTGGCGGTCCATTGAAACGCTAGGCGGGGCAGCGGCATCGGCTGGGAGGCTTGGTGAACGGGCAGAGAGGTCAATTGAGCAGGCTGATTGGGCGTGCATTGCTCAGCTTGGCGGCTTCGGTGGTGGCAGTCACGTTGCTGGCGCCTACCGCGACGGCGTCGCCGATCGGCGACGCCGAAGCCGCCATGATGGAAGCCTGGGACAAGGCTGGCGGCGATACGTCAACACTTGGTGCCCGCAAGGGCGACGTTTATCCCGTCGGTGACGGATTCGCGCTGGACTTCGACGGCGGCAAGATGTTCTTCACCCCGCAGACTGGGGCCAAGTACATGTACGGCCCGATTCTGGCGAAGTATGACGAGCTAGGCGGTCCGGTAGACAGCGATCTGGGCTTTCCGACGATTAATGAAGTCCCCGGTCTGGCCGGCCCCGATAGCCGGGTGAGCACCTTCTCCGCCAGCGACAACCCGGTGATCTTCTGGACGCCCGACCACGGGGCGTTCGTCGTGCGTGGCGCGATGAACGCCGCGTGGGACAAGCTGGGCAGCTCCGGCGGTGTATTGGGTGCCCCGATCGGGGACGCGACATTCGACGGCGAGGTCACTTCGCAGAAGTTCACCGGCGGCGAGGTGTCCTGGAACCGGCAGACCAAGGAGTTCACCACCACCCCGACGGTACTTGCCGATCAGCTCAAGGACCTGCAGGTGGCGATCGACCCCACCGCGGCCATCAATATGGCCTGGCGCGCCGCCGGCGGCGCCACCGGCCCGTTGGGCGCCAGGAAGGGCGCCCAGTACCCGATCGGCGGCGACGGTATCGCCCAGGACTTCGAGGGCGGAAAGGTCTTCTTCAGCCCGGCTACCGGTGCGAACGCGGTCGAGGGCGAGATTCTGGCGAAGTACGAGTCGCTGGGTGGGCCGGTGAGCAGCGACCTTGGTTTCCCCACCGCCAACGAGTCTGACGGCGGCATCGAGCCGGCGAGCCGGGTCGCTGCCTTCTCGGCGGCCGACAAGCCGGTGATCTTCTGGACGCCCGATCACGGCGCCTTCGTCGTGCGCGGAGCCATGAAGGTCGCCTGGGACAAGCTCAAGGGTGCCACCGGGAAACTGGGTGCACCGGTCGCCGATCAGACCGAGGCCGGCGATGTGGTGTCGCAGAAGTTCACCGGCGGCACGATTTCGTGGAACCGGGCGACCAATAGTTTCAGCACCGACCCGGCGAACCTGGCGCCGCTGCTCTCGGGCCTTCAGGTGTCCGGCCAGAATCAGCCCAGCACGTCGGCGGCGCCCCCGCACAGCAAGAAGTTCACCTGGCATTGGTGGTGGCTGGCGGCCGCCATCCCGGTGCTGCTGCTGGTGGTATTCCTCGTGGTGATGGCTGTTGGCCTGCGCCGGCGTCGCGCCGGCCAGGAGACCCACGGCTATGAGCCGGCCGAGCACGATGCGGAATCCGGCTACGACGCCATCGGTGGCCAGTGGCCCCATGACGAGTTGGACTTCGGTTCCGAACACTTCCCGCCTGATGATCACGATCTGGCGCATGCGGCGTCGGACTCCGGCGCCGGGGCCCGGGTCAGCTGGCCGCGTGGTGGTGGTGGCCCTGCCTACGGCGAGGAGATGCCGCCCTCGTTCCACGAAGATTTCGAGCGGGACGAGTTCGCACACGAGGACTTCGAACATGAAGACTTCGAGGATGAGGACTTCGAGCACGAAAACTTCGAACACGAGGACTTCGGGGCCGATGACGAAGACCCCGACGCGGTGGACACCACACCCACCCCCGTGATCTCCATCGCCGACTTGGCCGAAGCGGTGCGGCAGGAGACCGCCGTGCCGGAAACCGCGGTCATCGAGGCCTTCGGGCTACCGCACCGGTATGTTCCGGAACCAGTCGTTCCGGAGACCGCGGCACCGGAGGCAGCGGTTCCGGAAACCGCGGTCCACGAGGACGATTTCCCGAAAAGCTTCATGCCCAGCGGTGGTACCGCAGACGCCACGACCGAGATCCGCGTGCTCCCGGAAGCGGCCGGATCGCCTCGTCTACCCAGGGCCGGACGGCACGCCGCGGCCGAAACGGCGGAGGATGACTCCGAGGACGAGGTCACCGTGCATGCTCGGCAAGCCCATGCCCCAGCGGCCGCCGCAGCTGGGCCAAGCGCGGGGGCGCGACCGACGATCCACATGCCGCTCGACCACGACCCGTACCAGGCGCCGGAGGGATATCCCATCAAGGCCAGCGCCCGCTTCGGCCTGTACTACACGCCGAGCAGTGCGCTGTACTACGACACCCTTGCCGAGATCTGGTTCGCCACCGAAGCGGCCGCGCAAGCCAACGGTTTCATCAAGGCCGACTAGAGGGCCGCACTGCCCGTGGTGGTTGGCACCCCGGGTGCCGCTATATCTTGCGGATAACCGTGACCACCTTGCCGAGCACGGTCGCGTCATTGCCGGGGATCGGATCAAAGGCGGGGTTGTGCGGCATCAGCCATATCTGGCCTCCCGCGCGCTTGAACGTCTTGACCGTCGCCTCGCCGTCGATCATCGCCGCAACGATATCGCCGTTGTCTGCGACGTTCTGCTGTCGCACCACCACCCAGTCGCCGTCACAGATCGCGGCTTCGACCATGGACTCCCCGACAACCTTGAGCAGAAACAGTGTTCCCTGGCCAACCAGCTCACGCGGTAGCGGGAACACATCTTCGACGGCTTCCTCGGCCAGAATCGGTCCGCCGGCCGCGATGCGTCCCAGGACCGGGACAAACGTGGGTTCCGGCAGCGCGTCCGAACCCGCGACATCGGTGACCGGGGCGGCGGTCACCGTGTCGTCAGCGCCACGCACGTCGACGGCGCGGGGACGATTGGGGTCGCGGCGCAGATAGCCCTTGCGCTCCAGGGTGCGTAGTTGGTGCGCGACCGACGAGGTCGACGTCAAGCCGACGGCATCGCCGATCTCCCGGATGCTCGGTGGGTATCCGCGATCGTTCACCGACGTCCGGATGACGTTCAAAATGGTGCGCTGCCGCTCCGTCAACGCCGTGTCTACTGATTGCGCGCGATTGTCCGCTCCACTGGCTCCGTCACTGGCTCCGTCACTCGCCCCGTCGACCGTGGTGTCGCTGCTGTCGCTCATGGGACTGAATGTAGCCGCACGGCGCCCAAGAATCAAACATGTGTTCGACCAGTGTGTCGCGGGGTAGCGGTATACCGCAGGTGTCCGCCGCGGCGGCTCCAACTGCTGAATCACAAAGGTGTAACTCGGCGCGGGGTCGGGTATGCGCAGCACATGGGAGTTGGTTGCGACCGGCAGGTCTTGTCGGTGGCTTGCTCTAGCGTTTTGCTCGGGCGACACGCCTCGATCAAATGTTCGGTAAATCGAACACGTGAGCGACTACAGTGTCGAACACTTGAGCGACAAACCGTCAGCCGGAGGAACGAACATGACACTCATGCAGGCAGTCCAGCCCGTCTCGCCCGCCGCGCCCGTCCGGTTGGGCACCCGTGAGGCGCGCAGGTTCATTCGGGGGCCGGTCGGGGGGGCCATCCACGAGCCTGTCACCGGCCGGGGCAGGCTGGCCACGTCGCGGCGGGTCCGCCCATCGCGCCCGGCTGTTGCCCCGCTGAGCTACCGGGGCACCGGTGTGGCGCTGTCGGCCACGGCCCATCGCCGGCGTCCCGCTTCGGTTGCGACGACGGTGGGCCTGGCGCTGCTCGCCGCGATCATCACGCTCTGGCTGGGGTTGGTCGCTCACTTCGGCGATATGGCCAATGGCGGCTCCGCCAATATGTCACCCGTCTCATCGAGCGTGCCGGACCGGCTCGCGGTGGTCCGGGTGGACGCGGGGGAGTCGCTGCAGGACGTGGCGGCTCGAGTCGCTCCGGGCGCGCCGGTTCGACAGGTCGTCGAGCGCATCCGGGAATTGAACGCGTTGGGCTCGTCGATGCCGGCTTCCGGGCAGACGCTGATTGCGCCGGTTGGCTAGCGCACTCCGATGAACAGCGAAAACCGCTCCACATCAACGCTCCTCGGCTACCGCGGCGTCGAGCGGAGGTGGATTGCGACGGCGTTGGCAGTGCGGGGGAGCGCGCAGGTACTCTCGGAAAGGTCCGAGGTACCGCATTGTCAGGACGCCGAAGGAGCGGCCATGCATTGTCCGTTCTGCCGGCATCCCGATTCCCGGGTGATCGATTCGCGGGAAACCGATGAGGGCCAGGCCATTCGGCGTCGCCGGTCATGTCCGGAATGTGGGCGACGATTCACCACTGTCGAAACCGCCGTCCTTGCCGTGGTCAAGCGCAGCGGTGTCTCAGAACCATTCAGCCGGGAGAAAGTCATCAGCGGGGTGCGCCGGGCGTGCCAGGGGCGCCAAGTTGACGACGACGCGCTGAACCTGCTTGCCCAGCAGGTGGAGGACTCGGTTCGCGCCGCTGGCTCGCCGGAAATCCCCAGTCACGAAGTCGGCCTGGCCATCCTTGGGCCGCTGCGTGAACTCGACGAGGTGGCTTACCTGCGATTTGCATCGGTGTATCGCTCGTTCTCCTCGGCCGAGGATTTCGAGCGCGAAATCGAGGCGTTGCGCGCACACCGCCAGGTTCCTACTTCGAGCTGAGCCATTGCCGCCTCGTTAGGCTGGCCCCATGCCTGCCGACTTGCACCCGGATCTTGATGCGCTGGCCCCGCTGCTGGGCACCTGGGCGGGACAAGGTGCCGGCGAGTATCCGACGATCGAGCCGTTCGAATATCTTGAAGAGGTTGTGTTCTCTCATGTAGGCAAGCCGTTCCTGGTTTACGCACAGAAGACCAAGGCCGTTGCCGACGGGGCGCCGTTGCATGCGGAGACCGGATATCTGCGCGTGCCGAAATCGGGCCAGGTCGAGCTGGTTCTGGCTCATCCGAGTGGCATCACCGAAATCGAGGTGGGCACCTATTCGGCAAGCGGCGGGGTGATCGAGATGGAAATGGTCACCACGGCCATCGGCATGACCCCCACGGCAAAAGAGGTGACCGCGCTGAGCCGATCCTTCCGGATGGTCGGAGACGAGCTGTCCTACCGGCTGCGCATGGGCGCGGTCGGACTGCCGCTGCAACACCATCTGGGCGCCCGGTTGCGCCGAAAGTCCTGATCCGCCCGGTCAGTCGACGTGCGTCACGCCGTCGCTGACGACTCGTCCGGCAACCGCGACCCAGCCTTCGGCACTCCAGGTCGTGTTGATTATTGATCCCTTGCCCTGGGTGATGGTGAGGTCGCGGCTGAGGTAGTCAGTAAGCCGCATTGCGGCGGAACCGGTTGCTTCGTCTTCCTCGACTCCCAGGTTGGAGGCGAACATCCGCGACCGCAGTTCACCGGCGGGCTCGTCGGTCCATGTCCATAGATAGTGCGCCGTGTCATCGGCAAAGTCAGAGGGGTCGGCGGCCGCGAGGGCATCAGGGGAATCCAAGTCGTGGATAGCGAATTCGGGTGCCCACTCCGCGCGGGCGCTGATCGTGGTGAGGTCGCGGTCGTGATGCACCTGCACGAGACCGGCCGGCACCTGCAGGGTGTTCACCGGTGTTCCCTGCTCGCGCAGCCACCAGGACGCACCAACGGTCGGGTGGCCGGCGAATGCGATGTCGGTGCGGGGGGTGTAGATGGTGGCGTGTGCGGTGTGCGAGCCGGTGGCCGGAAGGTCGACGAAAACTGTTTCGCTGTAGGCCAATCGGCTCGCCAGATGCTGCCGGTCACGGGGTTCAACCTTGCTTGCGTCGACCACCCCGAGTGGATTCCCGAAGTTGCCGGTTGGATCGGTGAAGACCCGCAACACCGTTACGTCGATGCCCATGGCCCGACTCTACGACGCCCTCCTAGGCGTCGGCATACGGGCTGGTCAGGTGGCGCTGCGTTCGTCAGAACCCATGGCGCTGAGCACCGCCACGCGGGTGTCGGCCGGGCCCGAAACGGTTCGTTCACCGCCGCCGGTGCGCAGCAGTTCCCGAAGCGCCGCTTGATCGTATTCGGGAGGCTGGGTGCTGTCGATGAAGCGCAGGACGATGTCGATAAAACGAGCGGGGTCGTCGTGGAACGGGAAATGTCCGGATCCCTCGAAGACCTCGAGTTTGGATCCTGGCATGGCCGCGTGTGCCATTTCGGCGTGGCGGACCGGGACCACGGCATCTCGACTGCCCCAGATGATCTGTACCGGGATGGCCTGGGTCAAGTAGCAGCGATCGAGCATCGTGACGATCTGGCCGCGCCAGTCGACCACGGCCCGCAATGTGCGGGTGAAAGCCGACGAGGCCGTTGGTTCGGGGAGGTCGTCGAGTATTCGCAGCACATTGGGAAGGTCTTGCCCGAGCGCGGTGGAGCCGAGTGCCATGCCCAACACTTTGCCGGCGAGCTGAACCGTCGGCAGGACCATGGGCAGCCGCAACAACGCCAACGCCTCGGCACCCATCGGCAGCGAGGCCAAACGGAAGACGACGTTGACATCCTTGGTAACTCCACCGGCCCCGACCAGAATGAGTCGGTCCACCAACTGTGGGAACTGGTAGGCGAATTGCATGGCAACGCCGCCGCCGAGCGAATGGCCGATGATGGTCACTCGCTCGATGTCAAGCACGCTGAGCAGGTCGCGCATGCCGTTGGCATAGGCCGCGATCGAGTAGTCGGCGCGCGGCTTGTCGGACCTTCCGTGCCCCAGCAGATCGGGGGCGATGACGGTGAACCGCTGGGCGAGCTTGGCGTGAATACCGGTCCAAGTGGTGGAATTGTCGCCAATCCCGTGGATTAGCAGGATCGCGGGACCTGACCCGGCGATCCGGAACGCTCGCTTGTATCCGTGGATGGTGCGGAACTGAAGCGACGGCGCAGTCACTTCCCGCACCGGGCGAAGATTGCGCTTGCGCTCGGTCATCTCGGCAACCTCATTGTCTGGCCGACTGGGGCGTATTTTTGGGGGCGTTATGGCTGGTCGTCGTCGTCGAACTTCTTCTCTGCCTGCTGGGCCAAGAATCGTTCGAACTCCGCGCCCAGCTCGTCGCCACTAGGCAGATCCTCGTCGCGCGTTAGCAGTGATCTGTTTTCCTGGGCGTCGATGAACGCATCGTACTGGCGCTCGAGGGCTGCCACCACTTGAGCGACTTCCGCGCTTGCCTGAACTTGCTCATCGATCTTGGCTCCGACCTGCGTCGATGCGTCTGTTAGTGCGGCTAGAGGAAGGTCCAGTGAACCGGTCTTGGCCACCTGTTCCAGCAGCGCCTGCGCGGCCGCGGGGTAGTCGGTTTGGGTGAGGTAGTGGGGGACGTGCACGGTGAATCCGACGACCTCGTGGCCATGCTGGGCCATCCGGTACTCCAACAGGTTGGATGCGCTCGCCGGAACCTGGATTTCGGAAATCCACGGTTGGAAGTCCGCGATGAGCTCCGGGTTGTTGGAGTGAGCGGTCATCGTGACGGGACGCGTGTGCGGGACGGCCATGGGAACGGTGCCCAATCCGATGGTCTGGCGCACCCCCAGCCGCTCGGCCAGCAGGCGAACAGCGGTGATGAACCGCTCCCATTTCAGGTCGGGTTCCATCCCGGCCAACAGCAGAAACGGTGTGCCGACACTGTCACGCAGTGCGTAAAGGCTCAGCTCTGGATCGTCATACTTGGTGAAGTGGTCGGTCTTGAACGTCATCAACGGTCGCCGTGAGCGATAGTCCAATAACTCGTCGATGGCGAACGACGCGACCAGCTCGGTGTCCAAGCCATCCTTGAGGTGGGTGGCGGCTAGCCGGATCGCATGACCGGCGTCGGAGAAGCCCTCCAAAGCGTGCACCAACACCGGACCGCGGCCATCGGACGTCGACAACTGGGGCGCGGGGAACTCGAGCTCATACATGCCGGATTGGCCCGGCTGGTAGTCCTGCGCCTCGCCTGGGTCTTGGTCATGCGCCATGGGTGTTGCCTCCTCTCGGGGGTCGGACCAGGGTGCCTTGATCAGTGTCTCGCAAATCAGTGGGCACCAGTGATCCAATTACAAACTCGTTTGTTCGTTTCATACATAACGCGCGAGCGCCCGGCTGTATTCGCTGTCGCCGGCGTCATGCGGTGGCGCGGGTTGCTGACAAGTGTATTGGCGAGGTGAAAGCGATCCGCATCCGCTTGCCGCCCGGCGGTGGGGCCAGATGGGTCAAGATGGGTGTCGATGCGCAACCTGGCTGCGGTGATTTGCTTGTGGGGCGGCCTGGCGCTGCTACTGAGTTGCTGCGGGCGGCCAACCAGCCAAGCCCCCAGCGCCGGTGAGCGGTCTGAGCAAACTTCCTTGCCCGGGCAGCGGTCCAGCCCGCCCGCCAACCAGGCCGCGGTGGCCGTCCCGGTGGATCCGGACCCGCGGGTGGGCGCGATCTTCCTCGATGACGGGCCGGTGCACATCTGCACGGGCGCGGTGTTGCATTCGACCAGCGGTGACCTCGTCCTGACCGCCGCGCATTGCCTCCTGGGCGGTCACACGGCGGCGTCCTTCATCCCGGGATTCGGCGGCGCCGACCCGCCGCCGTCGAGATGGAAGATCGACCAGGTCTATTTCGATCCACGCTGGATCGCCAACCAGGATCCGCGCGCCGACTACGCGATCGCGCGCGTCAGCGGCGATGGATCGCTGCAAGCACGGGTCGGCTCCGCGCTGCTGTTGGGCCGGGCCCCGGCGCGGGGCGCCCCGGTGACCGTCACCGGCTACCCGGCGGGTCTGGATGACACGCCCATCGCCTGTTCGGCGAACACCGAGGTCACCGAGGGCGGGTTTCCGGAATTGTCATGCCACGGCCTGGTGGCCGGCACCAGCGGGGCGCCCTGGGTCAGTGCTGGGACCGTCACTGGGGTAATCGGTGGTCTAGAAGGCGGTGGCTGCACCGAGAGCGTCTCGTATTCGGCACCGTTGGACGAACACGCCGCTGCTCTTCTGGTTCGTGCCGAAGCCGGCGGACCCGGCGACGACCCGCCGGTCGAGTTCGACGACGCGTGCTTGTGAGGCCCGATCAGCGGCGGAACTGGTTGAGCGCCCGGACCTTGTTCATCACGTCGAGCGCGGCCACCTTGTAGGCCTCGGAGAAGGTCGGATAGTTGAACACCGCCTCGACCAGGTACTCGACTGTGCCGCCGCAGCCCATGATGGCCTGCCCGATGTGCACCATCTCGGTGGCGCTGGTGCCGAAGATGTGCACGCCCAGCAGGGTGAGATCTTCGGTGGAGACCAGCAGCTTGAGCATGCCGTAGGAGTCGCCGGCGATCTGACCGCGGGCCAGCTCGCGGTAGCGTGCCACGCCCACCTCGTAGGGGATCGAGTTCTTGGTCAGCTCCACCTCGGTGGCCCCGACGTAGGAAATCTCGGGGATGGAGTAGATGCCGATCGGCTGCAGTTCGGTGATGCCGTCGGTGGGTTCGCCGAATGCGTGGTAGGCGGCGAGACGGCCCTGCTCCATCGATGTTGCGGCTAGGGCCGGGAAGCCGATGACGTCGCCCACCGCGTAGATGTGTTCGACCTTGGTCCTGAACTTGTCATCCACCCAGATCCGCCCGCGACCTTCGACCTCGAGTCCGGCGTTGGCCAGATCCAGGTGGTCGGTCTGGCCTTGGCGTCCGGCGGAGTACATGACCGTTTCGGCGGGGATCTGCTTGCCGCTGGCCAGGGTGGTGACCGTTCCCGCTGAGCCGACGTCGACCGCGGTCACCTCTTCGCCGAATCGGAATGTCACCGCCAGATCGCGCAGGTGGAATTTCAGCGCTTCGACGACCTCGGGATCGCAGAAGTCGAGCATGTTGTCCCGCTTCTCGACGACGGTCACCTTGGTGCCCAGCGCGGCGAACATCGACGCGTACTCGATCCCGATCACCCCGGCGCCCACCACGACCATCGAGGCCGGCAGCGACTTGAGATCCAGGATCCCGTCGGAGTCGAGGACCTTGTCTTCGTCGAACTCGACCCCGGATGGCCGGGCCGGCCTGGTGCCGGTGGCAATGACGATGTAATCGCCTGTCACCGTCGTCTTTTCCCGGTGTGTCTGGTCTTCGACCACGATGCTGTGCGGGTCGACGAAGCGGCCATGGCCGACGATCAGGTCGACCCGGTTGCGCATCAGCTGGCTACGCACCACGTCGACTTCCTTGCCGATCACGTGCTGAGTCCGTGCCAGCAGGTCGGCGGGGGTGATTCGGTCCTTGACGCGGTAGCTGGCTCCGTAGAGTTCGCGCTGGTTCATGCCGGTGAGGTAAAGCACCGCCTCGCGCAACGTCTTTGACGGGATGGTGCCCGTATTGACGCATACCCCGCCCAGCATGCGGCCGCGCTCGATGATCGCGACGGATTTACCCAATTTGGCCGAGGCGATGGCGGCCTTCTGGCCGCCAGGCCCAGAACCAATAACCACCATGTCGTATTCGCGCATCGACCCCATGGAATAGACAGTAGAACGCACAGTGGGCAATTCGTCCACAGGAGGGCAGTTGGGTCGCCTGGTGTGTGCACCGGCTGACGGTGTGCAGGGCCAGCGTTGAGGCCTATGACGAAGCATCGATCTGAATTTGAACTGAATCGTCCTGCCGCACTTATTGCGGCGCTTCCGGCCATTCTCGGATTCGTGCCGGAAAAGTCTCTGGTCTTGGTATCGCTGGATGACGGCGAACTGGGTTCGGTGCTACGCGCCGACTTGTCCGAGGACCTTGTTGACCGGGTCGAGCATCTCGCCGAGGTCGCGGGAGCGGCCGATCCGCAGGCTGCCATCGCGGTGATCGTCGACGAGGGCGGCGCGCAGTGCCCGGCGTGCAACGAGGTGTACCGGCGAGTGTGCGCGGCGCTCGCCGAGGCGCTCTCGCAACACAACGTGGTGCTGCGGGCGGCGCATGTGGTGGACCAGATCGCGGTGGGCGGACGCTGGCATTGCGTCGATGGGTGCGGCTCTAGCGGGCTGATCGACGACCCGGCGGCGTCGCCGCTGACCGTTGCGGCTGTGTTGGACGGGCGCCGTCTGTACCCACGGCGTGCCGACCTGCAAGCCGTCGTCGAGCTGGACGAGTCGGCGCGTGCCGGCGAGTTGGCCGGGGCGCTCGCCGAACACGCGGCCGAGCGGGAGATCTCCCACCGGGCCGACCCGTCGCGATGCGCCCGCCGCGACGTCGAGAGCGCGATGGCCGCCGCCGCGCGGGTTGCCGACGGGCAATCTCTGTCGGAGGTGGAGCTGGCGAGGCTGGGATGCGCGCTGACCGACGTTCAGGTCCGCGACACGCTGTATGCCCTTGCCGTCGGTGAAAACGCGGATGAGGCCGAATCCTTGTGGGGCGTGCTGGCGCGGGCGCTCCCGGCGCCATGGCGGGCCGAAGCGCTGGTCTTGCTCGCGTTCAGCGCCTATGTGCGCGGTGATGGACCGCTGGCCGGGGTTTCGCTGGACGCGGCGCTGCGCTGCGCGCCAGGACATCGCATGGCCGGCATGCTGGACACGGCGCTGCAGTCCGGTCTGCGCCCCGAGCACATCCGTGACCTCGCGGTCACCGGTTACCGGCTGGCAAAGCAGCTGGGGGTGCAGTTACCTCCGCGGCGGGCATCGGGTCCCTACGGTCGATGCGCCGGCTAGGTCAGACCTTCTCGACCTTGACCGCGTGTGCCATCGCGTGGGGCAGGGTCACGTTCTCGTGTCCCGGGATGAGGATGGTCACCCCGCCGGCCGGGCTGGTTTCGACGGTCACGCGCGCGTTGGGTACCACGCCGGCGTCCTTGAGCCGGCTGATCAAGTCGATATCGCCCTGAACGTGCTCGGTGAGCTGGCGGACGACCACCGCGACCGGTGATCCCGACGGCAATTCGGTCAACCGCACCAAGTTGGCTTCGTAGGAGTCGGACTCCGGTCCCACACCGAGGTCCAGCAGACCCGGAATCGGATTGCCGAAGGGGGAGGTGGTGGGGTTGTTGAGCACCTTGACCAGACGCCGTTCGACGTCTTCGCTCATCACGTGCTCCCACCGGCATGCCTCGGCGTGCACCTCTTCCCACGGCAACCCGATGACATCGACGAGCAAACGTTCGGCCAAGCGGTGCTTGCGCATCACCGCGACCGCCAGGGCCCGGCCCTTATCGGTCAATTCGAGGTGGCGGTCGCCGGCGACGCGCAGTAACCCGTCACGCTCCATCCGCGACACGGTCTGGCTGACGGTGGGCCCACTTTGCTCGAGCCGCTCGGCGATCCGGGCGCGCAATGGGGTGACACCCTCTTCTTCGAGGTCATAGATCGTCCGCAGATACATTTCGGTGGTATCAACCAAGTCGTTCATTCAGCATCCTCCGTTGCCGCCGAGTCTACTTGGCCAGCTGCTTGCATGGTCTGCCAAAACACCCCACCGCAGCAGTATGCCCGCCGCGTATAGCGGCGGGCACACCGTCTCGTACCTAGCCTCTCAACCTAGCGGGCAACGGGCTGACTACTCAACTGGCGTATGAGCGCAGCCGGTCGGCGCGTTCGCCGTGGCGCAGCTTGCACATCACGTCCCGCTCGATCTGACGTACCCGCTCGCGGGAAAGACCGAACAGTTTGCCGATCTGGTCCAGGGTGCGCGGCTGGCCGTCATCGAGGCCAAAGCGCAGCCGGATCACCTGATGCTCACGCTCGTCGAGGGTGGCCAGCACGCTGCGGATGTCGGTGTGCAGCAGTTCGGCGATGACCGCGTTCTCCGCGGACATGGCCTCAGCATCTTCGATGAAGTCGCCCAGCGGGGCCTCTTCCTCCGAACCGACCGGCATGTCCAGGCTCACCGGGTCGCGGCTGTGCTCCAACAGGTCGTTGATCTTCTCGACGGGAATGCCGGATTCGGCGGCGAGTTCCTCGTCGGTGGCTTCGCGGCCCAGATTCTGGTGCATCTCACGCTTGATCCGGGCCAGCTTGTTGACCTGTTCGACCAGGTGGACCGGCAGCCGAATGGTGCGGCTCTGGTCGGCCATGCCGCGGGTGATGGCTTGACGGATCCACCAGGTGGCGTACGTCGAGAACTTGAATCCCTTTGTGTAGTCGAACTTCTCCATCGCGCGGATCAGGCCCAGGTTGCCCTCCTGGATGAGATCCAGCAACGGCATGCCCCGACCCGTGTAGCGCTTGGCCAACGACACCACCAGCCGCAGGTTCGCTTCCAGTAGGTGGCGGCGCGCTTCCGTGCCATCGCGCACCACGGCGGCGAGTTCGCGTTTGCGGTTGTCGCCGAGGCGCTTGCGGGTTGTCAACAGATGCTCCGCGTAGAGCCCGGCCTCGATGCGCTTGGCGAGTTCCACCTCGCCCTCGGCGTTGAGCAACGCCGTCTTGCCGATGCCGTTCAGATACACGCGCACCAAGTCCGCTGCAGGGCTTTGAGCGTCCAGATCGCTGTCAACCCGGCCTACGATGCCCCTTGCTATGGGCTGTGCCATTTCGCCCTCCCGATCGGCTTGTGCTGTCATGAGGATTAACGACAGGTTCCACCGCAGAGTTCCCGCGCAGCTGTCATCTCACACCCCGTGACGTGCAGGAATGTGCCGCCGAGCTGAGAATGTCCTGAGAAATGTGTCGCCGGGTCGGTTGACCGGAACCCGGACTAGCCCCGCTCGTCGAAGCGCTGCGCGTCCCACCGTGGCGCGGGGTCTTCCAGCCCGTCGTCCAACGCCAACCGCTCAGCGGTGGGGAACAGGGGGGTATGCCGCCGGGCGTCGTCGAAGCGGCGGGGCTCATCGGAGCTACGCGGCGGCCGGTCGTTGGCGATGAGTACGGCCATCCATGGCAACGGCACCGAAGCGGCCACGATCAGCAGTGAAATCAAACCGTTGTGCCACAGGCCGTAGGCGATCGCGGCAAGGATCAGCGCCGGGATCCGAAAGGCCATCAGGGTCAGGTACTTGCGCACTCGCGCTCGGTGCTGCACCTCGTAGGAGGGCGCAGCGCCGGTGATCAACACTGGGCGGTGCTTGTCGTCGAAGTCGTCGAAACTCAACTCCGAGTCTCGCGTCATACCTCCACTCTCCCACATCCGGTGGATTCCGGCAGGAGCGAGTCAGGAGGCACAATGTCATACATGGAGACGCAGACGATCGAACGTCCCGATACCGAAGAACGCGTCGACGACGGGACCGGCAGCGACACCCCCAAATTCTTCCACTACGTCAAGAAAGACAAGATCGCCGAGAGCGCGGTCATGGGCAATTACGTGGTGGCGTTGTGCGGTGAGGTCTTTCCGGTGACTCGGGCGGCCAAGCCGGGCTCGCCGGTCTGCCCGGATTGCAAGCAGATCTACGAACAGCTCAAGAGGGACTGATCAAGACGGCGGGTCGACCGCGGTGTTGGACTGCGGTGACTCCGAATCCGCGGACCCGGTGGCCGCAGCCGTGCGTGCTCGCAGCCAATTGCGCAGCCGGTGCGCGTGGGTTGCCGGTGCCGGCCATTCCTCTTGGATGGCGGCGTTGAGTTCGGCGCCGATCATGACCGCAAAACCGCCGAAGAACGCGAACAGCAGGAAAGCGATCGGGGTGGACAGCGCACCGTAGGTATAGCCGGTGTGAGTGATCCATCCCAAGTAGAACCGCAGCCCCAACGTGGCGATGAGAAACACCGCCATCGCCAGCACGGCACCCAGGATGAGTCGATGGGTCGGCAGCGGCACCGGCAGCGATACTCGGTACAAGATGATCACCCCGACGGTCAGTACCGCGATCAGGGCCGGGTAGTAGCCGAAGTGCATGAGGTTGGACATGCTGTCAGGGATGTGTTCGCTCACCTTGCGCGGGCCCATCACCGCCACTGGCGCCGAGATGACGATGAACAGCAATCCCACGACGTAGAGAAAGAGTGCGAAGAACCGCTGGCGCACCGGATGACGCAGGGGAGTCTGGTCATGGGCCTCGACGATGGCATCGACGTAGGACGAGATCGCCGATGACCCCGCCCACAGCGAGATCAGGAAACCCACCGATACCACCTCACCACGAGCGTTGGCGGTGATGTCGCGGATGGTGGGTTCAATGATCTCGTCGACCACGCTGGGGGAGAAGAAGCGGTGGGTCATCGAGATGATCGTTTTTTCGATCGCGGGCAACGTGTCCTGCCCGAACAGCGGAGCCACGTAAGCCAAACTGCCCAACATTCCCAACAGCAGCGGCGGCAGCGACAGCGCCGACCAGAAACCCGCTTGCGCCGACTCGGAAAAGATCGAGTCGTCCCAACTCTTGGAGAGGGTTCTTAAACTAATACGCCAGATGTGATGGCGGGACGGCTTGGGGACTTGGTCGCTCATACCAGTCCAGCATTACCGAAGACTGCTCGGTCAGCCGACGTTGGCTCCGGGCTGGCTCGGTGCATCTAGTCGCCGCTGACCTCCAGCACTGCGGCTAGCTCGAGCAGCTTGGCCTCATGCTCGTTGGCGTGATGCTGGCAGAAGAGAAGTACGGCTCCAGAAGGCAGCTTCGCACGCACCCGCGCTGCTGCACTGCAGCGGTCGCAGCGGTCTGCTCTAGTCAATTCGGGACTGGTCAGAGTTGCGTTCATGGCTTCTCCGTTCCTGGCGTGAGTTCACTCTGTCAGACGTATGGGGATTTCGCCTTGTTCCCCGACCGCTGTGAGGTGTGTCGTTTCTCACGAGTTTTTGACCTGCGGGTCGGGCAAGCTGACGGTATGTCTGCGACGGTCGCTTCGCTGGTGCACATGTGCGGTGCCGAGGAGTGGTTGCACGCTCGTCACCATGGGTGCATAACGCCACAACCTGGTGCCGAGTTCATCCACCTGTCGACGCCCGAACAGGTGCACCTTCCGGCGAATCGACTGTTCCACGGCCGTCCAGACTTGGTTCTGCTCCACATCGACCCTGCTGCGCTGCAGTCACCGGTGCGGTGGGAACCAGGCGTTCCAACGGATCCGGCCTCGATGCTATTCCCGCATTTGTATGGGCCGCTGCCGGTGCAGGCGGTGGTCGGGGTGACCGCCTACCGGCCAGGCCCCGACGGCACCTTCGGGTCGGTCTCGGGGCTTGGCTGCCCGCCTGGCGACTGCACGTAGGCGTCGGCTTCGATCTCGACCAGCAAGTCGGGCGCGATGAGTGCGGAGACCTCGACCATGGTGGCTACCGGACGGGTGTGGCCGAAGACCTGCGCATGCACGTCGCCGACTTCGCGCCACCGTGAAATGTCGGTCACGTAGATCCGGGTGCGGATCACATCGGCGAGGCTGGCCCCGGCATCGGTGAGTGCGACCTCGATGCGCCGCAGGGCGTCTCGGGTTTGCGCGGCGATGTCACCGGCCGGGCCATTGCCGGTCGTTCCGGCCACCGCGACATGGGGGCCGATGCGAACTGCGCGCGAGTAACCGACGGCCGACTCGAAAGCCGATTCCGACGAAATGATGGTGCGGCTGGTTGACATGCGCGTCACAGTAGGACCTCAGTGGCACTGAGTGCAGCTCAATTTCTTGAGCCGCAGTTCAAGCCGATGCAGCGGGAGGGCAGGCCGAGATGTGTTGGCAGGCCGCGGCCGGGCTCAGGAGTTGCTGGCGTACTGCTCGAAGATCTCGGAGAACTCGAAGGGCGTCTGTTCCACTCCGCTGCCGTTGTTGTTCGATACCCCGATATCGCCCGTCTGGTCGCGCGGAAGCTGCCACATCGACAGTTGGCCGATGTTGTTGTCCTGCGCGAACGAGGTCAACGTTTGGGCGTCGGCGAGGGTGAAGATTTCGCTGGTGTCATCGTTGACGCCGATCATGGGCGTCACGCCGAGCATGGCCCACGCCTGATCGCTGCTGAGCGAGGGATACAGCGTCATCAGCTGACCATGAGTGGCGGTCGCGGCGTCGATTGCCGCGGTGCCCATCTGGGTGGTGCCGTCGTAGTAATCCATCGCCATGATGTTCACTGTCGACACGTTCACGCCACTGCTGATCGCGGCATTGATCGGCGCCATGCCCTCAGCGGTCAGACCCGAGGGCGCCACCGGAACGGTGTAGGAGACCGTTACCGGGGTCCCGTTGGCCGTGCCCCACGCCTGGGAGAGCGCGATCGCCTGGGCCTGCAACGTCAGTGCCGAGCTGTTGGTCAGAATGGCGCCTTCGTCGTCGAAGTCGATGCTGTAGATCCCATAGGTGCTCATCACCTCTTGATACTGCGCGGCCAACTGGGCGGCGGTGAGAGAGTTGTTCGCGGCGTACACAGCGAGCGGGGTGCCGGCCTGGCCACCGAAGGAGATGGTCCCGTTGATGCCGGCGTTGGTCATGTTGGTGATCTGGTTCTCGATGTAGGAGATTTGGGAGCCGCCGGTGACGTCGTAGGCGGTGTACCCACCCCAAGCAGCTTGGCCATTTGTGGTGTCGGCGGTGATGAACGCGAGCGTGACGTCTGTGATGCCCGCGTTGGCGGCGTCAGAGAAGTTGTATCCGGATCCATCCGGGTAGGGCCACAGCGTGATGTCGACGTAGGGCTTGTACACCCCGGTAGAGCCTGTCCCGGTGATGCCGTCACTGCCGTTGCTGCCGTTAAGGCCATTGTGACCGCCGGTGCCGCCCAGCAGCGCGTGGTTGACGCCGCCGGTACCGCCCACGCCACCCTGGCCACCGAGCCCGCCGCCCGCGCCGCCGGCACCGCCGTTGCCGCCGTTTCCGCCAGTGCCGCCGGTACCGCCCAACAGCGCCTGGTTGGCCCCGCCGGCCCCGCCGGCCCCGGCATCACCTCCAGCAGCGCCGATGCCGCCGAACCCGCCGCCGCCGCCGGTGCCGCCGGCGCCACCGGTCCCGTCTAGTGAAAGAAGCTGACGGTTGGCCCCGCCGATGCCACCGGCACCGCCGGTACCACCGGCGATGTCGCCGCCTGGGGCGCCAGCGCCACCGGCGCCACCGGCGCCACCGTTACCGCCTCCGATCAGCCCATTGGCTCCGCCGGCGCCACCGTTACCGCCAGGCCCGCCGGCGATAGTGGCGTCCCCGCCGACGCCCCCGTCGCCCCCGCGGCCCCACAGCCCCGCCGACCCACCGGCCCCACCGGCGCCGCCGGGCGCACCCGAGCCGCCATTGCCTCCATTGCCCCACAGCCATCCGCCGTCACCGCCGTTTTGCCCGGTGCCTGGGGATCCGTTGGCTCCATCGCCGATCAGCGGGCGCCCCGTCAGCGCCTGGCTAGGGGCGTTGATCACCGCCAGCAAGCTCTGCTCGAGGTTCTGCAGCGGCGAGGTGCTGGCTGCTTCGGCTGCCGCGTAGGCGCCACTGGCGCCGCTCAATGTCTCGACAAACTGGTCATGAAAGGCCGAGGCCTGCGCACTGAGCGTCTGAAACTGCTGGGCATGGCCGCTGAAGAACCCTGCGATCGCCGCCGAGACCTCGTCCTGTGCCGCGGCCAACACCTGCGTTGTCGAGGGCGCAGCCGTCAAATTCGCCGACCGAATGGCGATGCCGATCCCGGCCAGGTCCGACGAAACCGTGGTCAGAGCCTCGGGTGTGGCGAACACATAGGACGGCATGGGCGACCTCCCGGGGAGCGTCAGTACTGCCAAAGAACACGATGTGTACGCCGAACACTATGCCCTGGTGCACCGGATCTCAGCAATCGCTGGCGGGTCGCAGCTTTTCGACACGTCAGGTAGATGGCGACGCCAACGGTCCCCACAACGCGCGGCGCGCGCCGGAGCTGCGGGAGAACCGCTGATCCAGCGCGCTTACGCGGGATGTCAGTCCAGGTAGTCGCGCAGCACCTGCGAGCGGCTGGGGTGGCGCAGCTTGGACATCGTCTTCGACTCGATCTGGCGGATGCGTTCCCGGGTGACGCCGTAGACCTGGCCGATCTCGTCGAGCGTGCGCGGCTGGCCGTCGGTGAGACCGAAGCGCAGACGTACGACGCCGGCCTCGCGCTCGGAGAGCGTGTCCAGCACCGACTGCAGCTGGTCTTGGAGCAGGGTGAACGACACGGCATCCACCGCGACGACCGCTTCGCTGTCTTCGATGAAGTCACCGAGCTGGCTGTCGCCTTCGTCACCGATGGTCTGGTCCAGCGAGATCGGTTCCCGGGCGTACTGCTGGATCTCCAGCACCTTCTCCGGGGTGATGTCCATTTCTTTGGCCAGCTCCTCCGGCGTGGGCTCGCGGCCCAGGTCCTGAAGCAGCTCGCGCTGGATGCGGCCCAGCTTGTTGATCACCTCGACCATGTGCACCGGGATCCGGATGGTGCGGGCCTGGTCGGCCATGGCACGGGTGATGGCCTGGCGGATCCACCACGTCGCGTAGGTGGAGAACTTGTAGCCCTTGGTGTAGTCGAACTTTTCGACCGCACGGATCAGGCCCAGGTTGCCTTCCTGGATGAGGTCCAGAAACGCCATCCCGCGGCCCGTGTAGCGCTTGGCCAGCGAGACCACCAGACGCAGGTTGGCTTCCAGCAGGTGGTTTTTCGCACGATCACCGTCGCGGCAGATCCACATCATGTCGCGGCGCTGGGCTGCGGGCAGTTTTTCGCCGCGGTCTGTCAACTCGGCCATCAGCTGTGTCGCGTAGAGACCGGCCTCGATGCGCTTGGCGAGCTCAACCTCTTCCTCGGCGTTGAGCAGCGCCACCTTGCCGATCTGCTTGAGGTAGGCGCGGACCGAGTCGGCGGATGCCGTCAGTTCGGCGTCCTTGCGGGCCTGGCGCAATGCCTCCGACTCGTCCTCGTCCCAGACGAAGTCCCCCGAAGCCTTGTCTTTCTCGCTGGGCTCGGCGATCTCTTCTTCATCGCTAGGGGTTCCCGGCGCCGCGGCCGCGGGTGCCTTGGCCCCAGTGCCGTCCTCGGCGTCGTCGCCCTCTTCCGAATCGTCGTCGCCCTCGGCCTCGTCGGAGGCCGCTTCGTCCTCGTCTTCGAGGTCATCCAAGTCGAGGTCGAGATCGTCGGAGGAGTCGACGTCGATGTCCGGATCGGCATCAAGATCGTCAGCGGTGTCCAGATTGGTGTCTGGGTCCGTCGCGCCTTCGCCCGGCGCCTTGGTTCCGCGGGCGGCCTTGGTGCCTCTGGCCGACGGGCGCGTCTTCTTCGGGGCGTCGCCGGTGGTGGCGTCGTCGGCTTGACCTGTTGTTTTTGCGGCCCGCTTGGCGGGGGCCGCGCCGTTTGCGGTCTTCGTCGGTCGCTTGGCCCCAGCCTTGGCCGGGGACTTGGTGGCGGTGCGTTTCACCGGCTCACCGGTCTCCGGGCTTGCCTTGGTCGCTGCCACATACACCCCTTCGGTGGTACTCACTTCCGGCTGCGGCTGGGCGTGCTTAACCGAAAGTGTCTGTTTATGTCGAATGTCGGCGTTGATACCAGCGTGAATACTCGCTCGCTATCGGTTGGGCTGTCGCCGACGACCATTGTAACTTCACTGCGCGCGTGCACCGCCCGAGCGGGCAGAATTCAGTGCGTCACATCGGTGCTGGAGGCCATTGCCGCGCCGACAATCCCGGCGGTGTTCTGCAGGGTCGCCGCCACCACCGGCGTGCGGTTCTCCAGCAGGTGCACCCACTTGTCGGCCTTGCGGCTGATGCCACCGCCGACGATGAAAAGGTCAGGCCAGATCGCGTTTTCGATGGCTACCAGGACCCGCGTCACCTGCTTGGTCCACTTCTCGTAGCTCCAGTCGTTTTTCTCCTTGACCGACGACGCGGCCCGTTGCTCGGCCTCCTTGCCGCCGACCTCGAGATGGCCAAATTCTGTGTTGGGTATGAGCGCGCCGTTGTGAATGACCGCCGACCCGATGCCGGTTCCGAAGGTGAGGAGCACCACCAGGCCGGGCTGGTTGTTCCCGGCGCCGTACCGTTCCTCGGCGAGTCCGGCCGCATCGGCGTCGTTGAGGATCGTCACGTCCTGGCCGTTCAGTTCGGCGCTGATGACCTCGCGCGCGTTGGTACCGATCCACGACTTGTCCACGTTGGCCGCCGTCTGAACGATGCCGTGGGTGACCACGCCCGGGTAGGTCACCCCGAGCGGGCCGGTCCAGCCGAATCGATCGACCACCTCGGCGATGGTCTTGGCAACCGCTGACGGAGTTGCGGGCTGTGGGGTCGCCAGCTTGATGCGCTCGCCGATTAGCTGGCCCGTGTCCAGGTCGACGATCGCGCCTTTGATGCCGCTGCCGCCGACGTCAATCCCGAATCCGCGATGCGGCTGTGCGGCACCGGCGGTTTGGGCCATTGGGTCGGTGCTGGTCATCGGATCTCCTCGGCGAGACGTGGCGAGACGTTTTGTGTCCGGATCACCTTAGCCCGGCGACAAACCAGGCTTGGCCTGGTGAGGAGCGGGCTGTTTGGGGTGAGCCCGGCGACAAACCAGGCTTGGCCTGGTGAGGAGCGGGCTGTTTGGGGTGAGCCCGGCGACAAACCAGGCTTGGCCTGGTGAGGAGCGGGCTGCGCGGGGCGACTGTGATGCGATAGAGCGGTGACACGACCTGACAACGACCCTGCGCGGCTGCGCGTGGTGGCTGAGACCCTGGCCGCCGAGGCGGCCGAATTCGTGCGCAGCCGGCGCGCCGAGCTGTTTGGCGCCCATCCGGCCGCGGCTGACGAGTCGGACGCGGTGCGGGCCAAGAGCACCCCGACCGACCCGGTGACCGTCGTCGACACCGATGCGGAACGGTTGCTGCGCAGTCGACTGGCGCAACTTCGGCCCGGGGACCCGATCGTGGGGGAGGAGGGTGGCGGTCCCGCGGATTCGGCGCCGGCGCCCGACGATGCCGTTACCTGGGTGCTGGATCCCATCGACGGCACCGTGAACTTCGTCTACGGCATCCCGGCCTATGCGGTGTCGATCGGCGCCCAGGTGGGTGGCGTGTCGGTGGCCGGGGCGGTCGCCGACGTCGTGGGCCGCAGCGTGTATTCGGCGGCGCTTGGCCAGGGCGCCCACGTCACCGACGAGCAGGGAACCCGCGAGCTGCGCTGCACCGCGGTGGAGGATTTGTCGATGGCGTTGCTGGGCACCGGGTTTGGCTACTCGGCGGGACGCCGGGCCACCCAGGCCGCCCTGCTGGCCCGGATGCTGCCAATGGTCCGCGACGTGCGCCGGATCGGTTCGGCGGCGCTGGACCTGTGCATGGTCGCGGCCGGCCGTCTCGACGCCTACTACGAGCACGGGCTGCAGTTGTGGGATCGCGCCGCGGGAGCGCTGATCGCCGCCGAGGCCGGAGCGCGGGTGGTGTTGCCCGCCTCGGATGTCGTTGGCGCCGGTTTGGTCGTCGCCGCCGCGCCCGGGGTCGCCGATGAGCTGCTGGGGGTCCTGAAGCGACTCAATGCGCTCGAACCCCTGGACTGAGTCGGCTAACAGCTACTGGCGTGGATCTTTGCTATCAGGGTTGGGTCCGGCGGTTGGGTGGCGCCCGGGCGCAGGCTGCTCAGCACCGCGTCAATGTCGTCGTTGTGCGCCAGGGTGGTGAAGTCGGTGCCCAGGACGAGGTCGACGGAGTCGTCGGCCCGGCCGTCGTTGAACAATTCGGTGCACGGTGCGACCAGCCATACCGCCGCCGCGGTCGCTTGTCCGGCGGTGCCGAATCGGATCTGGCCTTGGCAGTCCAGGCGGGTGTCGGCATAGACGGGGTCGTTTGCTGCGGTCGGCTGGGTGAATCCGAGGTCTTTTAGCGCCCCAGCGACGTCGGCGGCTTGACCGCCCCGGCCGCTGGCATTGAGCACCCGGACTTTGGTCTCGCCCAGTTGTGCGGGTGTGACATCGGTCATTTCGGTGCGCGATACCCGCTCACCGAGTTTGACCGTTGCCGTCGCGTCGGCCGGTTGGGGCGGCGGGTTGCACACCGCGGCCTCGGTGATGTCCGGTGGGCGGGTCAGCGCGACTGTCCACACCACACCGGTCAAGACCACCAGCAGAATCACGACGATGATGGCGGGCCGGGGGTTGCGTCGCCGGAATGGCCGACCGTGTTTGTCGAAGGCGGTACCCTCGGTGATTTGTGCGACCACACGTGCACTCTAGTCCGCACGCTGTCCGCACCGTTTAGGCCTGATTACAAGGGCCGATTCAGAGATGTGACGTAAATCACAGTTGAATCAAGCAAGATACGGGCACGAATCGTTTGGTGGATGCGTTCGACGCTGGTACAAAGCGTTGCTTGAAGTGATGAGGGCATGCGAGGGGACGGAACAATGCCTACCGACTATGACGCTCCACGGCGGACAGAGTCTGACGACGTGTCAGAGGATTCGCTGGAGGAGCTGAAGGCTCGACGGAACGAGGCCGCCTCGTCGGTGGTCGACGTGGATGAATCGGAATCCGCTGAGTCATTCGAGCTGCCAGGTGCTGACTTATCCGGCGAAGAGCTGTCGGTGCGTGTCATTCCGAAGCAGGCTGACGAGTTCACCTGCTCGAGCTGCTTCCTGGTGCAACACCGCAGCCGCCTGGCCAGCGAGAAGAACGGCTTGATGATCTGTACCGACTGCGCCGCCTGATCGGTCAGCTGCGCAATGCGGATAGGACCCGCTCGGGGTGGCGACAGCTCACCAGCCAGTACGGCGTCGGGTCGTCTGGGTCGTCCAGAACGAGCAGAACCATGGGCCCGACCCACGCTCGGTGCAGGACGTACGCTGCTGGGTCGAGTTGACGGCCCAGGGCCGCGGACTTGGCCGTGCGTGGAACTTCGGCGGAGCGGGCGATGGCGGTGACGGGCAGATGCGCCTCGCCGGCCCATAGCTCGACTTCGCCATCCGCGCCGGCGATGACTCGGATCTCGACTCGGCCTAGCCACAGCAATGCGGCGGCCGCCACGGTGAACAAAATCGCGTACGGGAGCCAGTCCGCGAGAGCGGCTATACCCAGATTGACCTCGAACGCGATGAGTCCTGCCAGTGCGAAGCCCAACGGCCACCACCACCAGGGGACCCAAAGTCGTTCGCGATATCGCACGCTGTGCGGCGCGACGCGCGTTTCGGACATCCGGTCAAGAGTAGTCTGTGGCCCCGTGTCGAACAGTCTCGCCGTTGTGCGTCTTGACCCCGGGCTTCCGCTGCCCAGCCGCGCTCACGATGGCGACGCGGGGGTAGACCTCTACAGCGCCGAAGACGTGGTGCTGCCCCCGGGGCAGCGGGCCCTGGTGCGCACGGGTGTTGCGGTCGCGATTCCCTTTGGCATGGTGGGTCTGGTCCATCCCCGCTCGGGGCTGGCCTCCCGCGTCGGGCTCTCGATCGTCAACAGCCCGGGCACCATCGATGCGGGGTACCGGGGCGAGCTCAAGGTCGCGCTGATCAATCTCGACCCGGCCACACCAATCGTGGTCAACCGCGGTGACCGTATCGCTCAGCTGTTGGTGCAGCGGGTCGAGTTGCTAGAGCTGGTCGAGGTTTCGTCCTTCGACGAGGCCGGGCTGGCCGCGACATCCCGTGGTGATGGTGGTCATGGTTCCTCCGGCGGACATGCGAGTTTGTGATGGCATTCGGTAGACGCACCCGTAAAGGCGACAGCAGCGGCAGCCCCGTGGAACCCGATGGACCCGCAGCGCGCGAGGCCGGCGAACCGGCTGCAGATGACGTGGACCTGGTAGGCCCGTTCGACATCGAAGACTTCGACGACCCGTCGGTTGCCCAGCTGGCCCGACTCGATCTGGGATCGGTCTTGGTTCCCATGCCGGAAGGCGGCCAGGTCCAGGTCGAACTGACCGAGAGCGGAGTTCCCAGCGCCGTGTGGGTTGTCACGGCCAATGGTCGCTTCACCATCGCTGCCTATGCGGCGCCCAAGTCCGCCGGCCTGTGGCGTGAGGTCGCATCGGAGCTCGCCGACTCGCTGCGCAAGGATTCGGCCGAGGTATCGATCAAGGACGGCCCGTGGGGTCGGGAAGTGATCGGCACCGCCTCCGGGGTGGTGCGCTTCATCGGTGTCGACGGCTATCGGTGGATGGTCCGGTGTGTGGTCAACGGTCCGCACGAGACCATCGACACGCTGACCGATGAGGCCCGCGAGGCGCTGGCCGACACGGTGATCCGCCGCGGCGACACGCCGTTGCCGGTGCGCACCCCGCTGCCGGTGCAGTTGCCTGAGCCGATGGTGGAGCAACTGCGGCAGGCTGCGGCGGCCCAGCACGAGCAGGGACAGCAGGAGCCCGATCAGCCGGCACCGCGGCGCGGGGCCGAAGGATCTGCCATGCAGCAGCTGCGCAGCACCACCGGCGGCTAGGCGTACCCAGCGCTCAAATATCGGCCAGAGCGGCCAGGCAGGCGGCTCCCAGCGCCGAAGTGTCGGCCCCCATCTGCTCCAGCGTCACCGTCCGCAGGGCGGCGTGCGCCGCGGCGGACACCCAGTCGAGACCGACCTGCAGCGGATGGATCGGATCATCGGTCGCGGCGGCCACCCCCAGCGGCACGGTAAGGCGGCCCAATTCGCTGCTGCTTGGCGCCACGTAGCCGGCCGCCTGCTCCATCGCGTCGGGCAGCTGCGGCCATTGCACCCGCCAGGATCGAGCCAGCTCGTCGGCCAACCAGGGTGGGCTGGATGCCCGCATCTGCGTTGTTGTGGTGGCCAGGCCGTCGCGACGCAATTGCGCTGCCGTGTAGCGCGCCGCGTGGGCGGCCGGCGCCGGCCCAGGTTCCCCGGTCCATGCGGGCAGCGCGGCCAGCACGGCAACGCACCGGTCGGGATGGGCCAGCGCCCACGCGACGGCCACAGCGGCACCGATCGACACGCCGCCCACGGCGATCGGACCGGCCTGGGCGGCCTCATCCAGTGCGGCCAGATAGCCCTCGATTAGGTGTTCTGGCTGCGGCGGCGGTGTCACCAAGATGGCTTCCACGCTTTGCAGCGGGCCGGAAAAGGCCCGGTAGACGTAGTCGTCGTCGGAGCCGGTTCCGGGCAGTAATGCGACGGGTACACCGCGCAGATCAACTGGCACCCCACGATAGTGCCCGGTCATTTCAGGTACTCCAACGTCGGTAGGGCGATCCGTGTGGCGGACGGGAACTAACAGGTCTACGGTGACCGTTGGCATTGTGGAATGCTGCTAGCTAGTGCCACTAGCTAGCACAGCTTCCAAACGACGTTGGAGTGTCAGGAGAGGCCATGGGGGCCGAAGGTTATCTGCGCCGGCTCACCCGTCGGTTGACGGAGGACCCGGAGCAGCGCGACGTCGAAGAATTGTCCGACGAAGTCGTCAATACCGGAGCGCAGCGGGCTATCGACTGCCAACGCGGCCAGGAAGTCACGATGGTAGGCACGCTGCGCAGTGTGGAAACCAACGGCAAGGGTTGTTCCGGCGGTGTTCGGGCCGAATTGTTCGACGGGAGCGACACCGTGACGTTGGTGTGGTTGGGTCAACGCCGGATCCCCGGCATCGACTCGGGCCGCACATTGCGGGTGCGGGGACGGCTGGGCAAGCTCGAGAACGGGAGCAAGGCCATCTACAACCCGCATTACGAAATCCAGCGGTGATCATCGCTTTGGTGGCGGAGGCGGCCGGTGAGCGCTAACCGCGTCAGCGCCGAGAGCTTGCTAGCACAGGCCGGCGGGGTGAGCGGGCTGGTCTACTCGTCGGTTCCGGTAGTGATCTTCGTCGCAGTGTCCAGTATCGGCGGACTCTTGCCCGCCATCGGATCGGCGCTTGCCGCGGCCGGGTTGGTGCTGCTGCTGCGCCTGATCCGGCGCGAGTCCACCCAACCTGCGGTCTCCGGGTTCTTCGGGGTCGCCGGGTGCGCGCTGGTCGCCTACCTGGTGGGGCAGTCCAAGGGCTACTTCTTGCTCGGCATCTGGATGTCGCTGCTGTGGGCGGTCGTCTTCGCCCTGTCGATTGTTGTTCGTCGGCCCGTGGTCGGTTTTCTGTGGAGCTGGACCAGCGGGCGTGACCAGGGCTGGCGTGAGGTGCCCCGCGCCGTCTACGCGTTTGATGTCGCAACGCTGGGCTGGACGCTGGTGTTCGCGGCCCGGTTCATCGTCCAGCGGCTTCTCTACGATGCCGACAAGACGGGCTGGCTAGGGGTTGCGCGGATCGGGATGGGCTGGCCGCTGACCGCGGTGGCGGCGCTGGCGACCTATGCGGCGATCAAGGCGGCCCGGCGGGCCATGCTGGCCGTTGACGAGCCCGAGGCCGCAGAAGTCGCTGCCGTCGACACCGAGGCCTGTCGGGAGCTCTAGACCCCGGTTCGGACGCATTTAGGGCGCTGAGAGCCCCTGTACCGCGTTGAGCGTGCTCGGCGGGCTCTCCATGGGCCCGTGGGCGCCGGCGGGGCGTTCAGCGTCCTTGGAGGGCTTTGAGTGTGCGCTGAGGGCGGCGCTGCCCCCGTTGCATCGCCACCGGCGCACAGTGCGCGCCGTAATCGCACATTGGCTCGCGCAACGACAGCGCGCGGGTGGCTAGCTCGACGGCAGCAACAGCTGGCTCAGCTCTTCCTCTGCCTCGGTGACCGCGACGAAGAGCAACTCGTCGCCACCTTCAAGGGGTTCATCGGCTTGCGGGACGATGACGCGGGGTCCGCGCAGGATCGTGACCAGCACCGCATCCCGCGGTAGTTGCAGTTTGCGCACCGGTTTACCGCCCCAGGGCGTGTCGTCGGGCAGGGTGATTTCCACCAGGTTGGCCTGACCCTTGCGGAATTCCATCAGCCGCACCAGGTCGCCGACGGCGACAGCCTCTTCGATCAGCGAGGCCAACATGCGGGGCGTCGACACCGCCACGTCCACGCCCCAGGCATCGGTGAAGAGCCACTCGTTGCGGGGATCGTTGACCCGGGCCACCACCCGCGGCACCGCGAACTCCGTCTTGGCCAGCAGGCTGAGCACCACGTTGGCTTTGTCATCGCCGGTGGCGGCGACCACGACATCGAAATCTTCGAGATGAACCGACTCCAGCAGGCTCAGTTCGCAGGCATCGCCCAGCAGCCAATGCGCGGCCGGAATGGCGTCGTCGTCGACGTGGTCGCTGTTGCGTTCGATCAGGGTCACGTCGTGGGCGTTTGCGATGAGTTCGCGGGCGACTGAGCGGCCGACCGCGCCGGCGCCGGCGACAACGACTTTCATTTGCCCCACCCCTCAACCCCGGCTGCGCCGATGTGTGCGTCGCGGGCGCGGCTCATTTGGCGGTCCCCGACTCGAAATCCTCGCTCGGCGGCAGCGCCGCGATGGCGACGGCCTCGGCTGCCCGCCCGGATATGGCGGCGACATAGACCTGGTCACCGGCCTGTAGCACCGTTTTCGGCTCGGGCAGCACGCCGGTGCCGAAACGGAGTAGGAACGCGACCCGGGCACCGGTGGCCTGCTGCAGGTCGGAGACGCGGCAGCCGACCCAGTCCTCGTGCAGCACTACTTCACAGACCGCGACGGTGCCGGTGGGATCGCGCCACTTGGCGGTCTCTGTCTCCCGGAGCAGGGCGTTGAGCAGGCGGTCGGTTGTCCACGGCACCGTGGCGATGGTGGGAATGCCGAGGCGTTCGTAGACCTCGGCGCGCTTGGCGTCATAGATCCGCGCGACGACGCGTTTGACGCCGAAGGTCTCCCGTGCCAAACGCGCCGAGATGATGTTGGAGTTGTCGCCGGAGGACACCGCGGCGAAGGCGTCCGCGCCCTCGATTCCCGCGCTGAGCAGCACATCTCGGTCGAATCCCTGGCCCAGAACACGCTCGCCGGCGAATTCGGCACTGAGCCGGTTGAAGGCAGTGCCGTCGCGGTCGATCACCGACACGTCGTGGCCGATTCGCGACAGTGCATCGGCCACCGAAGAACCGACTCGGCCGCAGCCCATCACTACCACTCGCACTTGACGTCCTCTCGGCCGTATCCCTCGCGTCGAACGCAATCGGCAACCACACTGGCCAGCCGATTCCCCTATGGAAAATTCTCGCCTAGGGAACGCTACCGTCAACGCCGATGGGGCTTACCCTTGGCTCTCGTGTCCAAACTTTCCACGGCCGCGCGCCGGCTGCTAATCGGCCGGCCGTTTCGCAGCGATCGGCTTAGCCACACGCTATTGCCAAAACGGATCGCGTTGCCGGTGTTTGCCTCCGACGCGATGTCCTCGGTGGCATACGCCCCGGAGGAAATCTTTCTGATGCTGTCGGTGGCGGGCCTGGCGGCCTACTCGATGGCGCCGTGGATCGCGCTGGCGGTGGCAGCGGTGTTGCTCGTCGTGGTCTCCAGTTATCGGCAGAACGTGCACGCCTACCCATCCGGCGGCGGAGACTACGAGGTCGTCAGCACCAACCTCGGGCCCACCGCCGGCCTGGTGGTGGCCAGCGCCTTGATGGTGGATTACGTTCTCACCGTTGCGGTCTCGATAGCTTCGGCGATGTCGAACATCGGCTCGGCGATCCCATTCGTCTATGACCACAAGGTGTTCTTCGCGGTGGCCGCCATCCTGCTGGTGACGGCGTTGAATCTGCGCGGCGTCCGCGAATCAGGGCTGGCATTCGCCATCCCGACTTATGCATTCATCATCGGGATCAGCGCCATGCTGGGCTGGGGCTTGTTCCGGATCTACGTGCTGGGCAATCAGGTACGCGCCGAATCCGCTGGATTCGTGATGCACGCCGAGCACGGCAAGGTGGTTGGCATCGCGCTGGTCTTTTTGGTGGCCCGCTCGTTCTCCTCCGGCTGTGCGGCGCTCACCGGTGTGGAGGCGATCAGCAACGGGGTACCGGCCTTCCAGAAGCCGAAGTCGCGCAACGCCGCGACCACGCTGCTCATGCTGGGCGCCATCGCGGTGGCCCTGCTGATGGGTGTGGTTGCGCTGGCCGTGCAGACCGGGGCCCAAGTCGTCGACGACCCGGATACCCAGTTGACCGGTGCTCCGGACGGGTACCAGCAAAAGACGCTGGTCGCCCAGCTGGCGCAGGCCGTATTCGGCAGCTTTCACCTCGGCTTCCTGATTATCGCCGCGGTGACTGCGCTCATCTTGGTGCTGGCCGCCAACACCGCCTTCAACGGCTTCCCGGTCCTGGGCTCGGTGCTGGCTCAGCACAGCTACCTGCCCCGCCAACTACACACCCGCGGGGATCGCTTGGCGTTTTCCAACGGCATCATCTTCTTGTCCGCGGCGGCCGTCGGGGCGGTCGTCGCTTTCCGGGCTGAGCTGACGGCGCTGATCCAGCTCTACATCGTCGGCGTGTTCATTTCGTTCACGCTGAGCCAGATCGGAATGGTCCGGCACTGGACTCGCTTGCTGCGCACCGAAACCGATGTCGCGGCCCGGCGCAAGATGGTGCGCTCCCGGGTGGTCAACTCGGTTGGTCTGGTGTCCACCGGGGCTGTCCTGTTGATCGTCCTGGTCACCAAATTCCTTGCCGGCGCGTGGATCGCCATTGTGGCCATGGGTTCGGTCTTCATTCTGATGAAGATGATCCGAAGGCACTACGACACGGTCAATCGGGAACTGGAGGAGCAGGCCGCCGCCCATGACAACGAGGTGGTGTTGCCCAGCCGCAACCACGCCTTGGTGCTGGTCTCGAAGTTGCACCTGCCCACGCTGCGGGCCCTGGCCTACGCGCGGGCGACCCGTCCGGATGTGCTCGAGGCGATCACCGTCAGTGTCGATGATGTCGAGACCCGTGAGCTGGTGCGGCAGTGGGAGGACAGCGACGTCAGCGTGCCGCTGAAGGTCATTGCTTCGCCGTATCGCGAGATCACCCGTCCGGTATTGGATTACGTCAAACGGGTCAGCAAGGAATCGCCACGCACCGTGGTGACGGTGTTCATCCCGGAGTACGTGGTGGGCCGGTGGTGGGAGCAGCTGTTGCACAACCAAAGTGCCTTCCGGCTCAAGACGCGGCTGCTGTTCATGCCCGGGGTGATGGTCACCTCGGTGCCATGGCAGCTGACGTCGTCGGAGCGGATCAACACGTTGGAGCCGCATGCGGCTCCCGGCGACATGCGGCGGGGCATTTTCGATTGAACCCGAATCAGGCACTTGAACTGAACCTGGTCACCGGTGCGGCCGCCAACGGCGGTAGCTGCGTGGCCCGCCACGAGGGGCGAGTGGTCTTCGTCCGCCATGCGCTACCGGGGGAGCGGGTGCTCGCCAGAGTCACCGCGCAACGCGGTTCCTATTGGAACGCAGAGGTTATCGAGGTCATCGACCCGTCGCCGGACCGGATCGGGTCGTTGTGCCCCATCGCCGGGGTGGATGGTGCCGGGTGTTGTGATCTGGCTTTCGCGGCCCCGGACGCGGCCCGGGCGATCAAGTCGAGCGTGGTTGGCGAACAGCTGCAACGCGTTGGCGGATTCAGCTGGTCCGGCGCGGCTGAGCCGCTCTCGGATGCCGGCCCGACGGGGTGGCGTACCCGGGTTCGGCTCGAGGTGGGAGCGGACCATTGCGTGGGTTTCCACCGCTACCACAGCAACGAACTGGTCACCGATCTGCGCTGTGGGCAGCTGCCCGACGGGATGCTGGACGGGCTGGCGCAGCGGTCGGCCAAGGCCGGTTGGCCGGCCGGGGCGCAACTGCATGTGGCGCTCGGTGACGACGGGGCACGCCACGTGGTGCTCACAGTGCGCCGGGGCCGGCGAACCGACGCCAAGGTGGTCGAGGGCGACCCGCGTGTGCTGCAGCGGGTGGGCGGGCGCAGCTGGCGCATTCCGGCGACGGCGTTCTGGCAGTCACACCGCGACGCAGCGAAGGTGTACAGCGGCCTGGTTGCGGACTGGGCCCAACCCGGTACCGGCATGACCGCCTGGGATCTCTACGGGGGAGCTGGTGTTTTCGCGGCGGTGCTCGGTGACGCGGTGGGGGAGTCGGGACGGGTCTTGAGCGTGGACACCGCGCGCGCGGCCTCGGCCGCGGCCCGCGTCGCCCTGGCTGATCTGCCCCAGGTCGAGGTGGTCACCGATTCGGTGCGACGGGTGCTGGCGGCTCAGGACGGTGGCGCCGATATTGCGGTGCTGGACCCGCCCCGATCGGGCGCCGGGCGTGAGGTCATTGATCTGCTGGCCGATGCCGGAGTACGCCGTGTGGTTCACATTGGTTGTGAAGCAGCGTCTTTCGCTCGCGACCTCGGCTTGTATCGGGGCCACGGGTACGGCGTCGACGCCATCAAGGTGTTTGATGCCTTCCCGTTGACCCATCACGTGGAGTCCGTTGCGCTGCTAACCCGCTAGCCCGTTGGGCGTCGGGGCCGAATGCGCGCGCGCCGAGGCCCGAAGCGCCGCGAACTTGATTATGCTGGCGACGGCGCTCCGGGAAGTCTGGTCGGAACTGGACGAAAGGAGCGCGCATGCGCGACCCCGAGCCGGCCGTGTCCGGCGCCGTGGGCGAGGTGATCCGGGTCCGTGGACTCACCTTCGCGTATCCGAAAGCGTCGACACCCGCGGTGCGCGGCATGGACTTCAGTGTCGGCCGCGGTGAAATCTTCGGCTTTCTCGGTCCCAGCGGTGCGGGCAAGTCGACGACGCAACGAATTCTGATCGGGCTACTGCGTGGCCACGGCGGTGAAGTGGCGGTGTGGGGCAAGGACCCGGCGAGCTGGGGCTCCGACTACTACGAGCGCATCGGCGTGTCGTTCGAGCTGCCCAATCACTATCAGAAACTCACCGGGCTGGAGAACCTGCAGTTCTTCGCTTCGCTTTACAGCACGCCGACGCTGGATCCGATGCAGCTACTCGAGGCGGTCGGATTGGCCGACCACGCAGATACCCGGGCGGGCAAGTACTCCAAAGGCATGCAGATGCGCCTGACGTTCGCCAGGGCGCTACTCAACGACCCCGAGTTGCTCTTCCTGGACGAACCGACTTCGGGGATGGATCCGGTGAACGCCCGCAGCGTGAAGAACATGATCATGGATCTGAAGGCACGCGGGCGCACGGTGTTTCTCACCACACACGACATGGCGACGGCGGACGAGCTGTGTGACCGGGTGGCCTTTGTCGTCGACGGGAGCATCGTCGCGTCTGACCGGCCCGCCGAGTTGAAGATCGCCCGCAGCCAGCGCCTGGTCACGGTCGAATATCGAGGCAACGGCGGTGGTTTGAGCGCCGCGGAGTTTTCGCTGGACACGCTGGCCGACGACCCGGCATTTCACGCGGTGCTGCGTGAACATCAGGTCGAGACGATCCACAGCAGGGAAGCCAGCCTCGAGGACGTATTCGTCGAAGTCACCGGCCGGCGGTTGTCGTGAGCCGCTTGAGCACGGCGCTGCGGCTGGAGCTGACGCTGCAAAACCGTCAGCGGTTCCTGCATGCCGCGGTGTTTTCGGGGTTGATCTGGCTGGCGGTGCTGCTGCCGATGCCGGCCGACTTGCGTTCGGTTGCCGAACCTTACGTGCTCTCCGGTGACATCACCATCATCGGGTTCTTCTTTGTCGCCGGCACGGTCTTCTTCGAAAAGCAGGAGCGCACGCTGAGCGCGGTGATCGCCACCCCGCTGCGGTTCGGGGAATATCTGGCGGCCAAACTGGCCGTCCTGCTGATGGTTTCGGTCGGGGTGGCGGTGGTGGTGGCCACCATCGCGCATGGGTTTTCCTACTCGCCCGCGCCGATGATCGTCGCGGTGGCGCTGGGGACGTTGTTGATGCTGCTGGTGGGGTTCATCAGCTCGTTGCCATTCGCCTCGATCAGCGACTGGTTCCTGGTGGCGACGATCCCGCTGGCCGTAATGAATCTGCCGGTGCTGTACTACTCCGGGGTGTGGCCGCACCCGGTGCTGTATGCCATTCCCACCCAGGGGCCGCTGTTGCTGCTCGGCGCGGCCTTCGGTCAGCTGACCCTGGCGCCCTGGCAAATCGGATACGCGCTGTTGTATCCGTCGGTGTGTGTCGGGGTGCTGTATCGAGTGGCTGAGGCAAGTTTCGCCCGTTACGTCGTCGCTGCGGCGGGTAGCTGGTGAGCGCCCCGGCCGGCGCGTCGATACGCGCACTGATCGCGTTTGGGCGCAACGACATCCGCGGTACCTATCGTGAGCCGCTGTTGGTCATGATCGTGGTCGCACCCGTCATCTGGACCAGCGCAGTCGCGCTGCTGACGCCGCGGGTGACCACGATGCTGGCCGATCGCAACGGGTTCGACCTGAGGCCCTACTATCCGCTGATCCTGACCGCATTCCTGTTGTTGACCAGCATCATCATCGTCGGTGGTTTGGCGGCGTTTCTCGTTCTCGACGAGGTGGACGCCGGCACGCTGGCCGCGCTGCGGGTCACCCCGGTGCCGCTGTCGACCTTCTTTGTCTATCGTGCCGCCACCGTCATGTTCGTCACCACCATCTATGTGGTGGCAACGTTGTCGCTCAGCGGCATACTCGAGCTGCGGCTGTTGCCCTCGCTGATCCCGATCGGCCTGCTCGCGGGACTGTCGGCGGTGGTGACCCTGCTGTTGATTCTGGCCGTGGCCAACAACAAGATTCAGGGTCTGGCCGCCGTCCGCGCGCTGGGGATGCTGATCGCGGGATTGCCCTGCCTGCCCTGGTTCATCCACTCCAACTGGAACTTCGTGTTCGCGGTGTTGCCCCCGTATTGGCCGGCCAAAGCGTTCTGGCTGGCCAGCGATCACGCCACCTGGTGGCCGTACCTGGTGGCGGGAAGCGCCTACAACCTGGCGCTGGCCTGGGCGCTGTTCCGCCGTTTCCACGCCAAACACGTGGCCTCGGTGTAGCCGGGTCAACTCCAAACGAAGTAGCGCAGCCACAGGTAGGCCGCCGCCACCAGCAGTGAGATGGTGGTGACCACGATGCCTTTGCGGGTGAATTCCCAGAATGAGATGGGAGTGCCTGCCCGGCGGGCGATTCCCAGCATCACGACGTTGGCGCTGGCGCCGACGGCGGTGAGGTTGCCACCGAAGTCGGCGCCCAGGGCCAGCGCCCACCACAGCGCGTCCGGGTTGACCTGACCGGGCATCACCGCGACCAGTTCGGTGACGATCGGCGTCATGGTGGCGACGTAGGGGATGTTGTCGATGATGCCCGACACCGGAGCCGACACCCCGATGATCAAGAAGACGGTGAATAGCTCGTTGCCGCCGGTCAGTTCGATGGCCCCGCGTGCCAACTTGTCCACGACGCCGGTCTTCACCAGAGCCCCGACCATGATGAACAGTCCCGCGAAGAACAGCAGCGTTTCCCACTCGACGCTGGCCAGATAATCGCGGCCGGCCAATCCGGAGATGATGATCAGCACCCCCGCGCCCAGCAGTGCCACCACCGAGGGCTGGATGTGCAGCACCGGATGGCCGACGAAAGCGGCGAAAACCGCCAGCAGCACCACGCCGCATTTGATCAGCAGCTTGCGATCGCTGATCGCTTCGCGTTCGTTCAGCGACATGACGTCGGCGACCCGTTCCGGCTCGACGGTGATCGAGCCGAACAGGCGGGGCAGTAGTGCGACAAAGATGACCAGCACGATAAGAACTACCGGAGCCATGTTGATCAGGAAGTCGTTGAAGGTCAGCCCGCCCTTGCTGGCGATGATGATGTTCGGCGGGTCGCCGACCAGTGTCGCCGCGCCGCCGATGTTGGATGCGAAAACCTCGGCGATCAAGAACGGAGCCGCGTTGATCACCAACCGGTCGCAGACCAGCAGCGTGACCGGGGCGATCAGCAGCACCGTGGTGACGTTGTCCAACAGGGCCGATCCGAATGCCATCACCAGGACCAGCAGGATCATGATGCGGGTTGGGGAGCCTTTGGCACGTTTGACGGCCGAGATGGCGATGTACTCGAAGACACCGGTCTGCCGTAGCACGCTGACGATGATCATCATCCCCAGCAGCAAAAAGATGACGTCCCAGTCGATTCCGGTGTCGTGCGAATAAAACACGTCGTGGGAGTCAACGATCCCGATCGCGAGCATGATCGCCGCACCCACCAGCGCCGCCCGGGTCTTGCTGACCCGGTCGCTGGCGATGAGCGCGTAGGTGACGACGAACACCCCGATCGCAATGGCGCTCACGGGATCTCCTCAAAAACGTTACCGGGTGTCTGCACTGGTCAACTCAGCACGAAGTAGCGCACCCAGAGATAGATGGCGGCCAGCACCAGTGACATCGTGGTGACCACAATGCCCTTGCGGGTGAATTCCCAGAAAGAGATGGGATTGTCCGCCCGCTTGGCGATGCCGAGGACGATGACATTGGCGCTGGCCCCGATAGCGGTGAGGTTGCCACCGAAGTCGGTGCCCAGGGCAAGGGCCCACCACAACACGTCCGGGTTGCCCTTGTCGACCAGGACCGGCACCAATTCGGCGACGATCGGCGTCATGGTGGCCGCGTACGGAACGTTGTTGACGATGCCGCTGATCACCAGCGAGGCGGCCAGGATCACCATGGTCGCCAGCAGTGTGTTGCCGCCGGTCGCGGTCACCGCCATTTGCGCGACCTGCGTGACCACACCGGTTTTCACCAGCGCGCCGACCATGATGAACAGACCCACGAAAAACAGCAGCGTGTCCCACTCGACGCTGGACAGATAATCGGAGTGGTCCAGCCGGGAGACGACCACCAGAATGCCGGCACCGATCAGCGCCACCATGGACGGCTTCACGTGCAGCGCAGAATTCGCGACGAATGCCGCGAACACCAGGAGCAAGACGATGCCGCACTTGATCAGCAGGCCGTGGTCGCGGATGGCCTCCTTCTCTTCCAACGACATCACGTCGGCGACTCGCTCGGGGTCGGCCTCGAATGCGCCGGGGAACAGGCGCGGCAGCATCAGGATGAACACCGCCATCACGATGACCACGATCGGAGCCAGGTGGATCAGGAAGTCGTTGAACGTCAGCCCGCCCTTGCTGGCGATGACGATATTGGGCGGGTCACCGACCAGCGTCGCGGTGCCGCCGATGTTGGAGGCAAACGCTTCGGCCATCAGATACGGCGCCGGGTTGATCACCAGCCGGTCACACACCAGCAGGGTGACCGGGGCGATCAGCAACACCGTGGTGACGTTGTCCAGCAGCGCCGATGCGACCGCGGTGACGATCACCAACAGGATCATGATCCGCAGTGGTTTGCCGCGGGCCCGCTTGGCCGCCCAGATAGCGACGTATTCGAACACACCGGTCTGGCGCAGCACGCTGACGATGATCATCATGCCGAGCAGCAAAAAGATGACGTCCCAGTCGACCCCGGTCTCGTGGGAATAGAAGACGTCCTCGGAATTGATGACCGGCAGCATCACCACGATCGCCGCACCGGCCAACGCCACTAGGGTCTTGTTGACGCGTTCGCTGGCGATCAGCGCATAAGCCACCACAAATATGGCGACCGCGACAATGCTCATCGAGTCGCTACCTGTGCCTTTACCCGCAGACCGTCTATCGCTGAATCCGTTGAGATCAAGGCCTTAGCGCCGCTCCCAGAAGGCGCGATGCCGTGATCACCCCGTGCAACTTGCCGTTCTTGACCACCGCGAGCAGCGGGCTGCGCAACCGAGCCATCAGCGCGGCCACCTCGATGATGGTGTCGTCGGCATTGACCGGCGGAACGTCATTGAGGTGATCGGGCAACACATCGCTGACCTTCTTGCCGCGCAATTTCTCCGCGCAGCGGTCTGCCATCGATTCGTTGAGCACACCGGCCAGCGATGGGTCGTCCTGGACATAGCGGGGAACGATGAATCGGACCACCTGCGACGCCGGTAACACCGCGTAGGGACTGCCGGTTTTCTTGGTAACCAGCAACCCGGGCAGGCGGTGCTCGGCCAGCGTGCGTGCGGCCTCGAGTGCGTCTGAGTCGATGCTGATTACCGGATACTCCTCGGCGATGTCCTCGGCGCGCATATGGTGACCATACGTTGCCGGTGTGGTCAGGGTTAGCTCATTTGCGCCCATCGTGTTCTTTCGCGTCGTAAGTGCTTGCAGGACAATCAGACGCCGACCAGGCTTCCCGGCTCACCGGTCTCCGACGCTATCAAGCCGTCGAGATGATGGGCGGCGGAGGTCAATGATGGCTCCGACGCGCAGGCGCTGCGTACACTGGCGGGATGCTGGAACAGATCCGTGGTCCCGCTGATCTGCAGCACCTGTCTCAGGCGCAGTTGCGTGATCTGGCCCAGGAGATCCGAGAGTTTCTGGTGCACAGGGTCGCCGCCACCGGGGGACACCTGGGACCGAATCTTGGGGTCGTGGAGCTGACGCTGGCTTTGCACCGGGTGTTCGACTCGCCCCATGATCCGATCATCTTCGACACGGGTCACCAGGCCTACGTGCACAAGATGCTGACCGGCCGCGCCCAGGACTTCGAAAGCCTGCGCAAGAAGGGCGGGTTGTCGGGTTATCCGTGCCGGGCCGAGAGCGAACACGACTGGGTGGAATCCAGCCACGCCAGCGCGGCGCTGTCCTACGCCGACGGTCTGTCCAAGGCGTTCGAGCTGAGCGGGCTCCGTAATCGGCATGTGGTTGCGGTGGTCGGCGACGGCGCGCTCACCGGCGGCATGTGCTGGGAAGCGTTGAACAACATCGCAGCCTCGCACCGGCCGGTGGTCATCGTCGTCAACGACAACGGGCGCAGCTACGCGCCCACCATCGGCGGGGTCGCCGATCACCTGGCCAAGCTGCGGTTGCAGCCGGCCTACGAACAGGTGCTGGAGAAGGGCCGAGACGTGGTACGGGCGGTGCCGCTGGTCGGCGAAGTCTGTTACCACTTCATGCACAGCGTCAAGGCCGGTATCAAGGACTCCCTGTCGCCGCAGTTGCTGTTCACCGACCTCGGGTTGAAGTACGTCGGCCCGGTCGACGGACACGATGAGCGGGCGGTAGAGGTCGCGTTGCGCAGTGCCCGCGGTTTCGGTGGCCCGGTGATCGTGCACGTGGTCACCCGCAAGGGAATGGGTTACGGCCCGGCCGAGGCCGACGTGGCCGAGCAGATGCACTCCACGGTTCCGATCGACCCGGCCACCGGGCAGGCCACCAAGCTGGCGGGCCCGGGCTGGACGACGACGTTCGCCGATGCCTTGATCGAATACGCCGGCAAGCGCCGCGACATCGTGGCCATCACCGCCGCGATGCCGGGCCCCACCGGTTTGACCGCGTTCGGCCAGCAGTTCCCGGACCGCCTGTTCGACGTCGGTATCGCCGAGCAACACGCGATGACGTCGGCGGCCGGGCTGGCGATGGGCGGAATGCACCCGGTCGTCGCGATCTACTCGACGTTCCTGAACCGCGCATTCGACCAGATCATGATGGATGTCGCGCTGCACCAGCTGCCGGTCACCATGGTGCTCGACCGGGCCGGGATCACCGGTTCGGATGGTCCCAGCCACAACGGCATGTGGGATTTGTCGATGCTGGGCATCGTTCCCGGAATGCGGGTAGCCGCGCCCAGGGATGCCGCCCGGTTGCGGGAGGAACTTGGCGAGGCGCTCGAGGTCAGCGATGGTCCGACGGCGTTGCGGTTCCCCAAAGGCGATGTGGGCGAAGATATTCCGGCACTGGAACGGCGCGATGGCATGGATGTGTTGGCCGTGCCGGCTAGCGGCTTGAACCACGACGTGCTGCTGATAGCGGTAGGTGCATTGGCGTCGATGGCGCTGGCGGTGGCCAAACGGCTGCACAACCAGGGGATCGGGGTGACGGTGATCGACCCTCGCTGGGTGTTGCCGGTGGCCGATGGGATCGGCGACCTGGCGGTGGCGCACAAGCTGGTGGTGACGCTGGAGGACAACGGCGTCAACGGTGGCGTCGGGTCAGCGGTGTCCGCTGCGCTGCGGCGTGCCGAGATTGACGTGCCCTGTCGCGATGTGGGGTTGCCGCAGCAGTTCTTCGAGCACGCCTCGCGTGGTGAACTGCTGGCCGACCTGGGGTTGACCGATCAGGACGTGGCCCGCCGGGTCACCGGTTGGGTTGCCGCGCTGGGTGCATGCGTTTCGGAAGCCGAGATCAAAGAACATCTCGACTAGGGTTCCGCTGATTTAGCTGCCGCCCCGGTTGGCTGGACGGGTTCATCCGGCCTTGCCGTCGGTGCCATTCTGGCCGGTCTGGCCGCCGGGGAAAATGCCAAACCCGCCGGCACCGCCGGTACCGGCCAGGCCGCCTGCCCCGACGGGTGTGCCGGTGCCGCCGTTGCCGCCGTCGCCGCCGGTGCCGCCGTCTCCGCCTTTGCCGATGCCGAGGAGTGACTGGAACTCGCCGGCGTTGCCGCCCGTGCCGCCGGCGGCCCCGTCTCCGCCTTTGCCGCCGGCACCGCCATCGGTTGCGTTGCCACCGTTGCCGCCGGTGCCGGCGTTGCCTCCAACTCCGCCGTCACCTGAGGGGAGATTGCCTAAGCTCTTGCCGCCGGTTCCGCCGGTTCCGCCCCCGCCGGACTTCCCGCCGTCGCCGCCGTTGCCGCCGCCGCTGGCGTCGGCGCCGTTCCCGCCGTCGCCGCCGACGCCGCCGGCCCCGCCGTTGCCGGCGGCCTTGGCGGCTGAGGGGGCTGCTGCGCCCTGCCCGCCTGTTCCGCCCTGCCCGCCGTTGCCGCCGTCGCCGGCATTGCCGGCGTTGCCGCCGTCGGTTGCTTGGCCGCCCTGCCCGCCGGCTCCGCCGACGCCACCGTCCCCGCCGGCCCCGCCGTCGCCGGCGGTGTCGTTGACTGTGGGGCCTGTTGCGCCCTGCCCGCCTGTTCCGCCCTGCCCGCCGGTGCCGCCGTCGCCGGCATTGCCGCCGTCGGCTGCTTGGCCGCCCAGCCCCCCGGCTCCGCCGGCCCCGCCGGTGCCGCCGGAGCTGGCTTCGAAGAGGCTTGTTGCGCCCTGCCCGCCTGTTCCGCCCTGCCCGCCGGTGCCGCCGTCGCCGGCATCGCCGCCGCCGGTTGCTTGGCCGCCCTGCCCGCCGGCTCCGCCGGTGCCACCGATGCCGCCGGGGAAGGCGGATAAGCCGCTGACGACGCCCGCACCTCCAGTGCCTCCAGTGCCTCCAGTGCCCCCGGTACCGCCGTCTTTACCGCCGATTCCGGCGCCGCCTTCGCCGCCAGCGCCGCCAGCGCCGCCAGAGGCGCCGCTGTCACCAGCGCCACCATTGCCCCCGGTGCCGCCGGTGCCGGCGTTGCCGGCGCTACCCCCGGTGCCGCCGGTCCCGGCGGTACCCCCGATTCCGCCAGTGCCGCCTGTCCCGCCGTTGCCGCCGATGGTGCCGGTACTGCCGTTGCGGCCGTCGCCGCCGGTGCCGCCCTTTCCGCCGTTGCCGCCGCTGCCGTTGGTGCCGCCGGTACCGCTGTTGCCGCCGGTGCCGCCGTCTCCGCCGGTACCGCCGGCAAAGCTGGTGGCGCTTTCGGCGCCTGTGTCGCCGGTTCCGCCGGTGCCGCCGGTTCCGCCGGTGCCGCCGGTGCCGGCGTTGCCGTTGGTGCCGCCGGTGCCGCCGGTGCCGGCCGCGCCGCCGGATCCGGCGTTGCCGCCGTTGCCGCCGGTGGCGCCGTTGCCGCCGGCTTTGCCTAGGCCGACTCCGGAGGCGCCGTCGCCGCCGTCTCCGCCGGTGCCGCCGTTTCCGCCGTGGCCGCCGGTGCCGTTGGTGCCGCCGGGGCCGCTGTTGCCGCCGGTGCCGCCGTCGCCGCCGGTACCGCCGGCAAAGCCGCTGTCACCCACGGCGCCCTTGTCGCCGGCGCCGCCGTTGCCGCCGGTGCCGCCGGTGCCGCCGGTGCCGGCGCTGCCGTTGGTGCCGCCGGTGCCGCCGGTGCCGGCCGCGCCGCCGGATCCGGCGTTGCCGCCGTTGCCGCCGGTGGCGCCGTTGCCGCCGGCTTTGCCTAGGCCGACTCCGGAGGCGCCGTCGCCGCCGTCTCCGCCGGTGCCGCCGTTTCCGCCGTGGCCGCCGGTGCCGTTGGTGCCGCCGGGGCCGCTGTTGCCGCCGGTGCCGCCGTCGCCGCCGGTACCGCCGGCAAAGCCGCTGTCACCCACGGCGCCCTTGTCGCCGGCACCGCCGTTGCCGCCGGTGCCGCCGGTTCCGCCGGTGCCGGCGCTGCCGTTGGTGCCGCCGGTGCCGCCGGTGCCGGCCGCGCCGCCGGATCCGGCGTTGCCGCCGTTGCCGCCGGTAGCGCCGTTGCCGCCGGCTTTGCCTAGGCCGACTCCGGAGGCGCCGTCGCCGCCGTCGCCACCGGTGCCGCCGTTTCCGCCGTGGCCGCCGGTGCCGTTGGTGCCGCCGGGGCCGCTGTTGCCGCCCTTGCCGCCGGCACCGCCGGGTCCGCCATCGCTGCCATCGCCGCCGGTTCCGCCGTTGCCGCCGGCACCGCCGTTGCCGCCGGTGCCGGCGTTGCCGGTGCTGTCGCCGGTGCCGCTCAGGCCTCCCGCGCCAGCGTTGCCACCGGCCCCGCCTTCGCCGCCGTTTCCGCCGGCTTGGGCTAAGCCGCCGGCCGCGCCGTCGCCGCCTTTGCCACCGTTCCCGCCGGATCCGCCCGTGCCGGGTTCACCGAATTGACCGGCGTTACCGCCGCCGCCGCCGGCGCCCCCGTTGCCGCCGGTGTGGCCGCTGCCCGCCGCGTCACCGGCGGCTCCGGCGGCGCCGTTGCCGCCGTTGCCGCCGTTGCCGCCGTTGCCGCCGTTGCCGAATTGGCCGGCGTCTCCGCCCTTGCCGCCAGACCCGCCGTCTTGGTCGGAGGTGGCGGGACTAAAGCCGTCTCCGCCCTTGCCGCCGTGGCCGGCCGCGGTGGTGGGGGTGTTGCCAGTGGTACCGGGTGCACCGGTGCGGGATCCGTTGCCACCGGCGCCGCCGGCCCCGCCGGCTCCCGGGTTGGCGCCGTTGCCGCCGGTCCCGCCGTTGGGGTTGCTAGCGTCGCCGTTGCCGCCGGCCCCGCCGTTGCCCGCGAGTCCGCCGGTGCCGCCATTACCGCCATCGCCGCCGGCGCCGGTGGTACCCGCATGGCCGAACAGGCCACCTTGGCCTCCCGCGCCGCCGGCTCCAGCGTTACCGCCAGCGCCGCCACCGCCGCCGTCGCCCGCGTTGCCGCCAGTGCCGCCAGGGGTCGTGGCGGCCAGCCCGTCGCCACCGGTGCCGCCGGCGCCGCCGGCCCCGCCGGTGCCGCCGGCCCCGCCCTCGCCGCCGGCGCCGAACAGCAGCCCGCCTTTGCCGCCGGCCCCGCCGACGCCGCCGGTACCGCCGTCGGTTCCGGCTAGTCCGGTTTGGCCCGCACCACCGTTGGCGCCAGCAACGCCGCTAGCGCCGGTGCCGCCGGTGCCGCCGTCACCGCCGTGGCCGAAGAGGAACCCGCCGTTGCCGCCGGCTCCGCCGGCCGCCCCGGTCCCGCCAACGGCTCCGGTCCCGCCGATGCCGCCGTTGCCTCCGGCGCCGAAGAGGACGGCGTTGCCGCCTTTTCCGCCGGCCGCGCCGGTTCCGCCGATGCCGCCGGCGCCGCCGGAGCCGATCAGTCCGGCGGCCCCGCCGGCGCCGCCGGCCTGGCCTGCTGCGCCGGAACCGCCGGCGCCGCCGTTGCCGATCAGCAGGCCCCCGTCACCGCCGGCCTGCCCGGTGCCTGGGGCCCCGCTGGCGCCGTTGCCGATCAGCGGGCGTCCCAACAGTGCTTGGGTGGGTCCGTTGATCAGGTCTAGCACCGGTTGCAGGGGTGCGGCTCCGGTGGCCTCGGCGCTGGCGTACGTCTGTGCTGCGCCGGACAGGCTGCGCACGAACTGGTCGTGGAACCGCGCCATTTGGGCGCTCAGGGCCTGATATTGCTGGGCGTGGTTGCCGAACAGTTCGGCGATGGCCGCCGAAATCTCATCGGCGGCCGCGGCCGCGATAGCGCTGGTTGGGATCGCCGCGGCGGCATTGGCGGCGGTGATGGCCGAGCCGATCCCGTCCATATCCGCGGCCGCGGCGGCCACGATCTCCGGTGCAATGGCTAGGTAGGACATCAGGTTTCTCCTCCGAACTCAAACAACAACGCAGGCTTGAGGCAGCGCGGTCGACAAATGCTGACCGCGCCCTGAAAAACACCGGACGGCCGAATGGTTTCCGCACGGTCGGGCGACAGCGATCGCACCCGGTCTCGAACCGAAGGTTCCTTGTCGGCAATGTCTCGGGCTGCCGGAAATTCGCTGTGAACCGTGCCGTCCATTACATGAGAAAGAGTTCTTTTCCGGCCCTTCGGCAGACTCTCGCAGCGACTGGTTGCGCTGCTGTCGACCAGCGCTACTGCGTAGCAACAGGGAGTTCTCGGCGTGGAACCACACATCTGCCTCGCTTGCCATTCACATGGAATGTGGTGGGAATTAGATTGGACGAATGTACGCCAATGTGTAGCTATTTCCACTAATTTGAGCACTTTTCTTAAGTCATTCACTGCTGAATTTCTGACAGGAAATTAATTCTCTATGGAGTTAATTCGGATGCGGTTGCTGCAGTTGTAATTCACCACGTCTAAATTAATCGCTTTGTCTATTGAAATTCGAAATGTGCCGCACCGTCCTACGGCTTCGCTCACCCGCGCCTCGACGTCCCCCGGCCCTGCTGGGGATGGCAGCCCTAGGCTTCCGGCGCTGGTGCCGCCCGCTCCGGCGCCGCCGTTTCCGCCGGCCAGGCCCGCGCCGACGCCGGAACCGCCGTTGCCACCTTGTGGCCATCACCGCGGCCATGCCGGGGCCGACCGGGCTGACGGCGTTCGGGCAGCGCTTTCCGGACCGCCTGTTCGATGTCGGCATTGCCGAGCAACATGCGATCACGTCGGCAGCTGGGCTGGCGATGGGTGGGATGCACCCGGTAGTGGCGACCTATTCGACGTTCCTCAACCGGGCAGTCGACCAGTTGAGGATGGATGTGGCGCTGCACCAGCTGCCCGTCACCATGGTGCTCGACCGGGCAGGGATCACCGGTTCGGATGGTCCGGTCCACAACGGCATGCGGGATTTGTCGATGCTGGGCATCGTCCCCGGAATGCGGGTAGCCGCGCCCAGGGATGCCACCCGGTTGCGCGAGGAACTGGGGGATGCGCTCGAGGTCAGCGATGGTCCGACGGCTTTGTGATTCCCCAAAGGTGACGTCGGTGACGATATTCCGGCTTTGGAGCGGCGCGGAGACGTCGATGGCGCTGGCGGTGGCCAAGCGGCTACACAACCAGGGCATCGGGGTGACGGTGATCGACCCACGCTGGGTGTTGCCCGTCCCCGACGCGGTGCTCGAATTGGCGGTGGCGCACAAGCTGCTGGTGACCCTCGAAGGCAACGGGGTCAACCGGGGGACCGGGTCAGCGGTGTCGGCAGCGCTGCGGCGTGCCGAGATCGACCTGCCGTGTCGCGATGTGGGCCTGCCGCAGGATTTCTTCGATCACGCGTCGCGTGGCGAGGTGTTGGCCGACTTGGGGCTCACCGACCAGGATGTCGCCCGCCGCATCACCGGCTGGGTTGCCGCGCTGGGTTCCAGCGTTGCCGAAACCGAGATCACCGAACAGCTCGACTAGCGGGCGCCCGGTTCGGTCTCGGGTTCGGCGGCATTGGCCAGCGCCGCGGCCAGGGCGGGTACCACCAGCTCACGCTGCCAGACCCGGGCTTGCCCGGTGGCCAAGAATTCATCGATGGTGCTGGCTATCTCGGCGGCGGCCACCGGTGCCCAGTCCCAGCACAGGCGCCGCACCAGCTCGGGCGTGACCAGGTTCTCCGTCGGCACTCCCACCGAATCCGACACCTCGGACAACGCCGCGCGGGCGGCCTCCAGGCGCGCGGCAGCTTCGGGTTTGCGTCGGCTCCACCGCGCCGGAACGGGCGGCCCATTGGAGGGTTCGGCCACTTCCGGCGGATGCTGGCTCTTGCGCGCGACGTCGAGGGCCCCGAGCCACATCGTCGCGTTACGGCGCTGGTTGCGCCCGCCGAACACCGGCAATGACACCAGGTCTTCGACCGACTTCGGGTCGGCGAGGGCGGCATCGATGATCGCCGAGTCCGGCAGAATCCGGCGGGGTGCGATGTCACGACGCTCGGCGATGCGGTCTCTGGTTATCCACAACTCGCGAACGGCGGCCAGACCTCGCCGGTCACGCACTTTGTGGATCCCCGAGGTTCGCCGCCAGCGGTCCGGTTTGGCGGTCGCCGGCACCCAACGTGATTCGAACGTCCGCAGATACTCGAATTCTTGCGCGGCCCAGTCGGATTTACCTTGCTCGGCCAGCACCCCCGAGATCGCCGAGCGCAGCTCGATGAGCAACTCCACGTCCAACGCGGCGTAGTTGAGCCAGTCCGACGGCAGCGGACGCTTGGACCAGTCGGCGGCGCCGTGGCCTTTGACCAGCCCCATGCCGAGCAGCCGCTCGACCATGGTCGCCAGGTTCACCCGGTCGTACCCGGCCAATCGCCCCGCCAGTTCGGTGTCGTACAACGCCGACGGACGCATCCCAACCTCGGCCAGACAGGGCAGGTCCTGGTCGGCCGAGTGCAGGATCCACTCGTCTTTGGCCAGCACTTCGGCCAGCGGTTGCAGCACGGTCAGCGGGTCACCGCCGTGGCTGACCGGGTCGATCAGCACCGTTCCGGCGCCGGCCCGCCGGATCTGGATCAGATAGGCCCGATTGGAGTAACGAAAGCCCGATGCGCGCTCGGCGTCGACGGCAAAGGGGCCGCTGCCGCGGTCCAGGAGTGTCGCGGCCGCCTCGATCTGGCCAGCGGTCACGGAGAGTTCCGGAACCCCGCTCGCCGGGCTCAGCAGGGGAGTGGCTTCGGGTGCTGTGCCCTCCGGCGGTTCGTTCCCCTCAGGAGATAGGGCTGAGCACATATCAGGCGCGCGACCTCGAGCCCAGGTCGACGACCCCGGCCGGCGGCAGGCCCGCGGCGTGCTCGAGGACAGCGCAGAACGCCTCGACGTGGCTGCCTAGATCGGGTGTGGTCGCCGTCCACGACGCTCGTAGCTCGAGCTGATGGGCGCGCGGCGGTCCGGAGATGTCGCCGTAGCGCACCGATGTGGTGGCGGTGACGGTGCCGCCGAGCGCGGTCACGTGTTCGGTGCGTGATTCCAGCGCCTCCACCAGCCAACTCCACGCCACTTCCGGTAGCAGCGGATCGATCGCCTCGTGCGAGTCCAGATCGGCCTGAATGTAGGCAACCAGGCGAATGGTGCCGTCCCACGCATCAGAACCATCAGGGTCATAGAGCAGAATCAGCCGTCCGAAAGCGTCGCCTTCGGATCGTTCGGGCACGATGTCGAGCTCGGGATGCTTGACTTCGGCCCCCAGGGCATAGCTGTACGGGGCCAGCCGCTGTGGCGGGCGGATGGGGCCGAGTTCAATCTCGGGCCGCACGGTGACAGCGTTCATCGCCGCTACCGCCTCGCGGAAAGGGGTCGGTTCGGCTGAGGTCACAAGCGCCGCTCCTCTCCCCCGCAAGCGGGAGGTGCCCCCCAATCGCTGCGCCCCGTCTTATCGTCGGCGCGGTTCACAGAATTCGACGGTAGACCCATCGGTCGACACGCGGGGACAGGCGCGCCGTTTCGTCGCCGGCTAGGGCCCCTCGGTGCGGTCGGTAAACCGGGCGGGACGCTTCTGCCGGTGCGCGGCCAGGCCTTCCTGCACGTCGGGGCCGGTGAACCCGAGAAACTCCAGGCCAAGCGACGTTTCGAAGGTCGGCCCGAACATCCGGTACCAGTGATTGAGGCTGCGCTTGGTCCAGCGGATCGCGTTTTGCGCCCCCTGCCCCAGATTCTCGGCCAGCCGGGTGGCGGTGGGCAGCACCTCATCGTCATCGACGCACGTCGAGACCAGGCCGATGCGTTCAGCTTCTTCGCCGGACAGTGTCTCGCAGGTGAGTAGGTAGTACTTGGCCTTGGCCATGCCGACCAGCAGCGGCCAGCAGATGGCGGCGTGGTCACCGGCCGCCACCCCGAGCTTGGTGTGGCCGTCGATGATTTTCGCGGTTGCGCTTGCCACCGAGATATCGGCGAGCAGCGCTACCACCAGACCGGCGCCAACGGCCGGGCCGCGAATCGCCGAAACCACCGGCTTGTCGAGGTTGACCAGGTTGAGCACCAGGTCACGGGCCTCGCGCATGATGCGGATTCGGGCTTCGTAGTCGCCGATCGTTTCGTCGATGAGCTCAAAACTGCCCCCGGACGAAAACGCTTTGCCCTCACCACGAACCAGCACCACCCGCACGTCGGGGTCACGGTCGATCACCGGCCAGACGTCGGCGAGGTCGCGGTGCATCTGCGGTCCGACCGAATTCAGCCCGGGGGAGTCCAGCACCAGATTCAGCACGCCGTGCTCACTCGGCTCGAAGCGAAGGCTGGGGAAATCTTGGTAGGTGAGTGGCATGCGGCGCTCCTGACCGTTGCTGGTTGCCAGCTGGTTGCCGTCGTGATGTTACGCAGCGGCCCGATAGCCTGCGGGGCCGCCCAAACCGCCTCATGGCAGCCCTCATGGCAGCATTGAGGCCGATGAGTACCCGTCGCGACCTTCCGCAGTCGCCCTATCTGGCCGCGGTGGCCGGCCGCAAACCCAGCCGAGTACCGGTGTGGTTCATGCGGCAGGCCGGCCGCTCACTGCCGGAATACCGGGCGCTGCGCCGCCAGCACAGCATGCTGGCCGCCTGCTTCGAACCCGAGGTGGCCTGCGAGGTCACCATGCAACCGATCCGCCGCTACCACGTCGATGCCGCGATCCTGTTCTCCGACATCGTGGTACCGCTGCGCGCGGCCGGTGTGGACTTGGACATCGTGGCCGATGTCGGACCCGTCATCGCTGCGCCGGTGCGTACGGTTGCCGATGTCAACGCGATCAAACCCATTGACCCCCAGTCGATTGCGCCGGTGTTCGACGCGGTTGAGCTGTTGGTCGCCGAGCTGGGTGACACTCCGCTGATCGGATTCGCCGGAGCGCCCTTCACGTTGGCCTCCTACCTGGTCGAGGGCGGACCCAGCCGCCACCATGCCCGGACCAAGGCGATGATGTTGGCCGAGCCCGCGACCTGGCATGCGTTGATGACCAAGTTGACCGACCTGACCATCGAATTTCTGCTCGGTCAGATCCGTGCCGGGGTGGATGCCATCCAGGTGTTCGACTCGTGGGCGGGAATGTTGTCGTTGGCCGACTACCGCCAGTACGCGTTGCCGCACAGCGCGCGGGTATTCGCCACGCTGGCCGAGCATGGTGTTCCGATGACGCACTTCGGGGTCGGCACCGCAGAACTGCTGGGTGCGATGTCGGAGGCGGTCAAGCCGGGGACGGCGAAGGTGGTCGGCGTGGACTGGCGCACCGCGCTGGCCGATGCCGCCGCCCGGGTGCAACCCGGCACCGCGCTGCAGGGCAACCTGGATCCGGTGGTGCTGCTGGCGGGCTGGCCCGCGGTGGAACGCGCCGCACGCGCCGTCGTCGACGATGGACGTCGGGCCGTCGACGCGGGTGCGGCCGGGTACGTCTTCAATCTGGGGCACGGGGTACTGCCGCAGACCGATCCGGGGGTGCTGACCGACCTGGTGTCACTGGTTCACTCGCTATGACGCCGGGCTCGTATTGTGTTGTGGGCGGTGGAATCTCGGGCCTGACCGCGGCCTTCCGGTTGCGGCTGGCGGTCGGTGAAGACGCCTCGATCACCCTGTTGGACCCCAGCGATCGGCTGGGCGGAATCTTGCGCACCGAGCGGGTCGGCGGACAGCCGATGGATCTGGGTGCCGAAGCGTTCGTGGTGCGCCGTCCGGAGATGCCCGCCCTGCTCGCCGAACTCGGTCTGTCCGGGCTGCAGCGCTCCACCACGGGCGCCCGGCCGCTGATCTACAGCTGCCAACAGCTGCACCCGCTGCCAACGGGCACCGTGATGGGGATCCCGGCTTCGGCGCGCTCGCTTGCCGGCCTGGTTGACGACGCCACGATTGCCCAGATCGAGGCCGAACCGGACCGGCCGCTGCACTGGCGCCCGGGCGGCGATCCCGCGGTGGCCGAACTGGTGGCCGAGCGGTTCGGCGAGCAGACCGTGACCAGGTCGGTCGATCCGCTGCTGTGCGGCGTCTATGCGGGCTCGGCCGCCACGATCGGTGTGCGCGCGGCCATCCCGGCGGTGGCGGCGGCGCTGGACCGCGGCGCCACCAGCCTGACCGAGGCGGTTCGGCAGAGCTTGCCACCGGCCGGTGCCGGTCCGGTATTCGGCGCCTTGGCGGGCGGCTATCAGGTGCTGGTCGAGGAGCTGGTCGCACGCAGTGGGGTGCAATGGGTGCAGGCCGCGGTCAGCAAGATCGAACCCGGTTGGACGCTGCACGACGATGCCGGCCGGCGCTGGCACGCCGACGCCGTCATCCTGGCCATCCCGGCCCCGCGCCTGGTGCGGATCCTCGACGGTGTCGACGGGGTGGATCCACGCAGCGTCGCGGCCGCGAGCCGGGTGCGCAGTGCCTCCTCGGCAGTGGTGGCGCTGGCGGTGCCAGCAGATACCCCCTTCCCGCAGTGTTCCGGGGTGCTGGTGGCCAACGGTGAGCCGTTGCGGGCCAAGGCAATCACGTTGTCGTCGCGGAAATGGGGTATCCAGGGCGACGTCCAGCAGCTGCGGATTTCGTTCGGGCGGTTCGGCGACGACCTGGCCGAGCGCGTGTCCGACCACCAGCTCCTCTCGTGGGCGCGCGACGACCTGGCCACGGTGTTCGGTGTGACGGTGGATCCCATCGATTCACGTGTGCAGCGGTGGATCGAGGCGATGCCGCAATACGGTCCCGGTCACGGGGAGCTGGTCGCGCAGGTGCGGGCCGGGCTGCCCCCGACATTGGCCGTGGCCGGCAGCTATCTGGACGGAATCGGGGTGCCGGCCTGTGTCGGGGCGGCGGGCCGCGCGGTGGACGGCGTCGTTGGGGCGCTCAACCCGCAAGTGGCACGATAGGTGCCATGGCACGCCTCGACTACGACGTCCTGAACGCAACCATTCGGTACCTGATGTTCTCGGTGTTCTCTGTGCGGCCGGGCGAACTCGGTGACCACCGCGAAGCCGTGATCGACGACGCTGCGACGTTTTTCAAGCAGCAGGAGGAACGCGGCGTCGTGGTGCGCGGCCTCTACGACGTCGCGGGCCTGCGGGCGGACGCGGATTTCATGATCTGGACCCACGCCGAGCACATCGAAACGTTGCAGGCAACCTATTCGGACTTTCGGCGCACCACCACCTTGGGGCGGGCCTGCACTCCGGTGTGGAGCAGCGTCGGGCTGCATCGCCCGGCCGAGTTCAACAAGAGCCACATCCCGGCATTTCTGGCCGGCGAGGAGCCCGGCGCCTACATCTGCGTGTATCCGTTCGTGCGCTCCTACGAGTGGTATCTGCTGCCCGACGAGGAGCGACGTCGCATGCTCGCCGAGCACGGCATGGCCGCGCGTGGCTACAAGGACGTTCGGGCCAACACGGTGCCGGCGTTCGCGCTGGGCGACTACGAGTGGATCCTGGCGTTTGAGGCCCCCGAGTTGGACCGCATCGTCGATTTGATGCGTGACCTGCGGGCCACCGACGCCCGACGGCACACCCGTGCGGAGACGCCGTTCTACAGCGGGCCGCGGGTGCCCGTCGAGCAGCTGGTGAACTCGCTGCCATGACCGCCCCGGATCCGACCGACCCCACCCGCTTCGAGGAGATGTATCGCGACCAGCGGGTGGCACACGGCCTGCCGGCGGCCACACCGTGGGACATCGGCGGCCCGCAACCGGTGGTTGAGCAGCTGGTCGCGCTGGGCGCGGTCAAGGGGGAGGTGCTCGACCCGGGCACCGGGCCCGGCCACCACGCGATCTATTACGCGTCCAAGGGTTACTCGGCGACCGGCATCGACGGATCGGCGACCGCCATCGAGCGGGCCCGGGACAACGCGGCCAAGGCCGGGGTGTCGGTGAACTTCCAGGTGGCCGACGCTACGAGGCTGGAAGGCTTGGACAACCGATTCGACACCGTCGTCGACTGCGCCTTCTATCACACCTTCGGTACCGCGCCCGAGCTGCAGAGGTCCTACGTGCAGGCGCTGCGGCGGGCGACCAAGCCGGGCGCACGGCTTTACATGTACGAGTTCGGCTCCCACCAGGTCAACGGATTGACCGCCATCCGGTCACTGCCGGAGGAAAACTTCCGCGAGATGCTGCCACTTGGTGGTTGGGAGATCACCTATCTGGGGCCGACCACCTACCGCACCACGGTGAGCATGGAGACGCTGGAAACCATGGCCGCGCGAAACCCCGAGGTGGCTGACCAGGTCGGGCCCCTGGTGGAGCGGTTCAAGACGATGCAGCCCTGGCTGACCGACGGCATCGCGCACGTCCCGTTCTGGGAAGTCCACGCCACCCGGCTGGACTGACCCCGCTATTGCGCTGATGAGTCCGTGGGAACCAGGCGCAGCGAGATCGAGTTGATGCAGTAACGCAGATCCGTCGGTGTCGGATACCCCTCGCCGGCGAACACATGGCCCAGGTGGCTGTGGCAGTTCGCGCACAGCACCTCGGTACGCAGCTGGCCCAGTGAGTGGTCGGGACGCAGGATCACCGCCTCGCTGGCCGACGGGTCAAAGAATGACGGCCAGCCGCAATGCGATTCGAACTTCTCGGTACTGCGGAACAACTCCGCGCCACAGGCCCGGCATTGGTAGATGCCTTGCGTCTTGGTGTCGGTGTACTCGCCGGTGAACGGGCGTTCGGTGCCGGCCAGACGCAGCACGTCGTACTCCCGCTGGCTGAGCCTTTTGCGCCACTCGTCTTCGCTGAGTTGCAGTTTCGGACGCTGCGAGCCGGCGTCGGAGGAGGTCATGCGTCCACGCTAGCGCGCTCTCGCTCGGCCGTCAGCCACGCCGGATCGATCCCGCTATCCAACCGGTCTTCGGCCTTGGCGTCCAGGTAGCGGAAATACAGCACGGTGAACGTCACGATCAACAGCAGCGACCACCCGTAGGTGATCTTCAGATACTCGAGGGCGCGGCCCCACCGCATCCAGTTGAACAGCAGCCAGCGATCCAGCGTCATGAAGCCGTAGATCCCCAGCCACGCCGGCCAGTTCCGGATCACCGAGTTGCGCAGCGTGATCGTCATCAGGAACGGGAACAGCATCATCGAGTAGTAGCCCTGGGCCAGCGACATCGCCAGCCACGACCACAGCAGCAGCACACCCGAGGAGGTGGTGAACCAGAACAGGGGATCGCGGGTGCGGTAGTAGCGGTACAACAGCCACAAGCTGGCGATCGCGATTGCGGTGAACAGCAGCCGCAGGAACAGGATCAACCAGGTCGGCAGGCCGAAGTAGATGCCATTGCCCTGGATCGAACTGTTGAAGTAGTCGCGGGTGCCCAGGATGTAGGGCAATGTCCGCGTGAAGAAGTCCATCGGATGATTGATCAGCGGCAGGGCGGCCACGTTGATGGCGATGGGGATCACGATGGCGGTCACCAGCGTGCGCCACTGGCGGTTGAGCAGGGGCAGCAGCAGCAGCGGGCCGAGTAGTGGTTTGAGTACCAGCGTGAATCCGATGGCTATCCCGGCCCACCATTGATGACTGACCCGGCCGTCCAGCAGCCACCGCAGGAACAGCACCTCGAGCAGCAGAATGCAGCCGTTGATGTTGGTGAAGACCAGGGTGTTGGTCACGGTCTCGGTGGCGAACATGGCCAACACCAGGGCGGGAGCGGCGACCGAGGTCAGCGTGAAGTTGAACAGCCGCAGCAACAGGTACGCCGCCAGCAGGATGGCCGCGGTGTTGATAGAGATGAACAGGTAGCGCGACGGCGCGAAGGGCAGGTACCCGAACGGGGCCATCAGCAGTGTGCCGCCCGGCGGGTAGAGATAGTGCGGGTCGACGTAGTCGAAATGCTCGTTGTAGATATCCCAGCCGCGGCGGAAGTTGAGCACCGCCCGATACACCGGCTTGAAGTCGTCAGTGATGTTCCCGTTGGTGGTCAGCACGATGGCGCGATGCAGTACCGACAAAATGGCCGCCGGCCACAGCACCGAGCGCAATATCGTAGACGCGCTCGGTGGGCCGGTACGGGGACGGAATGCGGCTTGCATGCATTCACGCAAGCCGGTTCGGGTCGAGTCAGCCGCGGTCACCAGCGCACCGTACACCGGGGCGGCCGAGCCGGTTTCAGGCGGGACAGTAGGTGTCGGTGCCCGGCAGTTCGCCGTCGTTGAGATAGCCGATCAGCGGCGGTACCGCGCAGGACGAATAGATGCTGGCACCGTGTCCGATGCCCTGCCACATCACTCGCTTGCTGGCGGCGTTGGCGTTGATGATCGTGGCCGCGGTCTGGGCGACGCCTTCGTTGCCCACGATCGGGTCGTTCTGCACCCCCAGCAACAGCACGTTGACCTTGAGGCTCTTGGGGGCGTCGGTTGTCGAGCCGCTGGGCCAGTGCACGCACTTGACCAGGTTGAGTGCGGCGACCGTGCCGAATTGCGGATAGATCTTGCCCCAGGCGACCACCAGTTCGCGAACCCGGTCCGGGGTGGGGCGATTCACCGCGTCGCTGCACGAGCTGACGAACTGGCCGTCGGTGTGCTGCAGGGCATCGGCCCGGTTGATCAGGTTGGACAGCTGGTTCATGTCACCCGCGCGGGCGGCCACCAGCGCGTCCGCCAGGCTGGTCGTGGTGCGGATGCGGTCCGCGGTGGGAAAGCCCAGGGCGGTGGTGATGGCGGTGGCTATCGAGGCCACCGACTCGCCGCCGGGGCCGTTGTCGGAACGGGCGTCGTTCAGCAGTGCGGCGACGGCGCCCTTGGGATCGGATCCGAGCGCGCAGTGCACCGCGACACACTGTGCGGCGAACGCATCCAGCGCCGCTTGCTGACCCTTGACCTGTTGTTCAGCGGCGGCTTCGGCGCTGACCCCCAAAGCCACCGGGGAGTCGAGGATCAGCCGGGCGACCTTGTCGGGTCGTGATCCGGCGTAGGTGAGGGCGACCTGAGCGCCGTTGCCGATGCCGACCAGCGCCAGTGCCGGCACATCCCACAGATTGCGCAGCCGCTCGATGTCGGATGCGGCGTGTCCGTTGTCGTAGGCGGATGCGCCGGGGGCGATGGCGTCGGTGCAGTCGGTGGTGGCTTCGTTGGAGATCGTCGAAAGGTTGGCCACCGGGTCATCGCCGGTCTGGAACTGCGACTGATCACGCATCTCGGTGCGCTCGTAGTGGTCGCGGCAGTCGATCGGGCTCGACATGCCCATCCCACGGCGGTCGATGGCAACGATCGGGTGGGTGCGCAGCACGTCGGCACCGGCATGGGACAGCCAGACCGGCAACTGAGTCGACGACGGCAGGTCGGAGCCGGTGGTGAAGACCAGGGGCCCGGCGTCGCGTGGCGTCTGGCCGGAGCGGGCGCGCACCACGCCGATACTGACGGACCCGGATCCGCCGTTGACCGGATCCAGGTCGTTGTCGAAGGTCGCGCACTCCAGCCTGGTGCCGGGGGCGCCCTGAACGCCGGCATCGGAATAGACCTGTGAGGTGCAGTCGGTCCAGGACAGATCGTTCTTGGGCGCGGCGATCGGCGGCGGGCCGCTGGGCGGTGGTGTGGTGGTGGCGGCGCCTTGCGGGCGCGCGCCGGTATTGGTGGCAAAGCGCGGGTCAGCGCCCAGTACCGGAACGCAGGCAGCCAGCACTGTGGTCACCGAGAAGGCCACCGCGACGCGAATCGGGGTGGACGGGAGGCGCCGACTCATGCCGACAACAGTAACCACTGCGCTCAGCGATGCTGCGCGACGTGCAGTTCAGGCTCGAACGTAGCGGGTGTAGAGGTACCCGGCATCGTCGGTGATGACGTGGGCGCAGTGCATCCGGGTTTGCAGCTGGCCCGGGCCGGACGCGATGCGCCGGGGCAGACCACCCACCACAACGGGGGCGATGGTCAGACACAATTCGTCGAGCAGATCCTGCTCGATCAGCGATCCGAACAGCGTTGGTCCGCCCTCGGTGAGGATGCGGCGCATGCCCCGCCCGGCGAGTCTGGCCAGCAGCAGGCCCTCGTCGACCCGGTGGGGGTCCTTGCCGGAGCAGTCGACCACTTCGGCGAGGCCGGTCAGCCGCCGGCGGGTGTCGTAGACGGCCGCCGCGGCGGTCAGTACCAGCGGTGGTACCTCGGTTCGGGTGAACACGGGCAGATCCCGGTCCAGCTGACCCGTGTTGGTGGCGATCGCCAGTTGCGGGACTTCGCTCTGTCCGCGGGCCTGCCGCTGCTGGCGTTCCGCGACGCCCAGTTGCGCACCGGAATAGCCCTCGATGCGCACCGTGCCCGCGCCGACCAGGATGACGTCGGCCAGCTCACGCAGCAGAACAAACACGGCTCGGTCGCCCGGCCCCGCTAGGCCGCCGCTGGTGCCCCCGACGGTCGCGCCGCCGTCGAGGCTGGTGATGAAATTGGCCCGCAACCAGGTGCCGCTCAGCTTCGCCGGATAGCCGTAGAACTCGGGCAGGTCCTCGTCGGTGAGTTGGCGGTCGGTTCCGAGCAGCGTCAGCTGTGCATCGGCGGACCGGCCTGAGGTTGGGTCAGGCATGGGCAGACCTCCACGTCGGCTATGAAGTTGATTGCAACACGCCGCTACAGTGCCAGCATGCACGGGTCCACTTCTGCGGGTGCTTGGGGAGGGGTGGCGCATCTGGTGGACCGTCATCCGTCGGTGTCGCCAGAGCGGCTGATTGCCCAATTGCGGCCGCCCCCAACCTTCGCCGAGGTGAGCTTCTCGACGTATCGGCCGGATCCCGCGGAACCGACCCAGGCCGCCGCCCTGGTGGCGTGCCGGGAATTTTGCCAGGAGGCGGTGCAGCGCCGGGCTGGCCGCAAGAAGCTGTTGGGCAGGCGTGAGGTGTTGCCCGGCGTGGGGCTGTACCTCGATGGCGGATTCGGTGTGGGTAAGACCCACTTGCTGGCCTCGTCCTACTACCAGCTGCCCGGCTTGGGGCCGGACGCACCCGAACAGCCCAAGGCGTTCGCGACCTTTGGTGAGCTGACCCAGTTGGCGGGCGTTTTCGGCTTCGCGGAATGCATCGACCTGCTGGCCAATCACACGGCCGTGTGCATCGACGAGTTCGAGCTTGATGACCCCGGTAACACCACGCTGATCTCCCGGATGCTCTCGGCGTTGGTGCAGCGGGGCGTGTCGGTGGCCGCCACCTCCAATACGCTGCCCGAACAGCTGGGTGAGGGGCGCTTTGCCGCCCAGGACTTTCTGCGCGAGATCAACACGCTGGCAAGTATTTTCACCACGGTGCGGATCGAGGGGCCGGACTACCGCCACCGTGGCCTGCCGCCGGCGCCGCGGCCGTTGTCCGATGATCAGGTCGCCCAGCGCGCTGCTACGGTGCGCGGCGCGACCCTCGATGACTTCGACGCCCTGTGCGCCCACCTGGCCACCATGCATCCATCGCGTTATCTGACCCTGATCGACGGTGTGAGCGCGGTGTTTCTGACCGGTGTGCACCCCATCGAGGACCAACATGTTGCGCTGCGGCTGGTGGCGCTCACCGATCGGCTCTATGACGCCGGCATCCCGGTGGTGGCATCCGGGGCCAAGCTGGACACCATTTTCAGCGAGGAGATGCTGGCCGGCGGCTACCGCAAGAAGTATCTACGTGCCACCTCACGACTGTTGGCTTTGACGGCCCCGGTCAGCGAAGCTCGCGAACCATGATGTAGTCGTTCTCTTGGTGGGGGCCCAACTGAAATGTTCTGGTGCCACTCACCGTGAACCCGCGTTTGGCGTAGAAGCGTTGGGCCCGTTGGTTTTCCTGGTTCACCCCGAGCCATACTCGGCGGGCTCCCCAGTCTTGGGCGGTAGTGAGCGCATTGTCCATCAGCGCCTTGGCGGTTCCGGTGCCGTGCTGGTCGGGCAATAGGTACAGCTTGGACAACTCGACATCGCAGTCGTCGGTATCGGCGCGAACGAGCATGGCGTAGCCCACAATTCGGCCGCCAGCGCGAGCGGCAAGAATGGTGCGCTGCGGATCGTTGAGATATTCGGCGAACCGGTCGCCCGACAAGTTGGTCTCGATGAACGACGCGACGTGTTCGGCCGGTGCCGACGGCGGACAAGCCAGCGGGAAGGTGCGCGCGGCCACCGCACCCAACTCGGCGGCGTCGACGGGGCCCGCCGCGGCGATCTGGACGTTCAGCTCAGAGGTTCCACTGTGCGAGGTGCTGGCCGGTCTTGCGGTCCAGCAGCACGACGACGGAGACCGGATCGCGATAGGCGTCCCAGTACACCCCGCCGCGCACGATCGAGCCTTGTGGTGCGTTGCCCAGTGCGGCGTCCAGCCAATCCGGTGCGTCGCAGGGGCGCGGCTTGTAGGCGTCGGCGAATTGGGTGACGCCGTCGAAGCTGAAATTGGTGGCCATGATGAAGGAATTGGGCACCCGGACCGCACGGACCGTCACGTCGGCGCGGTTCACCGAGCTGCCGGGGAAGCTCTTTACCGGCACGCCGCTGCGGGTGTAGCCGAATCCCGGCGGTGGATCGACCGGTACCACGTTGCTCACGGTGACATCGGCGACGTAGGTGCCGGTATCGACTCGAAGCGTGTCACCGATGTGTCCGATCGGCGCATCGCCGGCCCAGGCGCGGGGAGCGGCCGAGTTCAATGCCAGCACCCCGGCACCGGCGGCGAGCAAGACGGCAAAGACGGGGGCCGCGAGAACGACGAGGGCGGAGCGAACAACCTTCGGCCAGCGGTGCATGTTTGCCTCCTCGGCGCCCTGTTCTGCGACCTTCGCATGATTACACATGCGGCAATGCGAAGGGGAGGGGTTAAGTCTTCAGGACTTGCCGGGCCGGCCGTCCGGTCCGTGGCCGGTCAACGATTCGAGTGCGCTGCTCAGATCGGCCTCCGCACGTGACTTCTCGACACCGGATCGGTGTAGCGGTCCGGCTCCGTCCTCGAGTTCGAGCAGCGCGAGCAGCATGTGCTCGGTGCCGATGTAGTTGTGGCCGAGCCGAAGGGCCTCACGGAAGGTCAGTTCCAGCACCTTGCGCGCCGGCCCACTGAACGGGATGAGGGCAGGGGTTTCGCCGGTGGCCGCGGGTAGGCGCACCGACGCGCGCAGGGCCTCGGTGTCGATCGCTTGCATCCGCAGCAGCGCGGTGGCCAGCGCGGCGGGGTCGGCCAGCACTCCCAGCAGCAGGTGGTCGGGGGTGATCTCGTCGTTGGCGCCTTGGTGGGCGGCGTTTTGGGCGGCGACCACCGCGCTGCGAGCGCGTGGCGTGAAGCGTCCGAAGCCTTGCTCCGGGTCCAGCGTGGTGGCTTCGGCTCGGGGGACGAATCGCTTCTGTGCGGCCTGTTTGGTCACTCCCATGCTCTTGCCGATGTCGGTCCATGAGGCTCCGGAACGACGCGCCTGGTCGACGAAGTGTCCGATCAGATGGTCGGCGATCTCGCCGAGGTGTTCGGCGGCCAGGACGGCGTCGGTCAGTTGGTCCAGCGCGTTGGTGTGGACCTGTTTGATCGCGTCGATCAGTTCGTCGAGGCGGACGGGATAGGTGATTTTCGTCGACTCGGCCACGTCGTCAACGATAGGTTGACGACGGCGGCTTCGTCAACGCTAGGTTGACGATCTTGGCGTGTTCTCCGGGATGCAGGGATGGCGCCGGTCTGGGACCATCAGGGGGATATGAAGCTCTTGGTTGGGGTGACAGGGTTGGCCGTCATGGTCGGCCTGGCCGCACCCGCACAGGCCGATGCCAACGATGACGCATTCCTGGTTGCGCTGGGAAAGGCCGGCATCACCTATCCGGACGCGGCGCGGGCGATCGCGGCCGCCAAATGGATATGTCAGCAAGTGAACAACGGGACTCAGACGGTCGACGTCGTCAAGCAGGTGCAGAGCTCCAACTCCGGGCTCCAAGAAGATGGCGCAGCCAAGTTCACCGCGATCGCGGCCAATGCCTATTGCCCCACGATCCTTTCCGGCCACGGCGCAAACCCTCCCGGCTGAGCCCGCTAGGCCATTGCGCGCTCTGAGCCGGGCAAATCAGGCAAGCTGGACGGATGAGACCGACGCTGGCCGCCGCGGCCCTAGCCGGTGCAAGCGGTCTGGTCGGCTGGGGTGGTGCCCGGGCCCTGGCCCGCCGAATCGAGCGCAATCCCGACCCGTTTCCCAGGGAACGGTTGCTGGCCGAACCACAAGGTGAGCGGGTCGCGATCACCCGCCCCGACGGGACCGTGCTGCATGCGTTGGTGGCAGGCCGGGGGACGCCGGTGATTTTGGTCCATGGCTACTGCGCCAGCCTCATCGAGTGGAATTTCGTCTGGGACGAACTGCTGGCCCGGGGCCTGCGGGTGATTGCCTTTGATCAGCGCGGCCATGGCCGGTCGACACTGGGCGCCGAGGGAATCGGATCGGAGCCCATGGCCGACGATCTTGCCGCGGTGCTGCACCACTTCGACATCCGCGACGGCGTGCTGGTCGGACATTCGATGGGGGGCTTCGTCAGCATCCGCGCCCTGCTCGACCATGGTGCCCTGGCACAGCGGCTGCGCGCGGTGGTGCTGTTCGCCACCTGGGCGGGCCGGGTGCTGGACGGGGCTCCGCAGAACCGCCTGCAGATCCCGCTGCTGGAACGCGGGATCCTGCAACGGCTGCTGCGCAGCAGGACCATCGCGGTGCTGTTCGGGGCGGCACAGTGCGGGGCGCGTCCGTCACCGGCAATGATCTCGGTATTCCTCGACTGGTTCCATCAACATCTCGACCGGCACGGACCGCACCTACCCATCGTGCGGGCGTTCTCGCGCGAGGATCGCTATCCACGGCTGGCCGAGATCTCGGTGCCGGCGGTGGTGATGGTGGGCTCCTCGGATCGCACCACCCCGCCCAGCCACTCGCACCGGCTGGCCGCCGGAATTCCGGGTGCCCGGCTGGTCACCGTGCCCGGCGCGGGACACCTGCTGAACTGGGAGGCGGTTGACGAGCTGGCCGAAGTCGTCGAATCCTTTGCGGCGCAGCGGTGATGACGGCCGGCGAGCAATATTTCGACCTCGGCAGTTACCACCGGCCGGTCCAGACCCCCTCCGCCCAGGCGCAGGTCTGGTTCGACCGGGCGATGGTGTGGGCGTACGCGTTCAATCACGAAGAGTCGATCCGCTGCTTTGAACGGGCGCTGGACCTTGATCCCGGCCTGGCCATTGCGCGGTGGGGGATCGCCTACGCGGTGGGCCCGAACTACAACAAGCCGTGGGCGGCATTCGACCCCGTCGATATGACCACGTCACTGGCCCGCGCACGCATGGAGCTGTCCCTGGCCGCCCAAGGGCGGGCCAGTCCGGTCGACCAAGGCCTGGTCGCGGCGCTGCAAGCCCGCTTCCCGACCGACGACCCCGACGACGCGGAGGCGCTGCGCGCCGGCCTGGGCGCCTACGCCGACGCAATGGCCGCGCTGGCCGCCGCCTATCCGGCCGATGTCGACGTGCAGGCCCTGGCCGCCGACGCGCTGCTCAACGTCACCGCCTGGGCCCTGTGGGACACGGCGACCGGGGAGCCGGCCGCCGGCTCGCGGGTGCTCGAGGCCAAGCGCCTCCTGGACCAGGCACTGGCCACTCCCGCGGGCCGGGCCCATCCGGGAGTCCTGCACCTGTACCTGCACGCCATGGAGATGTCGGCGACCCCCGAGGTTGCCCTGCCGGCGGCCGACCTGTTGCGCGGCTTGGTGCCCGACGCCGGGCATCTGCAGCACATGCCTAGCCATATCGACGTGTTGTGCGGCGACTACCGCAGCTCGGTGCTGGCCAATCTTGCTGCGGTGCGGGCGGATCGGCGGTTCGTCAGTCGCGAGGGCCCGCTGAACTTCTACTCGCTCTACCGCGCGCACGACCTGCACTTCATCGTGTACTCGGCGATGTTCGAAGGGCAATCGCAGATCGCGCTGCGGGCCGCCGACGAGCTGGCCGGCCAGCTGGGGGCCGAGCTGCTATCGATCGAGTCTCCGCCGATGGCCGACTGGCTCGAGGCGTTCGTGCCGCTGCGGACCCACGTGCTGGTGCGGTTCGGCAGCTGGCAGGAGCTGATCGCACAACCACTGCCGTGCGACCGGGACCTCTACTGCACCACGACGGCCACGATTCACTATGGCCGTGGCGTCGCCCTGGCGGCCACCGGCCAACTCGCTCAGGCCCATGCCGAGCGCGCCGCGTTCGTCGAGGCATGCGCGCGGGTGCCGGAGTCGCGGTACCTGTTCAACAACACCAGCCGCGACATCCTCGCGGTGGCCGCGGCCATGCTCGACGGTGAGATCGCCTACCGCGACGGGCGTTTCGACGAGGCCTTCGCTCACCTGCGGCGCGCGGTGACACTCGATGACACGCTGCCCTACGACGAGCCCTGGGGCTGGATGCAGCCCACCCGGCATGCGTATGGGGCGCTGCTGCTCGAACAGGGCCATGTCGAGGAGGCGGCCGCGGTGTATGCCGCCGATCTGGGACTGGACCCCACCCTGGCCCGGCCGTGTCAGCATCCCGGAAACGTTTGGAGCCTGCATGGGTATCACGAGTGCCTGCAGCGGCTCGGTCGAACCGGGGAGGCCGCCATCATCGGCCAGCAGCTCGCGCTGGCCACCGCGCGTGCCGACGTGCCGATCCGCGCCTCGTGTGCGTGCCGAGTTACGGCGTGCTGCGACCAGTGACGGGGTCGCCGCCCAGGCGCGCGGGCAACCTTCGCCGGGCTATCCGATAACCTAGGGCCGCGGCGGCGGCGAGGCCGGCGCCGATAGCGAGGTCCTTGACTTCCTGGGTGGCCAGCGTCACGACGACGCCCGCGATTGCCAGCAGCGGCGGCAGCGGCCACAGCGGCATCCGAAAGGGCCGCACCAAGTCGCGGTCTCGAAGGCGACAGACGATCGCCGACGACGCCACCAGCAGATACACGATGGCGATGATCACGCCGGTGAACGTGATGAGCTTGGGCAGCGACATGAAGACGCACAGCAGGCCGTTGCCGAGGAAGAGGAAGAGGAATCCGTGCACCGGGACCCGCGACCGGGTTGACAGTCGACCGAACAGAGGTTGCAGCCGTCGCGGCAGTATCCCATCCCTGGCCGCGGCGTAGTAGACGCGCGCATACCCGAGGTTTGCCGCCAGGCCGGTATCGAACATCGCCACCACCACGCCGGCGACCAGAACCGTCGCGCCGGCCGGACCCATCATTTGGCGAGCAAGAAACTCGACCGCAGAACCATCGGTGATGGCGGCGGGAATGTCGCGGATGGCCAGGGTCGCGGCGATCACCGCGACGCACTCGACCACGACGGCCAGGACCGCGGACAAGACCACGGCGTGCGGAATCGCGCGTCGTGATCCCGCCGTCTCTTCGGAGAAATACAGCGGCCAGTCGTAGCCATTGAAGGCAAACAGCGCCGGACCGACGGCAGCGAAGATGCCGGCGATGCCGACACCAACGAGGGCGCCGCCGGGCCCGGCCGTCACCGGCTGGGTGAACGGGTTGGTGACCGCGGAAGCGTGCGCGAAGGCCACGACGGTGAAGACGATGATCACGGCCAGTTCGAGGGCCAGCATGGCCGCGACGACCCAGCTGGCCGGGGCGATCTTGCCGATCGATAGCGCCGTGATGAGCGCCATCATCCCCAGCGCCAGCCACTGCACCGGTACGGCGGCGCCGATCAGCGACGACAGATACGTCGCCGCGGCGACCAGGATGGCGGCCGTCGAGACCACTCCGAGCAGCAGGAACAGCACGCTGGTGACGCCACCCGCTACGGGGCCGATGGCGCGGCGCACGATCGTGTAGGCGCCGCCGGCGGAGGGAAAGACCGAGCCGACCTCGGCGTAACACAGCGCCATACACACCGCGATGGCGGAGCCAATGACAAACGCCCACACGACGCCGGTTCCGGCGATCTGCAGCCCGTCGCCGTAGATCAAGAACACCGACGTCGTCGGGGAAATCGCGGAGACCGCGATCGCCAGCACGTTGCGTGGCCGTAGCGCCGATGCCGCAAGAGTTGCCGGCGCGGCCTCGGCCCGCCGCTGTCGCCCTTCAGACATGAGAACTACGTACACCTCCGCCGCAGAGACGACCGTCTCTGCGGTTCGAACGGTAGGCGACGGTGTGGCCGAATTCGACCACGAGAATTGATGAGCAGTGCTAGGTGGAACCTGCGAACTGCGCTGACTCTGGTGCGCGATACTGGGATTGAACCAGTGACCTCTTCCGTGTCAGGGAAGCGCTCTCCCGCTGAGCTAATCGCGCTGGGGGGATCAAATCTGGAGGTGGAGACGGGAATCGAACCCGTGTGCACGGCTTTGCAGGCCGTTGCCTCACCACTCGGCCACTCCACCGCTGGGGATTGATGCCACTTGCACCTTCGAGCGGATGACGGGATTCGAACCCGCGACCCTCACCTTGGCAAGGTGATGCGCTACCAACTGCGCTACATCCGCGCGCAACGGGCGAGATCGTCGTCCGGTGCGAAGCAAGACATTAGTCCACCTGAGCGGACGGGCACAAATCGCGAGGTCCTTTGGGGCGCTTTGGTGGTCGCCGGCTCAGACGGCGCGTTCATTGACGCCGTGGATCGTGCTAGTCTTCCTCCTCGTTGCCGTTCGGCGCCGGTCCCGTGGCTCAGTGGGAGAGCGTCCGCTTCACACGCGGAAGGTCGCTGGTTCGATCCCAGCCGGGACCACAAGGTTTGTTTATGGGTTTTCTTCACCCATGCCCGATGCGAACTCGCAATCAAGCACCGGCTTAGGGGCCGCGAGCGGCCGTCGGGCAGCGGTCGGTGGTGGTTACCCGGTTGCCCCGTCTGCGCCGAACAGCACTCCGCCTTTGCCGGCGGCGCCAGCGGTCCCGTCGGTCCCGCCGAGGGCGGCGGTGCCGCCCGCTCCGCCGTTGCCGCCGTTGCCGATCAGCTGGGCCCTGCCGCCGTCGCCGCCGTCCCCGCCATCACCGCCCATGCCTGGCCCACCGCCACCGTGCGCGCCCGTGCCACCGGCTCCGCCGTTGCCGTACAGGAACCCACCGGTTCCGCCACCAGCACCGGCGCCGCCGTCGCCGCCCGCGCCGAGGGTGGTGTCGACGCCCGCCCCGCCGTCCCCACCCTGCGCGCCGGCGCCGCCCTGCCCGCCGGCGCCCCACAGCCCGGCGCTGCCGCCCACGCCGCCGCTGCCACCGCGACCACCGGTTACCCCGCTCTCCGCGATGTCAACGCTGCCGCCCATGCCGCCGGTGCCGCCGGCGCCGCCATCGCCGTAGAGCTGGCCGCCGTGCCCGCCGGCACCGCCGGCCCCACCCGCTCCAGCCGACAAGGCGAAGTCGTCGCCGCCGCCATGCCCGCCGTTGCCGCCGGCGCCGCCCTGGCCGAACAGCCCCGCGGCTCCACCGATGCCACCGTTGCCGCCCTGACCGCTGGGCGCACCGAGGCTGCCGCTGGCGCCGATTCCGCCGATTCCGCCGGCTCCGCCGTTACCGACCAGCCAGCCGCCGCTTCCCCCGGACCCGCCGGCGCCGCCGGGTGCGCCGATCCCTGCGGGGGGCAGGCCACTCGCGCTGTAGCCGGCGCCGCCGGCGCCGCCGTTGCCGATGAGTCCGGCCGATCCGCCGCTGCCGCCGGTGGGGTGCGCAGCGGTTCCGGTCCCGCCGGCTCCGCCGTTGCCCCACAGAAGTCCGCCGTCGCCGCCGTTCTGCCCGGCTGCCCCCGTGGCGCCGTCGCCGATGAGCGGGCGCCCCAACAGGGCCTGGGTGGGCGCGTTGATCGCTCCGAGCACCTGTTGTTCGACCGCGTACAGCGGGGCGGCGCTGGCCGAGCTCAACAGCACCCCGTCGCCGCCGGCGGTGCCGGGGTCCCCGTCGGCGGCGCCAGACGCACCCGCGCCGCCGGCGCCTCCGCCGCCGCCGTCACCGATCAGCTGGGCGTATCCGCCATTGCCGCCGTCACCGCCGGCGCCGCCGGCGCCGCTCATCGCACCGGTCCCACCGATGGCGCCGTTGCCGCCCACCCCGCCGGCGCCGCCGCTGCCGAACAGCAACGCGGCGTCGCCGCCGACGCCGCCCATGCCGCCGTGGCCCCCGGCACCACCGCTTGCGGGGGGTCCGAAGGCGCCGGCGTCGCCGCCGACGCCGCCGCTGCCCCCATCGCCGCCGATTCCTCCGTTGCCGACTAGCCAGCCGCCGTGTCCGCCGGCGCCACCGGTGCCGCCGGCACCGGCGGCACCGCCGTTGCCCGTCTCGATGGCGATGCCGCCGTTGCCGCCTTGCCCGCCGCTACCGCCGGCGCCGCCATTGCCGAATAGCCGGGCCGCACCGCCGCTGCCGCCGCTACCGCCGGCGCCACCCGCCGCGCCGCTGTCGGGCCCATCCAGCCCGCTGCCGCCGGTGCCGCCGATTCCGCCGGCCCCGCCATTGCCGTACAGCCAGCCCCCGGTTCCGCCAACCCCGCCGCTGCCGCCGGTCGCGCCGGTCTGGGCGGCCGGGCCGTAGCCGGCGCCGCCGGCCCCGCCGGTGCCGATGAGTCCGGCCGATCCGCCGCTGCCGCCGGTGGGATGCGCGGCGGTCCCGACGCCACCCGCCCCGCCGTTGCCCCACAGAAGTCCGCCGTCGCCGCCGTTCTGCCCGGGCGCGCCCGCGGTGCCGTCACCGATCAGGGGCCGCCCCAACAGGGCTTGGGTGGGCGCGTTGATCACCCCGAGCAGTTGTTGTTCGACAGCTTGCAGCGGGTTGGCGCTGGCCGCCTCGGCGGCCGCATAAGAGGCCCCGGCGCTGTTGAGGGCCGTGACGAACTGCTGGTGGAACCCGGCCATCTGGGTGCTCAGGGCCTGGTAGTCCAGGGCGTGGCCGGAAAACAGTGCGGCCACCGCCGCGGAGATTTCGTCGGCGCCGGCGGCCAGCACGCCGGTGATCGGGGCCGCAGCGGCGCCGTTGGCGCTCTGCAGTGCAGCGCCGATGCCGGCCAGGTCCGTGGCTGCGCCCGCCAGCATTTCCGGGGCCGCGATCACATACGACATCGGTGTCCTCCCAGCCCCTGGCCGTGTCAGAGGGGCACTGTTTCGTTGGCGAATAGTCGCAGCCGTCAATACTAGGCACGACCATTCGCGAATTCAGGGTTTTGGCGGTTTCTGCAGAGTATTTAACCGCCATTTGATGAGCCGGTACATTGCCGCAATTCGTGACCGTCACGAACGGAAATTCCTATTGTGGAATGCCATTCCAATTATTCGGATGCAAAATTTGCTAGCTGCGACTCCGCTCGGGTGCGATTGATCTATCTGCCTGCTTGGCGGCGCGTCGGCAGCGTCTCGGTGCGTCAGGTGTTTGTTTGCTGATCAGCTAGGGTTCGTGTGCGATCACAAGCGCTGCGTGTCGACGTCTGCTGTTGCTGAGTTAACGGCTAAAAGCCTTGCGGGCCAGGGGGATAACGCCATGGTCAATGGCATGCCGATTCGGCAAACAAATCCCGCTCTATCCCGGCCCCGGACCGCCCGGTAGGCGCGCCGCGGCACCTGGCTACCCCTGGGGCACGGCAAGGCCGCGGCAGCGGAACCGGTCAGGCCGCGAAGTACCCGCTGACCCCGACGGTAAAAGTCGGGCAGTCGGCGCCGAAGAGGTCCACGGTGAAGGTCACCTGGTTGCCGGCGGCGACGAAATCATCCGGCTCAGCAAATGCGTCCGCCTCGCTAAGCAAATTGTTGCCGTCAAAGCAGTAGGCCGCGACGGAGAATGGGCCCTCGACGGATTTCCCGGTGTTGTTGATGGCCGCTCCGACGATGGAATACGGCGTCATGTTGGCCTCGGTGGCCTTGAGCAGTGCCGTGCCGGACAGGTCCGCATCGGCGGTGGTGCTGTTGACCGAGAACTCGTACTTGGCATCCGGGGGTGGAGGTGGCGTCCTGTCGTCGAAGTAGATGAACGCAAGGCCCACCTCACCGGACTTCACCCGCGCGGGGATCGTGCCCTGGCTGCTGCCGGTCTTGATGACGGTGCCCTCACTGCGGACCAGCCCCGTCCAGTCGATGAATGAGATCGTCTCGCTCGTGTTGTTGCGGAAGGCAAACGGGAGCTTGGCCGATCCGCCCTCATGCACGGTCAGCGGACCGACTTGAACGACGGACATCTTGTTCGGCTCGCCCTCGGGGAAGCTGGGGTGCGCCGAACCGGCAAGCAGGCCGCCGGCGTTGAAGGGCAACGGTTCGGCGCTCAATTCTGGCGCAGTGGTGGTTTCCGGCGCTGACGACGAGCCATGAGCCGCGGGGTGGCCCGCCCGTCCGGACCCGCCACAGGCGACGAGGAACAACAACAGGAAGCTGGGAACGGCGACCCGCAGTATTTGCCCCGGCCCGGGAGTGGTACCGGCCTCACGCATATGGATCGCCGGCGGGCTGGCTCGTGAGCTGGCTCATTTGACAGGTCTCCTCGGCGGGCGATTTCGCACCGGCAGTAACGATCCCGACAAAACCTAGCAAACCTCGCCTCGGAAGAGGCCGAAATGGCTATCCCCGGCAAATCTGTGCGGTATCGGGATGCTCGTTGAGCAACTCGGCGATCAGGGCTCGCACTCGTTCGCCGATGTCGTCCCGGATCGGCCGCACGACGTCGAGGGGCTGGCCGGCCGGGTCGGCCAGGGTCCAGTCGCGGTAGCTGACGCCGGGGAAGTACGGGCAGGCGTCGCCGCAGCCCATGGTGATGACGACGTCGCTGGTCTGTACCCACGCCCCGGTGAGCACCTCGGGTGTGTTGGCGGTGATGTCGATGCCCAGTTCGGCCATCGCTGCTACCGCGACGGGATTGATGCGGTCAGCGGGCTCGGTACCGGCCGAGCGAACCTCGATGCGATCGCCGGCGAGGTGGCGCAGCCATCCGGCGGCCATCTGCGAACGTCCGGCGTTGTGTACGCAGACGAACAAGACGCTGGGCTTGATCATGTCGTGCTTGCGCCGGTGGGGGCCGGACCGTGGTAGCGGTTGCGCAGCGCCAGGGACACATAGACCAGTCCCACCAGAACCGGCACTTCGATCAGCGGGCCGACGACTCCGGCCAACGCCTGACCCGAGGTTGCGCCGTAGGTGGCGATGGCCACGGCGATGGCCAGTTCGAAGTTGTTGCCCGCGGCGGTGAACGCCATGGTCGTGGTGCGTTGGTAGCCCAGGTGCAGCGCCGCGCCCAGCAGGTAGCCGCCGCCCCACATGACGGCGAAGTAGACCAGTAGCGGCAGCGCGATGCGCGCGACATCCTGGGGGCGATTGGTGATCTGATCGCCTTGCAGCGCAAACAGGATCACGATGGTGAACAGCAGGCCATAGAGCGCCCACGGCCCGACCTTGGGCAGAAACCGGGATTCATACCAGCCGCGGCCTTTCGCCCGCTCGCCCAACCGCCGGGACAGGTATCCGGCCAGCAGCGGGATACCAAGGAAGATCAGCACCGACTTGGCGATCTGCCACGGCGAGGTGGAGATGGTGGTCTGTGTCAGATGCAGCCAACCCGGAAGCACCGACAGGTAGAACCAGCCCAGCACCGCGAACATCGCCACCTGGAAAATCGAGTTCAGCGCGACCAGCACCGCGGCCGCCTCGCGATCCCCGCGGGCCAGGTCGTTCCAGATGATCACCATGGCGATGCAGCGGGCCAGTCCGACGATGATCAGGCCGGTTCGGTACTCCGGCAGATCCGGCAGCAGCAGCCAGGCCAGTGCGAACATCAGCGCCGGGCCGGCCACCCAATTCAGCAGCAGGGAACTGATCAACAGCTTGCGATCGCCGGTGACGCTATCGAGGCGGTCGTAGCGCACCTTGGCCAGTACCGGATACATCATGATCAGCAGGCCCAGGGCGATCGGGAGCGAGATCCCGTCGACCTGAACCTTTTCCAATGCCGTGTTCAGGCCTGGAATCCAGCGCCCGAGCAGCAACCCGGCGGCCATCGCCAGCCCGATCCATACCGGCAAGAACCGGTCCAGGGTGGAAAGCTTGCCCACCACCGCGGGCGCGGGCTGGTGGTCGACGGTGCCGGTCATGCCGATGTCTCCAGCTCGGTTGCGCTGCCCGCGTGAACGCTCAACAGCCGCGACAGTGCGTTGAGTGCTTCCGGGACCACGGCGTAGTACACCCACGAGGCGCGCCGTTGTGAAGTGAGCAAACCCGCGTCCCGCAGCACCTTGAGATGGTGGGAAATCGTGGGCTGGCCCACCTCGACTCCGGCGGAGATGTCACAGACGCAGGCTTCGCCTCCGGCATGACTTGCTACCGAGCTCAGCAGCTGCAACCGCACCGGATCGGCCAATGCCTTGAATCGGGCCGCCATTTCGACCGCTGAGCTGGCCTCGAGCGGCTCACGCAGCAGCGGCGCTGCCACGCAGCACGGCGCATCCATTTCGACACGATTCGACATGCATCGATATTGATAGATATCGAATCCGATGGCAAGTGGGGCGCTCGGCCCAGCCGCCCCACCCGCCTCGGGTCATCACCTAGCAGCAGGATGTCGCGGCCGCGGTCTGCGCGCCGCAGCACCCGCCCGCCTCACCCGCGTCGCTCTCCTGGTCGGCGGGGTGTTGCGGACTGGTGCCGAAGGTTTCGGAGTCGGCCAGCACGGTGTATACCTCCCAGCGCTCACCGCCGGGGCCGGTCACCCACACCTTGTCTTGGGTGGCAAAACAACACGTCGTGCCCATCTCTTCCTCGGTGAACATTCCGGTCTCGGCCAAACGGGCGATCTCGGCATGCACGGTGTCGCTATCGCCGACTTCCACGCCGAGATGGTTGAGGGTGCCGCCAGCGCCGGGGTTTTCCAGCAGCACCAGCTTCAGTGGGGGATCGGCCACCGCAAAGTTGGCGTATCCGGGTTTGCGTTTAGTCGGTTCGGCGTTAAACAGCTTGGAATAGAACGTGATTGCCGCGTCAAGGTCATCGACATTGAGGGCAAGCTGAACACGGGACATCGGGTGAAACCTCCGGCTGGTTAGACATATATCAAAGTGGCGCCGCTGCCCAGTGTCGCCACCTTTTTGATATATGTCAAGATATCTGGCAGAGTGAACTTGTGCCCAAGGCCCTGCCCGTGATCGACATCTCCGCACCCGTTTGCTGTGCCCCGGTGGCCGCCGGACCGATCGGCGACGACGACGCCTTGGCGGTGGCTTTGCGGCTCAAGGCCCTGGCGGACCCGGCGCGGGTCAAGATCATGTCGCTGCTCTTCGGTTCCCCGGCCGGGGAGGAGATCAGTGGCACCCTCGCCACCGCACTCAACCTCAGCGACGGCACCGTCAGCCATCACCTGACCCAGCTGCGCAAGGCGGGCCTGGTGGTCTCCGAGCGCCGCGGCATGCACGTCTTTCACCGAGTGCATACCGAGGCCCTGCAGGCGTTGTGCGCGGTGCTGAGCCCCGACTGCTGCACCTGAGCCGGCCGGGGTCGCCGCACGGCGAGGCGCTACCCGGCGCGATGGCATACCGTCAGCCTTGGCAGGTTGTCCAAAACAACACGGAGGATGGCAGACGATGAGCTTTTCCGACGGGCTGGGCGTGTTGAAACTCGAATGCCCGCAAGGTCATCCGGTGGGCAGGATCCTCAAAGAGGCCGCGCATCAGTCGGTCCAATTCGACCCCGGTGCACAGGTCGGGCCACGCCGATTCTGGCCGGACGAAGACGGGCAGGGCCAGTTCAAAGCGCACTGCCGCTATTGCGACAAACCCGTGGGGGACTCCATCGCGACGCTGCAGAACAAGTACAACGAATTGCTCGCCGACCCCGCCCAGATGTACGCAACCGCGACGGTCCCGTACCTGTAGCCGCCGCCCCGGCGGGCCGACGGCAGGACTTAGGATTCGCCAATGGGCGGTTCAGTCACTCCTGACGGGGCGATCGAAGCGATCCGGGGGACCGGGGGCGCGTGTCCCGGTTACCGGGCGTTGCACGCCAAGGGAACCCTGTATCGCGGCACGTTCACCGCGACTCCCGAGGCGGCCGGGCTTTCTCGCGCCAAACACCTCGACGGCGCACCCGTCGCGGCGCTGATCCGGTTTTCCAACGGATCGGGCAAGCCCGCCCAGCGCGACGGCGCGCCCGGAGTGCGCGGCATGGCAGTGAAATTCACACTGCCCGACAAGTCCACCACCGATGTGTCGATGCAGACCGCGCGGCTGTTCACCTCGAGCACGCCGGAGGGGTTCGTAGATCTGCTCAAAGCGCTGCGGCCGAGCCTGACCACCCCGGCGCGCATTGCGAAGTATCTGGCCACCCATCCGCGCATGCTGGCCGCGCTGCCGATCCTGGGTGCGGCGAACAGAATTCCGGCCAGTTACGCCACCTGTGAATATCACGGGCTGCACGCTTTTCGCTGGGTAGCCGCTGACGGCAGTGCGAGATTCGTTCGCTACCACATGATTCCCGCGGTCGGGGAGAAATTCCTGTCGCCGCTGGCGGCCCGCAACCAGGGCGCCGACTTCCTCACCGACGAACTGCAAACCCGCCTTGCGGCCGGGTCGGTGCGGTTCTATTTTCGCGTCCAAATCGCCGGCCAGGGGGATTCGATCGTCGATCCGTCGGTCCCTTGGCAGGGTTCGGACATGGTCACCGTCGGCACCCTTGACGTCACTGGCGTTGACACCGAACGCGAACACGACGGCGATATCGTCGTGTTCGACCCGATGCGGGTGACCGACGGCATCGAAGCCTCTGATGACCCGGTGCTTCGCTTTCGCACACTCGCGTACTCGGCGTCGGTCAAGTTGCGTACCGGTGTGGATCGCGGCCCGCAGGCCCCGCCTGACCCCGCTTGAACCCAACGGGGCCGGGCGCTCAATCCGATGGGGCGGGCACCGCTAGGGCGGCGTCCACCGACCGGTAGACGGGCAGTGCGTCGCTGAGCCCGCACGCCGCCACGATGCGAGTCACGCGTGTGTGGGCGGCACTGGCGATGCGCAGCTCGACGCCGCGGGTGCGACATTGGTCGGCCTGCTCGGCCAGAACCTCGAACGCACAGCAGCCCATGAAATCAAGGCCGCTCACGTCGACGATGAACAATCCCGGCGACGGGGCACTGGCGGCCGTCTCGGCGACCAGCTGGCGCCAGGTGTGTTCGTTGGCCGCGTCCACCTCACCGCCCGCGTGGATCAACACCGCGGCCGTGCGGAAGTCGGTGGTTGCTCGCAATGTGCTGTGCGGGTCGCCCAACTCGCGGACCAGCCGAGTGCTGAGCATCGGGTGGTAGGTATAGGGATCTGCGATATCCACGCTCATGGTGCGCTCCTAATCGACTGGCGCCGTAACGCCGCGATGGATGCCCGTCCTGCGCGTCTGAAGACAGACTTTCGTCGCTCGAATCTCTTTTCTATAACAAGACAGGGCGGTCTGTCTACCTCTTCCGCCTGAGAGTATGGTTAATTCTCGCTATGGCAATCCCGGAGGCCACCACGCCGGCTGTGTCGGCTCGCGAGCGCATTTTGGGGGCCGCATACGATCTGTTCAGTCGGCGCGGCATCCGGGCCGTCGGCACCGATGAGGTAATCGAACGTGCCGGGGTGGCCAGAGCCACGCTCTACCGGCACTTCGCCACGAAGGACGACCTGGTGCTGGCGGTGCTGCAGCGTCGCGAAGAACTCTGGACTTTCGGTCTGATCGAGCAGAAGTCGCGGGCGCGCGGCAACACGCCCGAGGAACAGTTGTTGGCGATCTTCGACGTCCTGCACGAGTGGTTCCAAAGCCGCGACGGCTACGAAGGCTGCTCATTCATCAATGTGTTGCTCGAACTCGGCGCCGATCACCCCGCCGGGCGGGCGTGCATCGGCCACATCGACCACGTCCGCGGCATCGTGCGTGAACGAGCGGTGGCCGCTGGGCTCCACGACGTCGAGGATTTTGCCTGGTCCTGGCACATCTTGATGAAGGGCGCCATTATCTTGGCGGCGGTGGGTGACCCGGATTCGGCCCGCCGCGCCCAGCGCATGGCCCAGGTGCTCATCGAACAGCACCGCGCGGCCGGTGCGGCGGCCTGCTAGTCAGGCCAGGTCAAGCCCCGGCGGTCTGCGCCTTGCGGTGGTGTTCTTCCTCCAATTCGGCGATGGCCCGGGCGGTGCGTTCGCGCAGCAGGATCGCCGCGATGAGGCCGCCCACGACGGCGATCACCAGCCCGATCCAGGAGAACCGCTGCAGCCAGTGTTCGGCCGCGATGCCTGCGTAGTACACCAGCGCGGTGGTGCCGCCCGCCCAGCAGATCGCCCCGGACACGTTGGCGGTCAGGAACCGCGGGTAGTGCATCTTCAGGGCGCCGGCCAGCGGGCCGGCCAGGATCCGTAGCAGCGCGATAAAACGACCGAAGAAGACCGCCCGAGAGCCCCAGCGACTGAACAACCGTTCGGCGAGCGCGACGTGCCCCGGGCCGAAGTGCTTGGGAAAACGCCGGCCGAGCCGGTCGAACAGCGGCATGCCGAACCGGCGTCCGATCGTGTAACCGATCGAGTCGCCGATCACCGCGCCGATCACGGCGGCCGCTCCGACCCCGACCGGATTCACGGCCAACTCGTGATGCGATGACAGCAGGGCGGCGCTGACCAACACGATCTCCCCGGGAAGGGGAATGCCCAGGCTCTCGACCCCGACGACGGCGCCGACCAGGATGTAGACCGCTAGTGGCGGAATTGTGTGCAGCAGGGCTTCCACATCCATGGCTAAAGGATGCCTGACGGACGCGAGATGTGCGTCCGAAACGCAGCCGAGCAATGTATCGGCGCGTCCGCGCCTCGGTCGCGACCAGCAAATTCCGGCCGACTCGCCGGTGGTTCGGCGAATTCGCGCAACTGGCGCCAAGTTCAGCCGCAACTCGCCATGCAGATCGGGGTCGGCGTTATAGCGTTGCTAGTGGCCCAGACGTTGGCTTGAACGAGCTCAGGAGAGCCGGTGGAATACAACATCGCCCAGGTATTCTCGGCGGTGGCCGCTGCCAACCCGGACGGAGACTGCATCGTCTACGGGGATCGGCGATTCACCTTCACTCAAACCGAACGGCGTGCCCGCCGCTTGGCTCGGGCGCTGCACCAGTGGGGTTTCGGCGCCAGCCGGGAACGGTCGCAATTGGCGCCCTACGAGTCGGGTCAAAGTCACCTCGGCCTGTATATGACCAACTGCAACGAGTTCCTCGAAGGGATGATCGGCGCGTATCAGGCGCGGGTCGCCCCGTTCAACATCAACTATCGCTACGTTGCTGACGAACTCGCGTACTTGCTGCGCAATGCCGGCGCGGATGCGGTCATCTACCACGCTCGGTTCGGTCCGACGTTGGCCGAGACGTTGGAGAAGGCCGGCGGTGAACCGCAGCTGATCCACGTGGACGACGAGTCCGGAAATGATCCGCTGCCCGGCGCGGTGCGCTATGAGGAGCTACTGGCGTCCGTATCCGACGAGCCGCTGGACGTCGAGTTGTCGCCGGACGACCTGTACATGCTCTACACCGGCGGCACCACCGGGATGCCGAAGGCGGTGCTGTGGCGTCAGCACGACATCTACATGAACTCGATGGGGGGACGAACGTTCGGCACCGGCGAGCTGGTGACCGGGCTCGACGACATCGTCGAGCGATCCCGGCAAGGAGGGCCGGGCTCGATGACGGTCGCGCCGCTCATGCACGGCGCTGCGCAATGGGCGGCGTTCATCAGCCTGTGCGGCGGCCGGCCGTTTGTCATGCCGCAAATGGCCACCCGCTTCGATCCAGCCGCGGCGTGGGCGATGGCGGCTCGGGAACGGGTGATGTCGCTATCGATTGTCGGCGACGCCTTCGGCCGGCCATTGCTCGACGAACTCGAGTCCGGCGACTACGACCTGTCCGCCCTGTCGGTGCTCATTTCGGGTGGAGCCGCGCTCAGCGCCGGGGTCAAGCAGCGCTTCGTCGATCTGTTGCCGCAGCTGACGATCCTGGACGCGGGCGGGTCATCGGAATCGGGATCACAAATGGTCCAGGTATCCAGTCGGGTGCTTCCCGCAAGCGGACGCTTCGACCCGATCCCGGGTGCGGTGGTGGTCAGCGAGGATTTGACCAGAATCCTCACGCCGGGGGACAGCGAGATCGGCTGGCTTGCCCAGCAGGGCGTGATACCGCTGGGCTACCTCGGTGACAAAGCCAAGACCGCGCGGACCTTTCCCGTCATCGAAGGAATCCGGCATTCGGTTCCCGGCGACCGGGCGCGCTGGGACGCCGACGGCACGATCGAGTTACTGGGCCGGGATTCGGTCACCATCAATTCCGGTGGCGAGAAGATCTTTGTCGAGGAGGTGGAGGCCGCGATCGCCGAGCATCCTGCCGTCTATGACGTCGTGGTGACGGGGCGTCCCAGCCCGCGCTGGGGACACGAAGTCGTCGCGATCGTGCAGCTGGCCGAGGGGGCGGACCCAGACCCCGACAGCATCATCGGGGAGGCCGCGCGACACATCGCCCGCTACAAGCTGCCGAAGGAGATTGTCTTCTGCCCCAAGGTGGAACGTTCACCGGCCGGCAAGCCGGATTACCGGTGGGCCAAAGCCACCGTCGCCCCGCAAGATTGAGGCTGCGGCTCAGGGCAGGAAGCGCTTGCGCAATCGGTCGAAAGCCGTGGGTTGCGGGCAGGCTTGGTAGGTCTCGTAGAGTTCGCGCGCCAACTCCCGAACCGGGCTCGCGGTGGTATCCAGCTCGAAGTCGTACTCGGCATCGCGGTGGGCAGCGCGCGCGCTGCCGCGGTTCCATCCCGCATAGCGGTCGCCGCGCTCTTCTTCCCGGCGGGCGCCTTCTTCATCGGAGACGTGAACCCCGACCATCCAGACCTGAACGCCTTCGAAAATCTGGAGTGCATCGATGAGCCACTCCCGTTTCCAGATCACGTCATCGGCGACGACATTCATGCCGTTGTCCAGGTAGGCCCTGATTGCGTGGTAGCGCGCATGCATGGCCTGGTCCAGGATGGGCCCCGGGTGCACGGTGAACCAGTCCAGCCCGTCGGCCTCGACCACGCTTTCCCAGGTGTAGTACTGCGGCCACACTCGCGCGAGGTCAAGTTGCTTGGGCGGCAGCGCCTTCCAAAACACGTCGATACCCAGGTGCATCCAGCATTCGGCCGCCAAATCCTGGAATGCCAGCGCGAGCGAAGTTTTTCCCGCGCTGGATCCGCCGTTAAGGAGGATGAGCTTGCCCTTGGCCATTTCTGTCATAGCGGCATGAGGCTATCGCAGCTGCTCACGCGTTGGGCCCGTTTGCGAGCGAGATTTGCTGGGCAAATCGCCAATCGCGCGGGTGGCGGGCGTGCCTGCACTTTAGTTTCCGAATGAGTGCAAAGACGGATTTTCGCGCTGTGGTCGAGGCCTATGAAGATCTGAATGCGACCGTTTCCAGAATGCCTGTCCGGGAGTTGCCCGCGGCCTAGGATCGGTAGCCACCGAGTGCCCGATATGTTGGGCGGGGGCTGCCGGTGGCACCGGGGTCGGCGGCACGGGCGGTCCGGGCGGTCAAGGCGGTGCGGGTGGCAACGGCGGGAGCGGCGGCGCAGCCAGTGGGAACGGCGCCAGCACCGCTGGCACCGGCGGCAACTTCGCGCTCGGCGGCAACGGCGGCGACGGAGGTGCCGGCGGCTCGCCGGACGGCAGTTCCGGACTGCAGGGCGACATCGGCGCGCCGGGCACTGCGGGCGGCGACGGGTAGCCGCTTTGGCCTCAGCCCCTCAGTCCCTCAGCCCGTCAGCGCCGCGCACTCACGGGCTCGAAGACGAACACTTTGCGGGTGCCGGTGCGCTTGACATAGGTGTCATGCGCAGGCCACAGCGCGATCAGCCTCGGCATGTTGCGGTCCACCTCTTGCGCCGTGGCGGGTCGCGACAGATAGTCAGCAGCAGCGCCGTCAATCTCGATGCGGGCCTTCGGGTCAGCGAGCAGGTTGTACGGCCAACTCGAGGCCGTATCCAAGCCGAAGTTCTCACACACGGCGACCACGTTCGAGCCATCCCACACGTAGTGCAGCGGAACCGTTCGCTCTTTGCCGGTGCGCCTGCCTGTCGTGGTAAGCAGCATCGTCGGCATCTCGGAACCACCCATGGAGAGCCGGCCCCGGCTCAGGCGTATCAGCGCCCGGTCTACCGGCGTGCCGACGCGCTTGAAGATCGCCGCGAACCATCGGTAGTGGCCTATGCGGCGCAGCATGCTCAGGTAGAGGCCATACAGCTGGTTCGGTCCTTCATGAGGCATGGGTCAAGGGTCTCACTGGAATCGAGCTGAGCGCGTGCAAATGGGCACGACATATTGACCGGTCGTGTGTGGTCGAGCCGGCCGCGGCCCTCGGCCTGACCGCGCCGTGTGGCCGGAGCGTTCGGTCGCTCGACGTGGATTGACAGCCCACGGTGGGGGGGCGTTGCGGCACAGGGCTTTTGCCAGCTGCGATGGCTTTGGGCCGAAGGCGGTGGCATCAACCCGACCTCGCATCGAACAGGATTTCGATTGTCTCATCGGGATTTGACGAGTTGGGAGTTCGGCCAAGCTCGGTGCGGGGATTAGGTTTTGGTATCGAAAACGGAATCTATTGGATTTCGACGGTCGGCCGGGACGGATTTCTCCGGTATGCGCCATTAACAATCTGCGGTACAGGGGATTTCAGTTTGTCGCGACTGCCAATTGCGCCGGATCGTGGGTGCGGCGATAGCTGGAGCGCGGCGTGTTTGGTCCGGTCGGGCGTTGGAGAAGGGCTTGCGGGGCAACCGAATTTCTCCGACGCGCGCACGCTGTTGGGCGAATATCCATTGTGTTATTCGCGACGGGGATAGGATTTGATGCTGCCCAGCGCTCGATCATCGCTTGTCCTGTATGGGAGGTTGGCAGATGTCGTTTGTGATTGCTGTTCCGGACGCGGTCACGGCCGCGGTCTCGGATCTGGCGAACCTCGGATCGGTGCTCACAACGGCCAATGCCGCTGCGGCGCTGCCGACAACGACCGTCGTGGCAGCCGCGGGTGATGAAATATCGGCGGCCGTCGCGGCGCTGTTCGGGTCCTACGCCCAGGGCTACCAGAGCCTGAGCGCTCAGGCCGCCGCGTTTCACGAGCGCTTCCTCCAAACACTTTCGGCCGGCGCCGGCGCCTACACGGCCGCCGAGGCCGCGAACGCCTCGCCGCTGGATCAACTGATGGGTGTGGTGAACGCCCCCGCACAGGCCCTATTGGGGCGCCCCTTGATCGGCAATGGCGCCAACGGTGCCGATGGCACCGGCGCTGCCGGAGGCGACGGCGGGATCCTGCTTGGCAATGGGGGCAATGGCGGCTCGGGTGCGGTGGGTCAGGTCGGCGGGACGGGCGGCGCGGCAGGACTATTCGGCAATGGCGGCACCGGGGGTACCGGTGGCGAGGGCGCCGCCGGCGGCCTGGGCGGACGGGGCGGGCTGCTGCTGGGCAACGGCGGGGCAGGCGGAGTGGGCGGGGTTGGCGCCACCGGGTTGGTCGGCGGTACCGGCGGGGCTGCCGGATTCTTGGGCAACGGCGGGACCGGGGGCGCGGGCGGGGCCTCGAACATGGGTGGTGACGGCGGTATGGGTGGCACCGGTGGCACCGGTGGCTTCTTCGGCAACGGCGGGTTCGGTGGCGATGGTGGCGACGGTGCCGTCGGCGGCGCGGGCGGTGCCGGCAGCTTCCTCGGCGGCGGCGGTGTCGGCGGTACCGGAGGGGTCGGGGCGGCCGGGGGCATGGGCGGCGCGGGCCCGCTGATCGGCAACGGCGGCAATGGCGGGATGGGCGGGGCCGGGGCGGCCGGTGGCGACGGCGGTGCCGGCGGAACGCTACTGGGTGACGGCGGTAACGGCGGGCAAGGCGGAGCCGCCATGACCGGCATCCTCGGCGGTTTGCCCGGCCAGGGCGGCAACGGCGGAAACGCGAACTGGTTCGGCTCGGGTGGTGCCGGTGGCCAGGGCGGCACCGGTCTGGCGGGGACAGACGGGACTAATCCGACCCCGGGTGCCACAGCCGGTACCGGTAGCGCCGGCGCTGACCAAAGCAACAACGGCAACGTAACGGGAGACAACGGGAATCCCGGTGACGCCGGCACGGGCGACGAAATCGGCGGCACCGGCGGTGCGGGTGGGCTCGGCGAGTCGACCGACGGTAACTCGGGCACCGGCGGTATGGGCGGGGGCGGCGGTACCGCTGGACCCAATGGTGGCAACGGCGGCGAAGGCGGTATGGGCGGTGAAGGCAGAACCGACGGTAGTTCCGGCGGCACGGCGACCGGCGGCGACGGTGGTGCTGGTGCCGACGGTGGAACCGGCGGCGGCGACGGCGGTGCCGGCGGTGACGGCGGCTTCGGGAACAACACCGTCAGCGGTGCCGCGGTAGGTGGTAACGGCGGGATCGGTGGTGCCGGTAGCACGCTGCAAGGGGCAACCGGCGGTAATGGCGACACCGGCGGTGCCGGCGGCAACGGCGGGCGTGGCGGGATGTTCATCGGCAACGGCGGCGCCGGCGGCGCCGGGGGCACCGGTGGCACCGGCGGCACCGGAGCGGCCGGCTATGCGGGCGGTATCGGTGGCGACGGTGGGGCAGCCTTCAGCGACGCCGCCGCGGCGACCGGAGGTGACGGCGCTGTCGGAGGCGTCGGAGGGCTCGGTGGCAACGGCGGGACCGGTGGTGCTGGAGGTGCCGGCGGCACCGGCGGCGCGGCCGGGTTCATCGGGATCGGGGGCAACGGAGGCGCCGGCGGTATCGGCGGCGTCGGGGGAATCGGAGGCATCGGCGGGGCCGGTGGGGACGGCGGTATCGGCGGCGCGGCCACCACCACTTCGGGAACGACGACCGGTGGCATCGGTGCCAATGGCGTGCTCGGTGGCGACGGCGGAACCGGTGGCGACGGCGGCGCCGGCGGCACTACCGGCGGCAGCGGTGGCGCCGGCGGCGTGATCGGGTGGGCTGGTTCGACCGGCGCTACCGGCGCCGGCGGTACCGGCGGGCAGGGCGGCCAGGGCGGTGCCGGCGGCAGTGGTGGCAACGGCGGCACGGCCCAGACCGGTGGTACCGGCGGCGCCGGTGGTGAGTTGGCACTGGGTGGTCAGGGCGGTGCCGGCGGTGCGGCCGGTGGTACGGGCGGCGACACCGGTCTCGACGGCCTTCTCGGGGTGCCCGGCAGCAACGGCCAGACCGGAGAGATTGTTCCGTGATGGTCGCTGGGCATCCCGGTGTCTCGTGACTTTCGCCCCTACTGCCGGCGGGTTCGGTGGTGGTGGCATCGAATGTGTCTGCAAGACAAAGGAGACGGCGATGACAGGAAACACCACCAACGCCAAGTCCTGCCACGTGGATGTGCTGATCGAAGAGCGCGACGAGCGCACCCGGGCAAAGGCGCGACTGGTCTGGGGCGACCAGACGCTGGTTGGTATTGGCTTGGCCAGGCTTGACCCGGCCGATGAGCCGGTGGCTCAGATCGGCGATGAACTCGCGATCGCCCGAGCGTTATCCGACTTGGCCAATCAGCTGTTTGCGGCGACGTCGGCCGACATCCAAGCCAGCACGCACGAGCCGGTTTCCGGCCTCCACCACTGAATCGCTGGCTATCGCAGCGGGTGCTAGCGCTGGCTAGTGATGGCGCTGGTGGCCGAGGAACCAATCACGCGCCAGTGTCGCTACTTGCTCGAGGGCGCCAGGTTCTTCGAAGAGATGAGTGGCACCGGGAACCACAACCAGCTCACACGGCGCCGGGATCGCCGCTTGCGCTTGCCGGTTCAACTCCAGGACGGCCTCGTCACTACCACCGACTATCAACAGCGTGGGAGCGTGCACTTCGCGCAACGCGTCGCCCGCGAGATCGGGCCGCCCCCCGCGGGACACCACCGCCTGCACCTTGACGCCGGGATGCGCGGCCGCGACCAGAGCCGCGCCGGCGCCAGTGCTGGCCCCGAAGAATCCCACCGGCAGCGCCGCGGTGTCCGGTTGTGCCGCCAGCCACCCGGTGACGTCGACCAATCGCCGGGCGAGTAATCCGATGTCAAACACGTTGGCGCGGTTACGTTCTTCCTCGGGCGTCAGCAAATCCAGCAGCAGAGTCGCCAGGCCGGCCTGGTTGAGTACCTCGGCCACGTAGCGATTGCGCGGGCTGTGGCGGCTGCTGCCGCTGCCGTGGGCGAAGACGACGATGCCGGTGGGGCGGTCGGGAATGGTCAGGTGCCCGATCACCGAGACCGGGCCCGCCAACACCCGAACCTCATCGTCTCGCCGCGCAGGATCTGCCGGCTGATGGCCCGCACCGAATTCGCTACGGGCCCGATCCAGTAGCGTCACCACCTCCTGATCGGAGGTCTGGGTGAAGTTGTCGTATCCCTGTCCGACGGCAAAGTAGGGCGTGGGCGTTTCCAGGCACACCACCTCGTCGGCGTATTCAGTGAATCGAGGTGCGGTATCGGTAGCACCGATGGGAACGGCCAGGATGACCCGGCTGGCGCCCTGAGCGCGCGCGACCTGGCAAGCGGCCGCGGCGGTGGCCCCGGTCGCGACGCCATCATCGACGATCACCGCGATCCGCCCCCGCAGCGGGATCGGATGGCGATCGCCACGGTAGCGCTGCACCCGGCGCTGCAACTCGGCCCACTGCGCGGTCTCGACCGCGGCCATCTCCTGTTCGCCGAGCCCAGCCTCGTGCACCACGGCACTGTTGATCACCTGCACACCGCCCTCGCCGATGGCCCCGAAGGCGAGCTCGGAATGCAACGGCACACCGAGCTTGCGCACCAGCAGCACATCAAGTGGCGCGTGTAAGGCTTTGGCTACCTCGAAGGCCACCGGGACACCGCCACGCGGCAGACCCAGCACCACAATGTCTTGACCACGTAGGAATTCCAGCCGGCGGCCCAACTTGCGGCCGGCGTCGATGCGATCGCTGAACTGCCTCATACCTCGGGTGTCCTTCAACCAACGCGAGCGTAACGCCAGGGCCGAATATCACGCCAGAGTTCGCCACGGCGTTACGCCCGCGACATCGCCCGTCAGGCCTTACGAACTCTGGCTGGCCAATCTGTCGCTTGCCGGATATCGCAGCAGCGCGCCCACCCCGTCGGCGGGCGTCATCTGACCATCGGCTCGAACCAGCGAGGCGTCGGCCGCGATCGCGGTGAATGGCAAGGCTTCATCGGCACGGGCAATCCGCACCGCGGGCTCGCCGAGCTCGGACAGCACGTCGGCGTTGGGTGCGATCGTGGTGAGCGCGGCCCCGGTTACCACCGTGGCATCGCGCAGCTCACCGACGATCAGGGTGTCGACCTCGCCGTTGCGCAGGGCCGCGCAGACCGCTGACAGTCCTTCGGTGGCCAGCCCCGAACGCCGCCCCAGCTCCGCTTCGAACCGCTGTGTCACCTCGGCCATTTCGGTGTCGCGCCGGCGAGCGAACTCGGCAAGGGTGAGCTCGTTGATCTCGTCCTCACCAATGCTGCTGTTGCGTGCCCCGCCATGCAATTGCCACACCCGCTGGGCCGCCCGGTGCGGCAGTGCCGCAACCAGGTCGGAGCGGGATCGGATCTCACCGGAGACGAACACCACCTCGGGGTCGGCCTCGTCCACCAGTTGGGTGAGGTGGTCGGCGACGGCACGGTAGTTCATCCGGGCGGCCTCCTCGGCGGTGTGCTGAAAGTCGCCATAGCCCTTCCAGCCGGCCGTGGCCGGTTTGTGGATGGGGTGGCCGCCGCCGTCGATGCTGGTGCAGCTGAACGTGTCACCGCGATACAACCGGACGTCGGCGCCGGCGTGATCCACCGCCGCGAACACGTAGGTCGGTCGCCGAATCTCGCGGTCGATCAGCGGCACCAGGTACGGGTACTCGGACAGCCGCACCACGGTTACCGGCGGTGGGCTGATGAGCTGTTCGTTGACCAGCACCTTGTCGCTGGTCGCCACCACCGCCCGGCCCCGCCGCCCGACGGCCGGGCGGTGGTGGCACACCGCCTCTTCGAGCCGGCCGATGAGCTGATCGTCGGCCTTCAGACCGTCGAGGTGACGCCGGATGTCGCGCCATGTCGCTTCCAGCCGCTCGGCGGCATCGGCGGTGTTGTGTGAATCATCGAAATACACCGAGGCGAATGGACCAGTCGCAGTTGTTAGCCAATGGAGGCGATCTGATTGCATACCAAACTTCTCCGCTGTGTCGTTTATGTTGTTGTGATACTTGCTGTCTCGTCGGCGCGCGAGCTCAGCCGGTCTTGGGTGCCGGGCCCGTTGGTTGCTGGTAGAGAGCCGAGATCTCGTCGGCGGACTTGTCCAGAACCACCTTGCGGCGCAGCTTCATGCTCGGCGTCAGGTCACCGGATTCGATGGACAGCTCGCGGTCGAGGACGGCGAATTTCTTGATCTGCTCCCACCGGTTGAGCTCGGCGTTGAGTGTGTCGATGTAGCCCGCGATCAACTCGCGTGTCTTGGGGTCGCGGGTTAGCTCCGCGAAGGACTTGCCGACCAATCCATGCCCCGCGGCCCACTCGGTGATCGCTTCACTGTCCAGACTGACCAGGGCCACGCAATAGGGCTTGGCTTCACCGACGACGATCAGCTCGCCGACGTAGGGGCACAGACCTTTGAACCTCACCTGGATCGCGGCAGGTGCGACGTACTTACCTTGTGAGGTCTTGAACATGTCCTTCTTGCGGTCGGTGATCCGCAGGTAGCCGTCGGCGTCGATCTCCCCGATGTCGCCGGTGTGAAACCACCCCTCGTGGTCGAGCGCCTCCTCGGTGGCCTCGGGCAAGTCGTGGTAGGACGTCATCAAGCCAGGCCCCCGCAGCAGGATCTCGCCATCCGTGGCGATCTGTGCCTCGGTAGCGGGAAACGGCCAGCCGACCGTGCCGAACCGATAGGCGTTGGGGCGGTTGATAAAAGACGCCGCGGCGGTCTCGGTCAGCCCGTAGCCTTCGAGCACGGTGATACCGATCGCGTCGAACCACTGCGCGACGTTGCGGTCCAGTGCGGCGGCCGCCGAGACGAAGAAGCGGATCCGGCCGCCGAAGCGCTCGCGAATGGTGGAGAACACCAACCGGTCGGCCAGCTGGTAGGCCAGCCTGGACAGCAGTGAAGGCTGGCGGCCCGCTTGCCGGGAGGCCGAGACTTTCAATCCCACACCGATCGACCAGTCGAACACCGCTTTCTTGAGCCCGCCCTGCTCGGCGACCATCTGCTCGATCCGGGCGTGAGCCTTTTCGAAGATGCGCGGTGCCGCCCCCATGACGGTGGGATGCAGCTCCGCCAGATTGTCGACGATCCGGTCGACCCGCCCGTCGATCGCGGTGGGGAACCCGATGAGCAGCGGCAGCGAAAGCATCACCTTGCCGAATGCGTGGGCCAGCGGCAGCCACAGAAAGTTCAGGTCGGCCGGGCCGAGCACGTTGAGGGCATCGATCGCCGAGGCGGTGTATGTCCAAGCCCCGTGGGTCAACCGCACACCCTTGGGCCGTCCGGTGGTTCCGGAGGTGTAGATGAGGCTGGCGAGCTGGTCGGGGCCGATCGCGGCGACCCGCTGGTCCACGGCGGCGGGGGAGTCGGCAAGCAGCTGCTTGCCCAGTTGTTCGAGTTCGGCGAGCGTGATCACCCAGCTGCCATCACCCTCGCCGTCGATCACCACCACCCTGGCCACCTCGGGCAGCTCGGCGCGGTGTTCGACCAGCTTGTCGACCTGGGTCTGGTCCTCGGCGACCACGACTCGACTTCCAGAGTTCGCCACGATGTAGGCGACGTCGGCGGCGATGGTCGTCGGATACACCGTGGTTGTCGCCGCCCCGGCGCACATCACGGCGAAATCGACGAGCACCCACTCGTACCGGGTCGACGATGCCAGCGCGACCCGATCCTGCGGGGCGATGCCCAACGAGATCAGGCCGGCCGCCAAGCGGCCTACCCGCTCGCCAACCTGCTCCCAGGTGACGCTCTCCCAGTCGTCACCGTGGGGATAGCGGAACGCTTCGGCGCTCGGGGAGGCGGCCACGCGGTCTAGGAACATCCGCGCCACCGATGGTGGCCGGTGGTCGATCTTGGCGATGTCGGGCCGCTCGTGGGCCAACGTGGGATGCATCACGCAAACCACCTCTCACCAGTGCAAACATCGACGACGAGCTGGATCTCTAGTGGGCCTGGCAAGCAGTGCATAACGCATCTCTTCTGTCGCTAGATGACACTTTCGATGCTTCTGCGGTTGCCTGGGCCGGGGTAGGGCCCAAAGTCATCCAGGCGATTGGCAATTGTCCTTTGGTGTCCTTGGGGCCCGTGACCTGCTCGGGACGTAAGACCCTAACCGGCGTTTTGGGCGACCTGTTAGCTTTGGCGCCATGGCGAAACCGGCCGGCGATGACGCACAGGTGAGCCCAGGGGCCCGGCAGGTCAACCCGCTTGGCCTCGGGGGCTTGGGCAGCGTGGTCACACCCTTCGTGCACACCGGCCGCTACTTCGCCGAGTCGTGGCGCGACTACCTCGATCAAGACTCCGACGGGCTCCCGATCGCCCGGCCCACCATCGCCCTGGCGGCCCAGGCGTTTCGGGACGAAATCGTGCTGATGGGGCTCAAGGCGCGTCGCCCGGTCAGCGATCCACACGTGTTCGAGCGAATCGATGACGAAGTGGCGCTGGCCCTGCAGTTCTACGGCGATCAGGGCTGGCTGCAGCGCCCGCGGACATTCTTCGCCGACCCCCCGCCCCCCTCCGAGGTCACGGTCCGCAAGGTCAAGGGGCGCAAACGCTCCTTCTACCGGATGTTCTTCGACAGCGGGTACACCCCGTTGCCGGGTGAGCCGGGTGGCCAACGGTGGCTGGGGTACACCGCGAACAATCGCGAGTACGCGCTGTTGCTGCGCCACCGGGAACCGCGCCCCTGGCTGGTCTGCGTACACGGCACCGAGATGGGCCGCGCCCCGCTCGATCTGGCGCTGTTCCGGTCCTGGAAGCTGCATCGCGAGTTGGGCCTGAACATCGTCATGCCGGTGCTGCCGATGCACGGTCCCCGGGCGCGTGACCTGCCCAAGGGCGCGGTATATCCGGGCGAAGATGTTCTCGACAACGTCCATGCCACCGCTCAGGCCGTGTGGGACATCCGTCGGCTGATCTCCTGGATCCGGATGCAGGAGCCCGAATCGCTGATCGGAATCAACGGTCTGTCGCTCGGCGGCTACATCGCGTCCTTGGTGGCCAGCCTGGAAGACGACCTGACCTGCGCGATCCTCGGTGTGCCGGTCGCGGATCTGGTCGATTTGCTGGGCCGCCACTCGGGTTTTGGTCGCGATGACCCCCGCCGCGAGACGGTGGCGCTGGCCGAACCCATCGGCCACATGATCTCGCCGCTCGCTCTGACCCCGCTGGTGCCCAGGGCCGGGCGCTTCATCTATGCCGGCGTCGCCGACCAGCTGGTGCATCCGCGGCGGCAGGTAGCCCGGCTTTGGGAACACTGGGGCAAGCCCGACATCGTCTGGTATCCGGGCGGACATACCGGGTTCTTCCGATCTCGGCCGGTGCAGCAGTTCGTCGAGGATGCGCTGCAGCAGTCGGGCCTGCTCGACGATCCCTCGGAGCAGCGCGACCGCCCTGCCTAGTTGCGGAGGAACCAGATGCATCCGCTGGATCCGCTGGACGCATTGATGTTGACCGCGGAGTTGGTATCCAACCCGATGCATGTCGGTGCGCTGCTGATCCTGTCACCGCCACCCGGTTCCGGGGCCGACTACGTCGACCAGCTTCACCGCGAAACACTGGCTGGTGGTGAACCGATAGATCCGAGGCTGCGCCGATACCCACATCGTGGCGTGGACACCGGGGGCGTCTGGGTCTGGAGAGATGCGCAAGCCGTCGACATCGGATACCACTGCCAGCGGCGCAGCGTCGATGCCGGCCGAGACGCGTTCTGGCGGCTGATCGCCGAGCTGGACGCGCAGCGCCTCGAACTGTCCCGCCCGATGTGGATGTCGTATCTGATCGATGGTCTCGAGGATGGCCGGTTCGCGTTCTACATCAAGGTGCATCACACCGTCGTCGATGGTGTGGCGGGTTTTCAAATGATCGCCGAGGCGCTGAGCACCGATCCCGAATGCCGGTCGATGCCCCCCTTCTATGCCGACCGCCACCTTGACCACCCGCCGTCGTCGACCTCGACCGGGCTGCTGGCGCGCCTTTCTGCGCCGCTGCGTTCGCTGGCCGGTGCCGCGGCATCGGGCATCGGGCTGATCAATCACGTCGTCACCGGGCAGGCATCCACGGTCTGGGATAGCTTGATCGGGCACACGACGGTGCTGCCATTCACCGCGCCCTACACGCGGTTCAACGGCCGCTTGGGCGCTCAGCGTGCCGTCGCGGCGGGCAGTTGGTCGCGGCACCGGATCGAGGCGATACAACGGGCGGCCGATGTCACGGCCAACGACGTGGTCACCGCGGTGATCGCCGGCGCGCTGCGCCGCTGGTTGCTCGCCCATTCCGAACTGCCCGATCACTCCCTGGTCGCCATCTGCCCGATCACCGTGCGTGATCGCGAGCATCCTTCGGCACCCGACGAGCACGCCAACATGTTCGGTCTTTGGTTGTGCCCCTTGGGCACCGATCTGCCAGATCCGCACCGGCGCCTGGATCTGATTCACCGGTCGATGTCGGAGGGCAAGCACTGGGTGAGCGCGCGGGGATCGGCGGCATCGTTGCTCACCACGGCGGCCAGCATCGCTGCCACCGTTGTCTTTCCGCTGCTGCCGTTCACCCCGAAAATCCGCACCGGATACAACCTTCCGATTTCCCACGTTGGGGGCCCACGCGCCGAAAGGTATTGGAACGGAGCACACGTCGACGAGATGTATCCGGTGTCGACCGTCTACGACGGTCAGGCGCTCAACGTCACCACGTGTTCCTACGCTGACCGGATCGGGTTCGGCTACGTCGCGGGCCGCGAGGTGATGCCCGATATCGACACCCTCATCCCGCTGACCGAGGAATGCCTGACCGAGCTGGAATCTGGTGTGGGCGTGCCTCCCCGACTGTCGGGGCACATTGGCTAGCGCATGGGGGACCATTGGCCCTGGTCAATGAGCATGCCGTGCTCGCAGACTGGGGGTATGGGCGCGACGACGAAACGGATTGCTGAAGCCACAGCCTCGTTGGCGCTGCTTTACGCCGCGCGACGCTACTACCGCAACTGGGGCGCGACCAAGCAAGAGGCTCAGATGCTGTTGCCCGGTGACAGTTTGGTGGGGGATCCGGCGACTCAGACCACCGAGGCGTTGTGCATCGACGCGCCCGTGTCGGCCGTGTGGCCCTGGCTACTGCAGATGGGGCAGGACCGGGGTGGCTGGTACGGCGGCGAGCGACTGAAAAACCTTGCCGGCCTTGGCTACCACGACGCCGATCGCATCCATCCGGAATGGCAACACCTTGCGGTAGGCGATGTGGTTCGACTGGCTCCGCCGGGGTGGCTGGGATTGCCGGACGGACTGACGTTGCGTGTCGCTGCGATCGAGCCCGAAAAGTACCTGGTGCTCAACGCGACCCAGCCGGACCAACGCTGGAACGCGGTCTGGTCATTTCACGTTCAGCCGCACTGGGAAGATCGGGTACGTCTGCTGACGCGCGCCAGGATCGCCCTGCGCCACCCGGGGGAGATCTTTGCCCTGGAGCTGGCCAGGCCGCTGATCTCGCTGGGCACCCGGGGTCTGCTGCTGGGAATCAAGCACCGAGTTGAACGTCTGGCCCCTGCCCAGCCGCAGCCGGCCGGCGATCGGAAGGCCGAACGGCCCTAGCGCAGTCCGCCGGCTCGCCCTACGTTCGGGAGTAGGTGGATCGCGTTGGTGAGCGTTGCGGGGCAATCCGCCAGGTTGGAGGTAGCGCGGTGAGCGACGAGATCCCATTGGGACGAATCGCCGGCTTTGCGGTGAAGGTTCACTGGAGCGTCCTGGTCATTCTTTGGCTATTCACCTGGAGTCTGGCCACAACATTGCCGGAAACGGCCAAAGGCTATGGCGCGGTGGTCTATTGGATAGCCGGCGGGTGCGGGGCACTGGTGCTGCTGGCCTCGTTGTTGGCCCACGAGCTCGCGCACGCCATCGCGGCGCGGCGGGCCGGGGTACCCGTGGGAAACGTCACGCTCTGGCTGTTCGGGGGAGTGACCACCCTGGGCGGGGAAGCCAAAACTCCAAAGGCGGCTTTTCGGATCGCATTCGCGGGCCCAGCCACCAGCCTTGCCCTGTCCGCGATGTTCACCGCGGTGGCCGTCGCCCTGGCGATGGTGCGAACGCCGGATCTGGTGGTCAGCGTCGTCTGGTGGCTGGCCGCGGTCAATTTGATGCTGGGCCTGTTCAATCTGCTGCCGGGGGTGCCGCTGGACGGAGGTCGGCTGGTGCGGGCCTACCTGTGGCGCCGCCACGGCGATATCGTGCGCGCCGGAATCGGTGCGGCGCGGGCCGGACGGGTGGTCGCGCTGATCTTGATCATCTTGGGGTTGGCGGAGTTTGTGGCCGGCGGCCTGGTCGGCGGCGTGTGGTTGGCCTTCATCGGCTGGTTCATCTTCGCCGCCGCCCGCGAGGAGGAAACCCGGATCTCGACTCAGCAGCTCTTTGCCGGCCTGCGGGTCGCGGACGCGATGACCGCGCATCCACATACCGCTCCCGGCTGGATCGACGTCGACGAGTTCATTGCGCGCTATGTGCTTGGCGACCGGCACTCGGCCTACCCGGTCACCGAGCGGGATGGATCGATCACGGGTCTGGTCACCCTGCGGCAGCTGCGCGAGCTGGCGCCCGAGCGGCGGGGCAGCACAACGGTCCGGGAAATCGCCCTACCCCTGCATGAGGTGCCCACCGCAACGCCGCAGGAGCCGCTGACGACGCTGCTCGAGCGGATGGCTCCGGCGGGCCGGGGTAGCCGCGCGCTCGTCCTCGACGGCGGTGCGGTGGTCGGCATCGTCGCCGCCAGCGACATCGCACGGCTGATCAACGTCTACCGGCTTGCCGGGCCGGGGGCCACGGCGGACCCCGCTGATCAGCGCGAAAAGTATTCCAACGCGGGTTGATTGGCCATCTGGTGGATTACCGAACGTGAGCAGCGCCGGAGAGGGGCAATGACATGAAACCGGTCATCGTTGGCATCGATGGTTCACCGGCGGGTATCACGGCAGTGCTGTGGGCCACCGCGGAGGCGGTCAGCGCAGGCGTGCCGTTGCGGCTGATATCGGTGCTCAAGACGGCTCATTCGTCCCCCGAAGAATACGAGCACGATCTCGCGCATGCCGAGACATCGCTGCGCGCAGCGCAATCCGCGATCGAAGCCACCGCAGCGCCGGTCAAAGTGGAGACCGACACCCCGCGCGGGCCGGCGGGTGCCGTGCTCGTCGAGGCGTCTCGCGATGCGGAGCTGGTCTGCGTGGGCTCAGTGGGGATCGGCCGCTACGCGCGAGCCATTCTGGGGTCGACGGCCACCGAGCTCTCCGAAAAGGCGCACTGCCCGGTGGCGGTCATCCGTTCGAACTCTGATCAGCCGCCGCCGGACATCAACTGGATCGTGGTGCGGGTGACCGACGCGCCCGACAACGACGCTGTGCTCGAATACGCCGCCCACGAGGCGAAACTGCGCCAAGCACCGATCCTCGCACTCGGTGGGCGCCCCGAGGAGCTCACCGACGCCGCGGACGGGGAATTTGAACGTCGCGTACAGCAATGGGGCCAGCACCATGCCGATGTGCACGTCTATCCGATCACCACCCAGGCGGGCATCGCACGATTTCTGGCCGATCACGATGAGCGGGTTCAGTTGGCGGTGGTCGGCGCCGACGAGGCCGATCAGGTTGCGCGGCTGGTGGGGCCATCCGGGCACCCGATCTTTCGGCACGCCGAGTGCTCGGTGCTCGTGGTCCGCGGCTAGGCCGGCGACTCGCGCGCCACGATCACCGGCACGCGGGCCAGTTGGGCAACGGATTCGGCCACCGAACCCACCACCATTCCGGCGAATCCACCGCGTCCGCGGCTACCGACGACGACCAGCTGGGCTTCGCCGGACCGCTGCACGAGCTGGCGGGCCGGCTGATCACGCGCGACGACGCGGCTGACGCTCACATCGGGATATTGCTCTTGCCATCCCGCCAAGCGCTCGGCCAATACCTGTTCTGCCATCGACTGCGTTGCCGGCCAATCGATTCCCGGCCAATCCGAGACATTGACGTCACTCCAGGAATGCGCCGCCACCAGCCCGGTATGGCGGCGCGATGCCTCATCGAAGGCCAAGCCGGTGGCGAATTCCGATGCCCGGGAGCCGTCGATGCCCACGAGCACCGGCGCCGCGGCGCGATCCGGCGCCGAGGCGTCCTCGTCGTGGACGATGGCCACCGGACAGTGCGCGTAGCGCAGCAGCCCGGAACTGACTGAGCCCAGCGGCCGGCCCGGCCAGCGCCCGCTGCCGTGGCAACCGGTTACCACCATCTCCGCGTCCTTGGACATGTCGACCAAGGCGGGAACGGCGGCGGAAGGCACGATTTCGCTACCCAGCCCCGCGGGACCGCCGCGCTCGGCGGCCTCCTCGATGACCTTGAGCGCGTCCTCGACCAGTTGGTGGCCGTGATCGCGCTGCCAGCGGGCCAGGCCGGGCGGCAATGGCTTGTTCAACCACGTCGCGACGTCGGGAGAGATCGCGTGAACGAGCGTCAGCGGGGCGTTTCGCAGCTCAGCTTCACGCGTTGCCCACTGGATGGCCACCTTCGCGGCCGGTGAATCGTCGATACCGACGATGATTCCCAATCGTTGGTTCTGGGAGGACATGGCGTGTCCTTTGTTGGCGGGTCAGCCGGCTCGGCCGAATTGGCGGGCCGCTATCCACGACTCTAGCGACGAACGGTCACCACGGTCAGAGCCGTTTGTCACTCGCACGGGGGGCCGGCGCTACGGCCGTCAACTGCCCGATGCCGAGGGCTTGTAGGCCACGATGGCTACCGCCGCCATACGGTCCCGGTGTTTGCGGAATGTGCTGCGCATCATCAGTACTCGTTTGCGCGCGGCCGGCTGGGTGAGCAGGTTCTTGGCAAAACGCAGGGCCCCTAACAGGCCCTCATCGGCGATGATCCGCCGTGGCTGCAACAGCGCCATCGGCGCGGTTGCCACGTGGCTGACGACCAGCCCGTGTCCGGCCAGTAGCTGGGACCATTCGGCCACCGTCAACGGCCGGGCGTTGACTTTGATGGACCGGGCCAGCGCCTGGCGGACCTCGGTGCTGATTTCTTCGGGCACGTCGTCGGGCGTCAGCGCCAGCTCGTGGATGGCGTAGCGCCCGTGGGGGCGAAGCACCCGCGCCGCCTCGGCGACGATCGCGTGTTTGGCCGCATCGCCCTGCATGGTCAGCATCGCCTCGCCGATGACGACATCAGCGCTGGAGTCCGGCAATCCGGTGTCGGCCGCGTCGGCGACTCGCACGTCACCGTGCCCGGCCACAATTGTGCGCACCAGGTTCGCCGCATCGGGATCGGCTTCGGCTCCGACGTAGGACCGAGGATGGCGGGCCAGGATCTCGCTCGCGGTGCGGCCCAGGCCGGGCGCCAGTTCGAGCACGTCGGCATGGTTGACGTCGGCGCGGGCCAGCAGGGTGCGGGTGAGTTCGACACCGCCGGGGCGCAGTACCCGTTTGCCCAGCCGCGCCAGCAGCCAGTGCCCCTGCAGATGGTCGTCGCTGCGATTCGACAGCGGGAGGGGCTGTCCGGATTCGCCCTGAGTGCCGGCCATCAGGCGGTGGGGCGGGTCGGTAGGCCCACAACCAGCGGGCGCCGTGGATGGGCGGTGCAATGCCAGAGCGCGGAGGCGGAATACGGGTCGATGATGCCCTCCTTGTTACTCGGCCGGCCGATCCCGGACAGCGCGGATCAAGACCTGCAGGTCGGGTCCAGTATGCATGCCGAGGTGTCCACCGTGCGCCTAGGCAGCAGCACCGGAGAGCTGCGGATCCTCGTTGGGTTTGCGGGGCGCCGAGGCAACCGGGCTGCGTGGGCGCACGTACCGTGCCCAGGTCAGCGCGGCCGCGCAGAGGTAACACACCAGGAACGCCCAGAAGGCCGGCGTCTCGGTGCCGCTGTGCACATATGACTGGCGCAGCGCCAGGTTGATCCCAACGCCGCCCAGTGCGCCCACCGAGCCGGCGAACCCGATCAGTGCCCCCGACATGATGCGTGCCCATTGGCGGCGTTGCATATCGCTGATGTCCAGGTGCTGACTACGCTCCGCAAAAATCGACGGGATCAGCTTGAACACGGTTCCCTTGCCCATCCCGCAGAAGATGAACAACGCGATGAAGCCGCTCACATAGCCGATCAGCGTCGCAGCTGTCATGCGCCCGCCGGCGCCGTGGCTGTGGTCGGCGTGTGTGCTGACTGCGACCAGCAGTGCGGCACTGAGGATCATGGCGACGAAGACCCCCAGGGTGACGCGGCCGCCACCGAAGCGGTCGCCCAATTTGCCGCCGACTATGCGCGCCAGCGACCCCAGCAGCGGGCCGACGAAGGCGATCTCGGCGGCGTGCAGCGACGCCTGTGCGGTGCTCTGTCCGCCGGCCAGCAGGTTGAACTGCAGCACCTGACCGAAGACGAAGGCGAAGCCGATGAACGAGCCGGAGGCGCACATGTAGAGAAACGAGACGCCCCAGGTGTCGGGCACCGCGAGAACGGATCGCACATGCCCGACCTCGATCACGTGGGTCAAGTTATCCATGAACAGGGCTGCGCCGAGGCCGGCGATGGCGATCAGCACCAGGTAGACGGCGCACACCCAATATGGAGCTTCATGGCCGGCGGTCGCCAGCACCAAAAGGCCGACCGCCTGGATGGCGGCCACCCCCAGATTGCCGATCCCTCCGGTCAGGCCTAGAGCCACGCCCTTGAGCCGTTGTGGGTAGAAGGCTTCGACGTTGGCCAGCGATGCGGAGTAGTTGCCGCCGCCCAGGCCGCTCAGGGCGGCACAGACCAGGTATGGCCACAGCGGCAGTCCGGGGTTGGCCAGCAGCACGATTGCTCCGACGGTGGGCACCAGCAGTACCAACGACGAGAACGTCGCCCAGTTGCGGCCACCGAATCGGGCGGTGGCCATCACGTAGGGGATCCGCACGCAGCCGCCAACCAGCGTCGCGGTGGCGCCCAGCAGCAACTTGTCTGCGGCCGAGATGCCGTAGACGGACTGCGGCATGAACAGCACCATTACCGACCAAAGGGTCCAGATCGAGAAACCGACATGCATGGTGGCGATGGAGAAGACGAGATTGCGCCGGGCGATGGCCTTGTTGCCGGCTTCCCACGCCTGGACATCCTCGGGGTCCCAGTGCGCGATGTGACGTGAGCGTCCCATGCAATCCCTTCCGCTCCGTGTCGTGGAGACTGGGCCCAGGGCTTTTAATCGTAGCGGTTGAGGTGGCGCGCCGTCACTGCGCCGATCCGGACGTCAAGTACGTTGTCGGACAGAACTTTTGCCGCCTCGCTAGTTTTTACAAATCATGTTGTATAAACTCCGGAGCCATGACGTATGTGATCGGAAAACCCTGCATCGATGTGATGGATCGGGCCTGTGTGGAGGAGTGTCCGGTCGATTGCATATACGAGGGTGGGCGCTCGCTGTACATCCACCCCGACGAATGCGTGGACTGTGGCGCCTGCGAGCCCGTGTGTCCGGTCGAGGCGATCTACTACGAGGACGACCTGCCGCAGGAGCTGCACCCGCATCTCGCCGACAACGTGGCGTTTTTCACCGAAACCCTGCCCGGCCGGGACGGGCCGCTGGGTTCGCCGGGCGGGGCTGCCAAGATTGGCCGACTGGGTGTTGATACGCCATTCGTGGCGGGTCATCCCCACGTCGCAGATGCTTAAGATTCTTAAATGGGAGAGGGTCGGATCGCCAGAACGGGCGGGGAGTCGGCGGGGCGTCGCCGCGCGGTGCTGCGGGTATTGCGTGCGGTCGGACATCCGCTGAGCATTGTCGCGATCGCCGAGCACCTGGGAGTGCACCCCAACACCGTGCGCTTCCACCTCGACGGCTTGGTCGATGACGGTCAGGTGGAGCGCGTGCAGCCCAGCCGTCGCGGCCCCGGACGCCCGCCGCTGATGTTCCGGGCGGTCCAGCAGATGGACCGCGGTGGCGCTCGCCACTACCAGCTACTCGCCGAGATCCTCAGCAACGGCCTTGCCGCCGAAAGTGATTCGGTTGACAAGGCGCTGGCCGCCGGCCGCGCCTGGGGCGAACGTCTGCAAGCCCCGACGACCGCCCACAGTGCCGAGAAATCGATCGATCACTTGGTCGGCGTCCTCGACGGACTCGGGTTCGCTCCCGAGCGCCGAGTCTCCGACGGCCAGCAACAGGTTGCCCTGCGACACTGCCCGTTTCTGGAACTTGCCGAGAACCGGTCGGGCGTGGTGTGCCCAATTCACTTGGGCCTCATGCGCGGGGCGCTGGAAAGTTGGGGGGCGACCGTCACCGTCGAGCGGCTCGACCCGTTTGTCGAACCGGATCTTTGCTTGGCCCACCTTTCGCCGGAAGGAGCCCTCAGTTGAGCACCGCAGCGGCGACCCAAATCGCCGTCACCTTCGTATGGCTCGGCATGGTGCTGGCCATCTCGTTTCTGGAAGCTCCGCTGAAGTTCCGGGCGCCGCACGTGACGCTGCAGATCGGGCTTGGCATCGGCCGGTTGGTCTTCCGCGCGCTCAATATCGTTGAGGTCGTCTTCGCGCTGGTCCTGGCGGCAATAGCGGTGTCGGGCCCGGCGCCGCTGCGGATTATCGTGGCGTTCGGTGTCGTGGTCGCAGCGCTAGCGGTGCAGTTGCTCGCGGTGCGTCCCCGTCTGACCCGCCGGTCCGATCAGGTGCTGGCCGGGTTGGATGCGCCCCGCTCCCGTGCGCACTACGTGTACGTCGGTTTGGAAGTGGTCAAGGTGGTCGCCTTGATCGTTGCGGGAATACTGCTACTGAACGGCTGAAAGGACTCACCGATGGAATCGCTTTCGCTGACCGCACTCGCCTCCGAAAAGCTGGCCGAGGCAAAACAGTCACACAGCGGACGGGCCGCCCACACGATCCACGGCGGACACGCCCACGAATTGCGCCAGACCGTGCTGGCACTGCTGGCCGACCACAATCTCGGCGAACACGACAGCCCGGGTGAGGCGACCCTGCAGGTGCTACAGGGACATGTGCGCCTCACCACCGGCGATGACGCCTGGGACGGCAAGACCGGCGACTATGTCGCGATTCCGCCGCAGCGGCACGCGTTGCACGCCATCGAGGATTCGGTGGTGGTGTTGACCGTGCTCAAGTCCCAGCCCGGCGCCCACTAGGGGTGCTCGCTACCGGCTGGTCACGGGGCTTCGGCCTGCGGGTTCCCATCGTCAACGCCCCAATGGGCGGAGTCGCCGGTGGCCGGCTCGCCACCGCTGTCACCGCGGCCGGTGGACTGGGCATGATCGGCATGGGAAGCCGGGCCACCCGGGCGGCCTTGGCCGAACAATTGCGGCAGGTCAGCGGCAGGTTCGGGATCGGGCTGGTGGACTGGGTGATGCGCAATGAGGCGGGGCTGCTCGAGGATGCGCTTGCCGCCGGGCCCGCCCTGTTGTCGGTCAGTTTCGGCACCGACTGGTCCTGGGTCGGCCCGGCCCGTGACGCCGGAATCCCTACCATCACACAGGTTTACGACGCTCTGGGGGCCCGGCGTGCGGCCGATGCGGGGGTGGACATCGTGGTGGCGCGCGGAGCCGAGGGGGGTGGTCATGGCGAGGTGCGGCTGGGAACGCTGCCGTTGCTCGACGCGGTCCTGGCCGCGGTCTCGGTGCCGGTATTGGCCGGCGGCGGCATCGCCTCGCCCCGAAGCCTGGCCGCGGTGCTGGCCGCCGGTGCCGCGGGGGCCTGGGTAGGCACGCGTCTGGCGGCGTGCCCCGAGGCGCTGACGGGGGAGCCGAGCCGTCAGGCTCTGATCGCGGCGCGCGAAACCGACACCAGCACTACCCGGGTCTTCGACGTCGCCGACGGCCTGCCCTGGCCCCAGCGGTTCCCATCGCGGGTGTTGACCAACGACTTCGTCGCGCGCTGGAACGGCAATGAGACGGCACTGGCCGCCGATGCGGATGCTCGTGCCGAGCTGGCCGCTGCCAGCGCGACCGAAGACCTGCGGGTGGCGCCGGTCGACGCGGGCCAGGGAGTTGGGATGATCCCCGACGGCGCGCCGGCCGGCGAGGTGATCGAGCAGATGTGCTCGGGTGCGCGGGAGCTGTTGGCGCGATGGGCGTGACCGCGCGTTGTCGCCGGCTGGGCTGACGCCGCTTACACCCCGCGCAAGTAGCGTTTGGCGATGATGCGTTGAGTCAGTGCCACAAACGGGCCACCGGCCTTGCTCCACCAGGTCGCCGGCCGGGAGAACGACGACACCTCCGCAAATACCCCGGAAGTGTCCGGGTCGTAGCGAATGGCGAACCGTTCCTCGCCGCATTCCGGGTGCCCCGGCAGCGTGCCGTAGGCAAATCCGCGGATATCGGGTTCGTCGATGACGTAGACCACGCGGCACGGCGCGCGCAACACACCCATCATCTGGATCACCGCCACCGTCGAAACAGCGACCGTATCCGAGGTGGCCCGCACCGCCAGTCCGGCGCCACGCTGCATGCCCCAATGCATCACCGCGTGGGCGGCCTCCTCGAAACGCTTCCGGCCGGTGCCGATCTGGTCGGACACACTGAGGTGGGCGTATCCCGGGGGCAACTGTCCGGCCGCGGTGGCGCCCACTTCCGGGTAGGTCAGTTGTTGCCCGGAAAGCGCGCGAAGGTCCACACCCCCCAGCTTGCCACGCCGGATCGGGTGTGCCCCGTGGCGTACGGTCGGAAAAATGAGTGCTCACAGCGCGAAAGCCATGGCCGCAGCATCCGCAACGTTGACCCTGGGTGGCGACCTGACCGTCCACCGGCTCGGGTTCGGCGCGATGCGCCTTACCGGCGACGGCGTCTGGGGCCCGCCCGCCGACCGTGCCGAAGCCGTACGGGTGCTGCGCCGGGCCGCCGAACTGGGCGTCAACTTCATCGACACCGCCGACTCTTACGGCCCCTATGTGTCCGAGGAGATCATTCACGAGGCGTTGCACCCCTACACCGGGCTGGTGATCGCCACCAAGGCCGGGCTGCTGCGCACCGGCCCAGGCGTGTGGGTGCCGCTGGGCAATCCGAGCTATCTGCGCCAGGAATGCGAGATGAGCCTGCGGCGTCTGGGCGTGGACACCATCGACCTGTTCCAGCTGCACCGCATCGATCGCAACTATCCATTCGCCGACCAGGTGGGCGAGCTGCTCGCCCTGAAGAGCGAAGGCAAGATCCGCCACATCGGGCTGTCCGAGATCGACGTCGACCAACTCGAGGCGGCCCAACAGATCACCGAGATCGTGTCGGTACAGAACATGTACAACCTGGCCGCTCGTGGCGCCGAACCATTGCTGGAGGCGGCCACCAGCCAGGGCATCGCATTCATCCCATGGTTCCCGCTGGCCTCGGGCCCGCTGGCGGCTCCGGACGGTCCGTTGCGCAAGATCGCCGACGATCATCACGCGACGCCGTCGCAGCTCGCCCTGGCGTGGCTACTCAAGCGGTCGCCGGTGATGCTGCCGATTCCCGGCACCTCGCGGGTAGCGCACCTGCAGGAGAACGTCGCCGCTGCCGAAATTGTGCTCTCTGACCAGGAGTTCGAAGCATTGTCGGTGGCCGGCGCCGCCCACGGCGGGTAGGGGCGGGCGGCGACCCGCGAGCCCGGCTAGCCAGTCTCAGCCGCGGTGTCGCCCACTTGGCTGGCGGCAGGCAATACGGTGTTTGGGTGACCCGCGAACAGTCGCAACACCCTGGCGGCGGCTTCAATCCGCCGCAGCCAACCGACAAGGGCGGACCGGACTACGGCAGGTTCATTGATGCGGTGCGCAAGGTGCAGGACCACGCGCGTGCCGCCGACGCGCCTGACGAGGTGATCACCCAGGCCGCCGACCTGCTCGAACGGGTCTCCATACTGCTTGCGCCATTCGACGCCGACGAATGGGAGTCACCATCGGGGCGCCGAATGGACTTGCCGATGCGGGGCAACGTCACGACCATCCCGATGTCGGCGCGCAAGACGCAAGACGGCCGGATCGGTGGCTGGGCCCGCTTCGCCCGGTTCCACCTCGGACGCAATGGCGCGGTCCATGGTGGTGCGTTGGGCATGTTGTTCGACACGCTCCTGGGCTTGACGGCGTCGGTGCTCACCGGCAGTCGGCGCCAGCGCACCGCCTACCTCAAGATCGACTATCGCAACATCGTGCCCATCGAAAAGGAGCTGCAAATCGACGCCGGAGTGGACCGGGTGGACGGGCGCAAGATCTTCGTGTCCGGCCGGTTGAGCGACGGCGAGACCCTGCTGACCGAGGCGGATGCGTTGTTTGTGCGGCTCAAGCCCGGCCAGCCTTGATCCGGTTTCGGCCAAGATGCCGACCCAGACCTAGCACGCGGCTTGGGTTCGACCAGCTCCGCCCCGATAGCATGGTCGCGTTCCATTCGACATGCCCATTCACTCGCGAAACTTGGAGACCACCCCGATGAGCGTCCCCGCACAACCCGCCCCAGGAGCCGACGGCGGTGACCCGCGGCAGCCGATCCGGGTTCCTGCCGGGACCACCGCGGCCGCCGCAATCGGTGAGGCGGGGCTGCCCAGGCGCGGCGCGCCGGACGCGATCGTCGTGGTGCGAGACGCCGAAGGCAAGCTGCGCGACCTGAGCTGGGCGCCCGACGCTGACGCCGAGGTCACCCCGATCGCGGCCAATACCGACGACGGTCGCAGCGTTATCCGGCACTCGACCGCGCATGTGCTCGCCCAAGCGGTTCAAGACCTCTTCCCACAAGCCAAACTGGGTATCGGACCGCCCATCGCCGACGGCTTCTACTACGACTTCGAAGTGCTCGAGCCGTTCACCCCTGACGATCTTCAGGCGCTGGAGAAGCGGATGCGCCAGATCGTCAAGGAAGGGCAGCTCTTCGACCGCAGGGTCTTCGAATCCAAGGATCAGGCGCGCGAGGAGTTGGCCAACGAGCCCTACAAGCTCGAACTCGTCGACGACAAATCCGGGGATCCCGATGTCATGGAGGTCGGTGGCGATGAGCTCACCGCCTACGACAACCTCAATCCCCGCACCCGCGAACGAGTCTGGGGTGACCTGTGCCGCGGACCGCACATCCCGACCACCAAGCACATCCCGGCGTTCAAACTGACCAGAAGTTCGGCGGCCTACTGGCGGGGCGACCAGAAGAACGCCAGCCTGCAGCGGATCTACGGGACGGCATGGGAGTCGCAAGAAGCGCTTGATACGCACATCGAGCTCATCGAAGAGGCACAGCGCCGCGACCATCGCAAGCTCGGTGTGGAGCTGGATCTGTTCAGCTTCCCCGACGAAATAGGCTCTGGCCTGGCGGTTTTCCATCCCAAGGGTGGGATTGTGCGGCGCGAGCTCGAGGACTATTCGCGTCGCAAGCACACCGAAGCCGGCTACCAGTTCGTCAACAGTCCGCATATCACCAAGGCCCAGCTGTTTCACACCTCGGGGCACTTGGACTGGTACGCCGACGGCATGTTCCCGCCGATGCAGATCGACGCGGAGTACAACGCGGACGGTACGGTGCGCAAACCCGGCCAGGACTATTACCTCAAGCCGATGAACTGCCCGATGCATTGCTTGATCTTCCGGGCGCGCGGTAGGTCCTATCGCGAATTGCCGCTGCGGCTCTTCGAGTTCGGCACCGTCTACCGCTACGAGAAGTCCGGTGTGGTGCATGGGCTGACCCGGGTGCGCGGATTGACCATGGACGACGCGCATATCTTCTGCACCCGCGAACAGATGCGTGACGAGCTGCGTTCGCTGCTGCGGTTCGTGCTCGATCTGCTCAGCGACTACGGACTGACCGACTTCTATCTGGAACTGTCCACCAAGGATCCGGACAAGTTCGTCGGCTCCGATGAGGTCTGGGAGGAAGCCACCAACGTGCTCGCCGAGGTGGGCGCGGAATCGGGTCTGGAGCTGGTGCCCGATCCCGGTGGCGCGGCGTTCTACGGGCCCAAGATCTCGGTGCAGGTCAAGGACGCGCTGGGCCGTACCTGGCAGATGTCGACCATCCAGCTCGACTTCAACTTCCCGGAGCGATTCGGGCTCGAATACACCGCCGCCGACGGGACTCGCCAGCGCCCGGTCATGATCCACCGTGCCCTGTTCGGGTCGATAGAGCGGTTTTTCGGCATCCTCACCGAGCACTATGCGGGTGCCTTCCCGGCGTGGCTGGCGCCCATTCAGGCGGTCGGCATCCCGGTTGCCGACGAACACATCGCCTACCTGGAACAGGTTGCCGCACAGTTGAAGTCACATGGGGTGCGGGTCGAGGTGGACACCAGCGATGACCGCATGGCCAAGAAGATCGTGCACCACACCAACCAGAAGGTGCCGTTCATGCTGCTGGCCGGCGACCGCGATGTGCAGGCCGAGGCGGTGAGCTTCCGGTTCGGCGACCGCACGCAGATCAACGGCGTGCCACGCGAGGCTGCGGTAGCTGCGATCGTGGACTGGATATCCCGGCGCGAAAACGCCACTCCCACAGCTGAACTGGTCAAGGTGGATAGCGGTGAGTAACGGTGACTAACGAGGAAAGCGCGCAGCCGCAGGACAGCACCATCCTGGACCGCGGCGTCGGCGAGCGCGACCACCTGGAGCGGCTCTGGACGCCGTACCGGATGAACTACCTCGCCGAGGCTCCGCTCAAGCGGGAAGACTCCGCGCGCTCGCAGCCGTTCACCGAGATCCCGCGGCTGTCTGATGAAGAAGGTCTGGTGGTTGCCCGCGGCGAGTTGGTCTACGCCGTGCTCAACCTGTACCCCTACAACCCCGGCCACCTGATGGTGGTGCCGTATCGGCGGGTATCGGAGCTCGAAGACCTCACCGAGCCGGAGAGCGGCGAGCTGATGGCGTTCACCCAGAAAGCGATTCGCGTCATCAAGAACGTCTCGCGGCCACACGGCTTCAACGTCGGCATGAACCTGGGGACATCGGCGGGCGGATCGCTGGCCGAGCACCTGCATGTGCACGTTGTTCCGCGCTGGGGCGGGGACGCGAACTTCATCACCATCATCGGCGGATCCAAGGTCATCCCACAGTTGCTGCGCGACACCCGGCGGCTGCTGGCGACCGAATGGGCTCGGCAATCATGAGGCAACGATGAGCAAGGCGCCCTTCTTGTCCCGGGCGGCATTTGCTCGGGTCACCAATCCGCTGGCCAGGGGCTTGCTCCGGATCGGTCTGACCCCCGATGCCGTCACCATCATCGGCACCACCGCTTCGGTGGCGGGCGCGCTCGTACTTTTTCCGATGGGCAAGCTGTTTCCCGGCGCGTGCGTGGTCTGGTTCTTCGTGCTCTTCGACATGCTCGACGGAGCCATGGCACGGGAACGGGGCGGCGGCACCCGATTTGGCGCGGTGCTGGATGCGGCCTGCGATCGCATCAGCGACGGCGCGGTGTTCGGTGGGCTGCTGTGGTGGGTCGCGTTCGGCATGCGAGACCGATTGCTGGTGGTGGCGACGTTGATCTGCCTGGTCACCTCGCAAGTGATCTCCTATATCAAGGCCCGGGCGGAAGCCAGCGGGTTGCGTGGTGACGGCGGCATCATTGAACGACCGGAGCGGCTGATCATCGTGCTGGCCGGTGCGGGGGTGTCCGATTTTCCGTTCATCGCCTGGCCGCCGGCGCTGCCGGTGGCGATGTGGCTGCTGGCGGTGACCAGCGTGATCACCTGCGGACAACGGTTGTACACCGTGTGGACCTCACCGGGGGCCACCGATCTGCTGGTTCCCAGTGCGCCGATGCGCGACGACGACGCGCAGGGCCATCCGAGGTCGGGTGACCCCGGAAAGACGCAGCGGTGATCTCCACCCCGGCCGGCCTGCGATGGGTCAGGGCTCCGCGGCAGCTCCTGGTCGGCAACGCGACGGACTTGGCGTATGCGGCGGGATGGCGGATGGTGCGGGCGCTGCCCGAGTTCGCCGCGCGCAACGCCTTCGACGCCGGGGCGCACTACGCGGCCCGCCACGGCGGGCCCGAGCAACTTCGCAAGAACCTGGCCCGGGTAACCGGGGTGCGGGCCGGCGCGGTCCCGGACTCCCTGATGCGCGCGTCGCTGGAGTCCTACGCCCGCTACTGGCGGGAGGCGTTTCGGCTTCCGTCGATGAACCTGCGCAAGGTTGCCGCCCAGATTGACAGCTCCATCGGGGGCAAAGATCACCTCAATGCCGGGCTGGCCGCGGGACGCGGTGTGGTGCTGGCATTGCCACACAGCGGCAACTGGGACATGGCCGGGGTGTGGCTGGCGCAGCGGCACGGCACCTTCACCACCGTCGCCGAGCGGCTCAAGCCCGAGTCGTTGTACCGGCGATTCATCGACTATCGGGAAACCCTTGGCTTCGAAGTACTTCCGTTGTCGGGCGGTGCGGAGCCGCCCTTCGAGGTGCTGTGTGAGCGACTGCGGGACAACCGGGTGGTGTGCCTGATGGCTGAGCGTGATCTGACCCGCACCGGCGTTGAAGTCGATTTCTTTGGCGAGCCCACCCGGATGCCGGCGGGCCCGGCCAAACTCGCGATCCAAACGGGAGCCGCCCTGCTGCCGACCCACTGCTGGTTTGAGCCCAAGGGCTGGGGGTTTCAGGTCTATCCGGCCCTGGATTGCAGCAGCGGTGATGTGGAAGCGATCACCCAGGCGCTCGCCGATAGGTTCGCAGCCAACATCGCGGACCATCCCGAGGATTGGCACATGTTTCAGCCACAATGGTTGGCCGACTTGTCCGATGCCCGCCGCGCGCGGCTGCGGGAGCCCTGATGCGGATCGGAATGGTGTGTCCCTACTCGTTCGACGTGGCGGGTGGGGTGCAGTCACACGTCTTACAGCTCGCCGAGGTGATGCGGGCCCGCGGGCATGAGGTCAGCGTGCTGGCACCGGCGTCGCCGCACGCGGCCCTGCCGGACTATGTCGTCTCCGGCGGCAAGGCCGTTCCCATTCCCTACAACGGGTCGGTGGCGCGGCTGCGCTTCGGCCCCGCCACCCATCGCAAGGTCAAAAAGTGGCTTTCCGAGGGCGATTTCGACGTCCTGCACCTGCACGAGCCCAACGCGCCGAGCCTGTCGATGCTGGCCCTCAACATTGCCGAGGGCCCCATCGTGGCAACGTTTCACACCTCGACCACCAAGTCGCTGACGTTGACCGTCTTCCAGAGCATCTTGCGGCCCATGCACGAGAAGATCGTCGGTCGCATCGCGGTGTCCGATCTGGCCAGGCGTTGGCAGATGGAGGCGCTCGGCTCGGACGCGGTCGAAATTCCCAACGGTGTCGACGTCGGTTCTTTCGCGTCCTCGTCGTGTCTGGACGGATACCCCCGCCCCGGCAAGACGGTGCTGTTCTTGGGCCGATACGACGAGCCCCGCAAGGGGATGAGTGTCCTGCTCGAGGCGCTGCCCAAGCTGGTGGAGCGCTTCAGCGACGTGCAGCTGCTGATCGTGGGCCGCGGTGACGAAGACGAACTACGTGATCAGGCGGGTGAGCTGGCCGGGCACATGCGTTTTCTCGGTCAGGTCGACGACGCGGGCAAGGCATCGGCGATGCGCAGTGCGGACGTCTACTGCGCACCCAATACCGGCGGCGAGAGCTTTGGCATCGTGCTGGTTGAGGCCATGGCCGCCGGCACCCCGGTGGTGGCAAGCGACTTGGATGCCTTCCGGCGCGTACTGCGCGATGGCGAGATCGGGCGCCTGGTCCCAGTCGATGACAGCGACGCGCTGGCGGCCGCGCTGATCGAGGTGCTTGATAGCCAGGAGCTGCGAGAGCGCTATGTGGCGGCGGGCACCGAAGCGGTTCGCCGCTACGACTGGTCGGTGGTGGCCAGCCAGATCATGCGGGTCTACGAGACCGTCGCCGGGGCCGGGGTCAAGGTGCAGGTGGCCAGCTGATGACGTGGTTGCTTGTCGCCGGCATCGTGCTGCTCGTCGTGCTGGTCGTGTTCGGGGCCTGGGGATACCAGCGCGCCAACCGGCTGGATCGATTGCACGTGCGCTACGACTTGTCCTGGCAGGCGCTCGACGGTGCTCTGGCGCGCCGGGCCGTGGTGGCGCGCGCCGTCGCGATCGATGCCTACGGCGGCGCGCCCCAGGGCAGCCGGTTGGCGGGGCTGGCCGACGCCGCCGAGCAGGCGCCGCGACACGAACGAGAGAATGCGGAAAACGAACTGTCCGCCGCGCTGGCGATGGTTGATCCGGCGTCGTTGCCGTCGGCGCTGGTGGCCGAACTCGCCGATGCCGAGGCCCGGGTATTGCTGGCCCGCAGATTCCACAACGACGCCGTGCGCGACACCCTGGTGCTGGCCGAGCGGCGCATGGTGCGCGCCTTCCGTCTTGGTGGGCGAGCTCCGCGGCCGGCCTATTTCGAGATCGCCGAGCGGCCGCAGGCGCAGGCGCACAGCGACGACGGCGATATCGGCCGGCGTACCTCGGCGCGGGTGGTGCTGCTCGATGACCGCGGCGCGGTGCTGCTGCTATGCGGTTCGGACCCGGCCGCCGCGGCGTTCGACGAGGGCGGCGCGCCTCGGTGGTGGTTCACCGTGGGCGGCGAGGTGGGCAAGGGGGAGCGGCTGGCCCAGGCCGCGGCGCGTGAGCTCGCCGAAGAGACGGGTTTGCGGGTCGACCCCACCGACCTGGTGGGACCCATCTGGCGACGTAACGAGGTCTTTGAGTTCAACGGTTCGAAGCTCGACAGCGAGGAGTTCTATCTGGTGCACCGCACCAGTCGGTTCGAGCCGTCCCTGGATGGCCGGACCGAGCTGGAACGGCGTTATGTTCACGGGGCCCGCTGGTGTGATGCCAGCGACATCGCCGCGCTCAACGCCTCCGGTGAGCAGGTCTACCCGCGCCAACTCGGGGAGCTATTGTCCGAGGCCAATCGCATTGTCGACGCCGCTTGCGGCGGCGCGGGAGGCGACCACGGTGTCCGCACCGCATATGTTCCCCGATCGATTCGCTAGTCGGAATATCGGGCGGGACTGCGGTCCCGCAAACTTGCTTGTGGTTCCCATTAAAGTAAGACTCCAACAGTTGAAGGAGAAAGACAGTGGACAGCGCTACCCAGCCCAGTGGGGACCGGCCAGATCCGGCATCGTCCAAGCAGGCTCAGTCGGGTTCGAGCCAGACCGGAACGGCGAGGGTCAAGCGTGGCATGGCCGAGATGCTCAAGGGCGGCGTCATCATGGACGTCGTCACCCCCGAGCAGGCACGCATCGCTGAAGGGGCCGGCGCCGTCGCGGTCATGGCCCTAGAGCGGGTGCCCGCCGACATCCGCGCCCAGGGCGGGGTGTCGAGGATGAGCGACCCCGACATGATCGAGGGCATCATCGAGGCGGTCACCATTCCGGTAATGGCTAAAGCGCGTATCGGACATTTCGTCGAGGCGCAGATCCTGCAAAGCCTCGGGGTGGACTACATCGACGAATCCGAGGTCCTCACGCCCGCGGACTACACCCACCACATCGACAAGTGGAAGTTCACCGTGCCGTTCGTGTGCGGGGCGACGAATCTGGGCGAGGCGCTGCGGCGCATCGGCGAGGGGGCGGCGATGATCCGCTCCAAGGGTGAGGCCGGCACCGGTGACGTTTCCAACGCGACGACGCACATGCGCTCCATCGCCGGCGAGATTCGCCGGCTGACGTCGATGTCCGAGGACGAGTTGTTCGTCGCGGCAAAGGAATTGCAGGCGCCCTACGAACTGGTCGCGGAGGTGGCCAGGGCGGGCAAGTTGCCGGTCACCCTGTTCACGGCCGGCGGTATCGCCACTCCTGCCGATGCCGCGATGATGATGCAGCTCGGCGCCGAAGGCGTCTTCGTGGGCTCGGGCATCTTCAAGTCCGGCGCCCCGGAGCACCGGGCCGCCGCGATCGTCAAGGCCACCACGTTCTACGACGACCCCGATGTGCTGGCCAAGGTGTCACGCGGGCTGGGCGAGGCAATGGTGGGCATCAACGTGGAGGAGATCGCGCAGCCGCATCGCCTGGCGCAGCGCGGGTGGTAAGAATCTTTCGTGGCAATCGAGGAGATTCTTGATCTCGAGCAACTCGAGGTCAACATCTATCGCGGTAGTGTCTTCAGCCCGGAATCAGGCTTTCTGCAGCGCACATTCGGCGGCCATGTGGCCGGGCAGTCACTGGTGTCGGCGGTGCGCACGGTAGACCCGCGCTATCAGGTCCACTCGTTGCACGGGTACTTTCTGCGCCCCGGGGACGCCCAGGAGCCCACGGTTTTTCTGGTCGAGCGCACTCGCGATGGCGGATCGTTTGTGACCAGGCGGGTCAACGCCGTTCAGCACGGCGAGGTCATCTTCAGCATGGGGGCTTCGTTTCAGACCGCGCAGAACGGCATCAGCCACCAGGACGCGATGCCGGCGGCACCACCGCCCGACGACCTACCCGGATTGAGGTCCGTGCGGGTCTTCGACGACGCCGGGTTCCGGCAGTTCGAGGAGTGGGATGTGCGCATCGTGCCGCGGGACCTGCTCGCGCCGCTGCCGGGTAAGGCATCCCAGCAGCAGGTGTGGTTTCGCCATCGTGACCCGCTGCCCGATGACCCGGTGCTGCACATCTGTGCCTTGGCCTACATGAGCGATCTGACCCTGCTGGGTTCGGCGCAGGTCACCCACCTGGCGGAGCGTGAGCATCTGCAGGTGGCGTCCCTGGACCACGCGATGTGGTTCATGCGGGGGTTTCGGGCCGACGAGTGGCTGCTCTACGACCAGTCATCGCCGTCGGCAGGCGGGGGTCGCGCACTTACGCACGGCAAGATCTTCACCCAGGGAGGCGAGTTGGTGGCCGCGGTCATGCAGGAAGGGCTGACCCGCTACCCAAGCGGATATCAGCCGGGCGAAAAGTGAGCGGGTTGTGAGTATTCCGAGGGTTGGGGTGCTGGCGCTGCAGGGCGATACCCGCGAGCACCTGGCGGCGCTGGGCGAAGCCGGCGCCGAGCCGATGACCGTGCGCCGCCGCAGCGAACTCGACGCGGTGGATGGGTTGGTGATTCCGGGTGGCGAATCCACCACCATCAGCCACCTGCTGTGCGGGTTCGATCTGCTCGAGCCGTTGCGTGCCCGATTGGCTGCCGGGCTTCCGGCCTATGGCGCGTGCGCGGGGATGATCATGCTGGCCAGCGAGATCCTCGACGCCGGTGTCCGAGGACGCCAGGCGCTGCCACTGCGCGGGATCGATATGACGGTGCGGCGCAACGCTTTCGGACGCCAAGTCGACTCTTTTGAAGGCGATATCGCGTTCACGGGTCTTGATCATCCGGTGCGCGCGGTGTTTATCCGGGCGCCCTGGGTCGAGCGCGTCGGGGAGGACGTGCAGGTGTTGGCCCGGGCAGCGGGCCACGTCGTCGCGGTGCGCCAGGGGTCCGTGCTGGCCACCGCGTTTCACCCGGAAATGACCGGAGATCGGCGCGTTCATCGGTTGTTCGTCGACATCGTGTGCGGTCGGCACTGATCCCTTATCCAGCACGGGCCCAGAACCGCTCGTCGGCATACCCGTAGACTCGGCAGGCGAACTTTCGAGCAAACAGAAGAGGTAAGAGACTTCGATGAGCGGCCATTCCAAGTGGGCCACCACCAAGCACAAGAAGGCCGTCATCGACGCCCGCCGCGGCAAGATGTTCGCACGGCTGATCAAGAACATCGAGGTCGCGGCTCGCGTCGGTGGCGGTGACCCGGCGGGAAACCCCACCCTCTACGACGCCATCCAAAAGGCCAAGAAAAGCTCGGTGCCCAACGAGAACATCGAGCGGGCCCGCAAGCGCGGTGCCGGTGAAGAGGCCGGTGGGGCGGACTGGCAGACCATCATGTACGAGGGTTACGCGCCCAACGGTGTGGCCGTACTGATCGAGTGTCTGACCGACAACCGCAACCGCGCTGCCAGCGAGGTGCGGGTGGCGATGACGCGCAATGGCGGCGCCATGGCTGATCCGGGGTCGGTGTCCTACCTGTTTTCCCGCAAGGGTGTGGTGACCCTGGAGAAGAACGGTCTGACCGAAGACGACGTGTTGGCGGCCGTGTTGGAAGCCGGCGCCGAGGACGTCAACGACCTCGGGGACAGCTTCGAGGTGATCTCCGAACCGGGTGAACTGGTCGCGGTACGCTCCGCGCTGCAGGATGCCGGCATCGACTACGAATCGGCCGAGGCGGGCTTTCAGTCGTCGGTGACCGTGCCGGTGGACGTCGACGGGGCCCGCAAGGTTTTCAAGCTGGTCGACGCGCTGGAAGAAAGCGACGACGTTCAGAACGTGTGGACCAACGTGGACGTGTCCGACGAGGTGCTGGCGGAGCTCGACGAGGAGTAATCCCGGTGCCCGGGCTTAGGTGATGGCCCGAAGGGAGTCGCCATTCCGATCGCTGCGCCACTGTAGGACTTCCAGTGCCACGGCAATGTGAACGATGTTTGCCTCGACCGGCTGGGGCAGGAGTCGGTGCGCGGTCTCGAGCCGGTGGACCAGCGTATTGCGGTGGATGTAGAGGGCCTTTGCGGTGCGTGCGGCATTGCATTGCTGGTTGATGTAGGTCAGCAAGGTGGCGTGCAGTACCGGGCTGGCCGACTGGAATTCCCCGAGCGTGCATTCGATGAACTCGTCGACACCCTCTAGGTCTTGGGTGAGCAACTCGACCATTTGGGTGTCCGCAAAGTGGGCGGTGCGCTGGGGTGCCCCGAGCCGGGTCAGCATGCGCTGCGTCGTCTCTGCGTCGCGGTGACTGCGTCGGAACCCCTCGATTCCTCGCCTGGTGTTGCCGACGGCAAGCCGTACCGTTGGCGCGTCGGTGAGCACCTGTTGGATCCGGTCTCCGACCGGGGTGGCGGCGTCGTTCACCCATACCCAACGAGTCGCGGAATTGGTGACCACGATCAGTGGTGCCCGACAGCCGAGCGCCGTGCAGAACGCGTCGGCAGCCTGGTCCAGTTGGCCGTGGTCGCCGTCGGGCTCGTCGGACCAAACGATGGCGGCGGTATGGGCGCGATCCAGGAGATAGCCCAACTGCGCCTCGGCGCGTTCCCGGTTGACGGGGGCGCCGCTGAGGATCTGTTCGACGACTTTGCGGCGCTGGGCGCTGACTTCGCGGGTCAGCGCATCGTATTCCAGGGGTAGCTGTGCGGGGATGCCGGCAATGGTGGCGTCGATGAAGTCGTTGGATGAGCGGAACGCCACATCGAGGAGGTCGCGCAGTTCTTGGGGGTTGGACGTCAGGCCGAACGCGATGTCGGTCCAGCGCTCCCAGGCCACGTTGTGCGCGATTCGGTAGATGTCGGCGGCGAGCGCCTCCAGGCCGCGGTTGAGCAGCTCTTGGGCCATCCGCAGCGGTTCGGGCCCGAAGTTTGCTGGCACCGGGCCGCCGGGATCGCGCAAGATGGCAACGGCGAAATGGATCAGGTTGGCACGGTTTGCGCGGCTGATGATTTCGACCAGGGCGGGATCATCGGAAAGGGCCGGATTGGCGGCCAAGGTGGTGCGGTCGAGTTCATCGAGCCATTGCTGGGTGGGGTTGAGAGCGATGCGCGCGGTGTGGCGGATCAGCTCGCGCATGCGTGGGGAGAGTGATGGATTGCTTGGGCTCGCCACGGTCCCGATGGTAGGGGAGAGCGGGGCTTGACACAGTCGCAGCGATCCGTGGCTGACGGTGCCCGCCGGGGGCTGCCGCCGCATCCGAGGTTGTTTAGCTGCACGTTTGTTGTTTGCGGGACGGCCGCAGATATCCACGCCGGTAATTCGTGCCGGGCGAGGCTTGTTGGACTCGGGTCCGCCACTAGCACGTAGCCGCGTGAATTGGTAGGTGCACTTCTGCCGGTCTTCTACGGCCGGTTCGGAGTTTTTGTCCATTGGGCTGCACTCGAGCAACCGGGATCGTTGGGGGCGCAGGTCGTAGGTCGCCAGCTCTACAGGGGCTTGAACTGGCTGTATAGCTTTCGCACTTCCCTTTGTCGGCAACCGCTGGCAAAGGGTTGATCGGCGTGGGTACTGGTGGGTTAACGGGAGGGTGGGGCACATGTCATTTGTCAGTGTGACGCCGGAGCTGGTGGTTGCGGCGGCTTCGGACTTGTCGGGAATCAATTCGGCGATAGCCCAGGCGAATTCGGTTGCTGCGGCAGCGACAACAACGGTATTGCCGGCCGCCGCCGATGAGGTGTCGGCGGCGATCGCGGCCTTGTTTGGCACCCACGCACAGCAATACCAGGCGATCAGTGCAGAGTTGGCGGCCTTCCATGACCGATTCGTGCAAAGCCTGAACACCGGCGCCGGTTCGTATCTGCGGGCCGAGGCGGCCAATGCCGAGCAGGGTTTGCTGGGGTTGGTGAATGCCCCGACCCAGGCGCTGTTTGGACGTCCGCTGATCGGAGACGGCGCCAACGGGGCGCCCGGTAGTGGCCAAGCCGGTGGAGCCGGTGGGTTGCTGTACGGAAACGGTGGTGTCGGTGGCTCAGGCGGGGTTGGTCAAGCTGGCGGGGCCGGTGGAGCCGCGGGTTTGATCGGCTCCGGCGGGGCTGGCGGCGCGGGTGGCGCGGGCGGCGCCGGTGGAGCTGGCGGTGCCGGCGGCTGGCTCTACGGCAATGGTGGCGCCGGCGGGGTGGGCGGTGCCGGCGCGGTCGGTGGGGCCGGTGGCAACACCTGGCTCTGGGGTAATGGGGGTGTCGGCGGAAGCGGTGGTGTGGGCAGCGGCTCCGGTGGTGCCGGTGGCTCCGGTGGCTGGCTGTATGGCAACGGCGGCGCGGGTGGGACCGGTGGGGTCGCTGACGGCGTGGGTGAGGGCGGCGGCCACGGTGGCGCCGGTGGTAGTGCCCGGCTGTTGGGCACTGGCGGTGCCGGCGGTGACGGCGGGGCCGGGTTGGCTGGCGCCTCCGGCATTTCGGGCATCGCGGCCGGCGAGGCCGGCACGGGCGGCGGTATCGGCGGTGACGGCGGTGTTGGCGGTGACGGCGGGGCCGGCGGGTGGCTGTTCGGCAATGGTGGCGCCGGTGGAATCGGCGGCACGGGCGGTGCGGGTGGTGCGGGTGGCTTCGGTGCCTCGGGTGACCTCGCCATCAACCAGGGTTCGGGCGCCGATGGCGGGTCTGGCGGTGCCGGTGGAGCGGGTGGTGCCGGCGGCAGTGGCGGGGCCGGTGGGTGGCTGTTCAGCGCTCACGGGGCCGGCGGGGCCGGCGGCACCGGCGGGACCGGCGGGACTCCTGGTGATGGAGGCGGCGGCGCGCACGGCTCCATGGCGGTGAACCCGGGTGGCGGATTTGGTACCGGCGGCAACGGCGGAACCGGCGGTGACCCCGGCGCCGGCGGCGCGGGCGGGACCGGCGGTTCCGGCGCTGGCGGCAGTCGCGCCTCGGCTGGCGCGACCGGATCTACCCCGAGCAGCGGTGGCAACGGTGGCGTCGGCGGTGCTGGTGCGGACGCGATCACTACCGGCGGCGCCGGTGCGGCCGGCGGCACCGGCGGTGATGGCGGTCTGGTCGGCGATGGTGGCGCGGGTGGTGACGGTGGTGCCGGACTGGGTGGAGTTCCGGGAACATCGGTGATTTTCCCGGGCGGACAGCCCGGGAGCTCGGGCGGTGACGGTGGTGCCGGTGGCGCCGGCGGCGCTGGCGGTGACGGCGGATTGGTCGCTGGAAACGGTGGTGCCGGCGGGGTCGGCGGAATCGGTGGCGCCGGTGGGTCCGGCGGTGATGGTTCGGTCGGTGTCGATGCCACTGGCGCGGGCCAGGATGGCGGGGTCGGCGGAGCCGGTGGTGCCGGTGGCGCCGGCGGCGCCGGTGGTGACGGTGGCGCGGGCGGTCACGCGTTGGCGGCCGGCTATGCCGACGGTAGCCAGGGTGCCGGCGGTGCCGGCGGTGCGGGCGGGATTGGTGGTGACGGTGCGGTCGGAGGCAAAGGCGCCGAGGGGGCGGCGGCCGCCGGTGCTGGCGCGGATGGCAATGATGGCGGCAATGGCGGCCGAGGTGGAGCCGGCGGTCGTGGCGGTCATGGTGGTGTAGGCGGGGCCGGACCGGAGGGCCAGACCGGGACGCAAGGGGTCGGCGGCGACGGCGGCGATGGAGGTCTGGGCGGACAGGCCGGTAACGGTGGCGACGGGGCCGACGCCATTGTCGGCGGTGGCAACGGCGGCGACGGTGGTGACGGCGGCGACCCAGGTCTTGGAGGCGCTGGCGGACAGGGTGGCGCCGGCTCGACCGCGGGGATGGAAGGCCTCACCGCCGGCGATGACGGGCCGGGTCACGGCGGCGATGGCGGGGCCGGCGGCAACGGCGCGGGCGCTGTCACCACCGGCAGCACCGGCGGTGACGGCGGGGCCGGCGGCGACGGCGGTCTGGTTGGTGACGGTGGTGTCGGCGGGAACGGGGGTGCCGGCGCAAAAGGTAGCCCCGGCATTACGTTCATCAGCCCGGGTGGACTCTCCGGCACCGACGGCGGTGCCGGGAGCATGGGCGGAACTGGCGGTGCCGGCGGTGCCGGCGGCCTGCACGCCGGTGATGGTGGTGCCGGTGGCATCGGTGGAACCGGAGGCGACGGAGGCCACGGCGGCAGCGGGTCGGCGGGCGCCGATGCCACCGTAGCTGGCGCGGCCGGTCAAACCGGTGGTGACGGCGGAGACGGCGGGTCCGGCGGGGCCGGCGGGGCCGGTGGCGCCGGTGGGCTGGCGCAGGCGACCGGGTACCTGGACGGCAGTCACGGTGCTGGCGGTTCCGGCGGTGCCGGCGGGCAGGCAGGCAACGCCGGCGACGGCGGCGACGGTGCCGATGCCACGGGTGCCGGCGGCAAGGGCGGAGCCGGCGGCAACGGCGGTGACGCAGGCGTTGGAGGCAGTGGCGGCCTCGGCGGCGACAGCGGCAATGGCACCCACGCCGCCAACGGCGCATCCGCCAGCGCATACGGAACCGGAGGTAACGGTGGGGCTGGCGGCGACGGTGCCGACGCCACCGCTGCGGGGCAGGCCGGCGGCGCCGGCGGCGCCGGCGGGGACGGTGGGGTGGTCGGCGATGGTGGTGTTGGCGGTGCTGGTGGTGATGGCAAGGCCGGTGTGGACGGCACCTCGGCCGTGACTTCCGGGGCCTCGGGTGCTGACGGTGGTGAGGGCGGTGCTGGTGGCGCCGGCGGTGCTGGTGGTGACGGCGGGGCCGTTGCCGGTGACGGTGGCCGCGGCGGTGCTGGTGGCGACGGCGCGATGGGCGGGGACGGCGGTAGCGGCTTCGACGGACTTCACGGCACCACCCCAGGTGCGAATGGCCAATACGGCGGGGATGGCGGCGAGGGCGGTCGCGGCGGGGCCGGCGGGGCCGGCGGGGCCGGCGGGGCCGCGGTTGCGGGCCAGACGGGTAGCCAAGGTGACGGTGGCAACGGCGGTGACGGAGGTCACGGCGGTACTCCCGGCAATGGTGGTAGCGGTGCCGATGGCGCAAATTCCGCTATCGGCGTCAGTGCCGGGGACGGCGGGTACGGCGGAGCTGGCGGCAATGCCGGCGCTGGCGGGCTCGGTGGGGCAGGCGGTGCCGGCTCAACCTCGGGCACATCTGGACTTGACGGCAGCCGGGCCGCGGGCGGCAACGGCGGCAACGGTGGCTTCGGTGGAACCGGTGGCCTCTTCGAGGCCGCAGGGTCCGGCGGCGCGGGTGGCGTGGGCGGAGATGGCTCCCAAGGTGGCGACGGCGGGGACGGCGGTCTCGGCGGCAGCTCTCCCGGCGCTACGGGAGGCTGGGGCGGCCAGGGCGGTCTCGGCGGCGTAGGAACGGCCGGGGTGGGCGGCCACGGAGGAGACGGAGGCGACGCCGGTGACTCCGGCAGCTCCGCCTTTGGTGTGGGCAGCCCGGGTGGGGGCGGCGGTCAGGGCGGCTTTGGTGTCGCCGGCGGCGGAGACGGCGGCGACGGCGGGAACGGCGGGGCCGGCGGGTTTGGCCAGAATGGGGGTCCCGGCGGCGGGGGCGGTGGGGGCGGCCACAGTCTGGTCGGCCCCGGCGGGGATGGCGGGGTGGGCGGCACCGGCGGCAACGGTGGGAACGGCTCCCAACCGCCTTTCGGTTCCACTCCGGCCGGCAGCGGCGGTGACGGCGGAAATGGCGGTAACGGCGGGTCGAGCGGGTTCATTAGCGGCCAGCCGGGAACCGACGGCCAAGACGGCGGCAACCCCAGCGGACAGTTTGGCGGAACCGGCGGAACCGGCGGAACCGGCGGCGTCGGCGCCGGCACGTGATCACCACGCGCGTCGGCATCAACCACTTCAGTATCTTTGACCCCACCTAGCGCCTCTGTGCATTCGGGACGACGGCACGGTCGCGCTCGGTTTGGTCGGCCTGCCTTCGAGGCACCTAAGCACGCCATGAGGACATTGCGCCGGAAACCCGCAGCAGGCACACGGAGTGAGGAAGATAGAGATGTTTACGATTGCCGCAGTTCTCGTTGCGGTGGTCGGCGGCTTCGTCCAGAGCTGGCGCAGCAAGGACCGACTGGCCGCCGACGTTCACATGGTGTGGTGGATGGTTGCGGTGGTGGGGTTCAACTCACTGTTGGGAGCCGGCTTTCACGTCCTGGATGGCCCCCACATCGCCACATTGATCGGATACACCCGCGGTGACGGCGGCTTCCAGTGGGAGAACGCCATGGGTGACCTGGCGATCGGCGTGGTGGGGATCATGGCGTACTGGTTTCGAGGCCACTTCTGGCTCGCAACGATCGTGGTGCTCAGCGTGCAATACCTAGGCGATGCCGCCGGACACATCTATTTCTGGATTGCTGAGCACAACGTCGAGCCGGACAACATCGGGGTTCCGCTGTGGATCGACGTTGTGCTGCCCATCATCGTGTGGGCGCTGTATGTCGGGTCCCGACGACACGGTGGTGACGCGGTGCCCGACCGGCCGGTACTCGGCTAGGCCGCACCCAACCTTTTCCGGCAAGCCCCGCGTGGGCATTTGTGCACATTGCCATTGGTAGGCGCATTGGTTAGGGGGATTTTGCCCTTGGCCGCCCGTAACCCGAGCAGCAACCATGGCGCGGTGTTGTGTCGCCTGACACGGCTTTGACGTGTCGGTGACCGCTGGCCAGGGGCGGGTTGCGGGAAGGTGCGAGATGTCTTTTGTGGGTGTGGCTCCCGAGATGGTGGCGGTCGCGGCATCGGATTTGGAGCGGTTGGGGTCGACGATCGGCGCGGCCAATGTGGCGTCGGCGGGGTCGACCACGACCATATTGGCCGCCGGCGCCGACGAGGCATCTGCGGTGATCGCGGCGTTGTTCGGCACGCACGCGGTGGAGTACCAGGCGATCAGCACGCAGCTCTCGGTCTTTCATGAGCAGTTTGTGCAGACGCTGACCGACGGTGTCGGCGCCTATTCGGCCGCCGAACTGGTCAACGTGTCGCCGCTGCAGAACGTCGAGCAAGACCTGCTGAACCTGGTCAATGCTCCCACCCAGGCATTGTTCGGGCGGCCGCTGATCGGCAAAGGTGCTGACGGGGCCGCAGGGACCGGGCAGGCCGGTGCGGCCGGGGGCATCTTGTGGGGCAACGGCGGTAGCGGTGGCTCGGGTGCGGTGGGCCAGGCCGGCGGGGCCGGAGGGCGTGGCGGGTTGTTGTACGGCACCGGCGGCGATGGCGGTGCCGGTGGCACCGGGACAGGAACTCCGCCGCCTTTCGGCACGGGTGCCCCCGGCGGAAGTGGTGGCACGGGCGGCCATGGCGGCGAGAGCGGCTTTGGATGGTCCGGCCAGGTCGGCTCTGCGGGCGCCGGCCCCAACGGGGTCATCGGTGGCAGCGGTGGCGGTGGCGGAACCGGGGGCGGCTGAACACGTTGCGGCCGCCGCGAATTCTAGAGCCGGCCGCGATCTACCTATATCCCCGGCGCATGTCCTCGACGATGCGCGGATTGTCCAGGGTGGACGGCTCGAGCATGGTGGGTCCGACGTCGCTGGAGAACACGGTGGCGGCGTTGAGCACCGGCTGGTTGAGGAAACGCAGCGACGGCGCGTCGGCCGGTACGGCGGGGATGGGCGCGGTGCCGCCGCGCCTGGCCAGAGCGAATCCCCAGTCGCCGAAGGTGGGCACGTGGACGTGGTAGGGCGTGACCGCATATCCGGCGGCCTTGATGGTCGAGACGGTGCGCCAGAACGCGGTCGGGGTGGAAAACGGGCTGCCGGCCTGCACCACCATCAAGCCATCGGGGGCAAGGGCGCGGGCGGCAAGCGCATAGAACTCGGCGGAATACAGCCGCCCCAACGCCGGAGTATCCGGATCGGGCAGGTCGACGATGATCGTGTCGAAGCGGCGGGACTGGCCCGAGTCAGTCCCGCGCAGCCATTTCATCGCGTCGCCGATCACCACCTGCACGCGCGGGTCATCCAGCGCACCACCGTTGGCCTCGCGCATGGTGGTGCGCGCCAGCTCGATGACCGCGGGGTCCAGTTCCACCTGCACGATCCGCTCGATGCGGGGCAGGCGCAGCAGTTCACGGGCCGCCAGTCCGTCACCGCCGCCCAGCACCAGCACCGAGCGGGCGCCGTCACCCAGTGCCGGGTAGACCAGGCTTTCGGTGTAGCGGTACTCGTCTCGGGTGGAGAACTGTAGCCCGCCATCGAGGTACAGACGCAGGTCGTTGCCGCGCCGGGTCACCACGATCTCCTGGTAGGAGGTGTGCCGGTAGGCGATGATCGGGTCGGCGTAAAGCTCTTGGCGGCTGGTGGTCTCGATGTCGCGGGCATGGACCAGCAGCGTGACCAGCAGCCCGAGCGCGGCAAGCAGACAGCACAGCGCCATCGCCAGCTGCCGGGTGGAAACGACCTGACGGAGCAGGAAGATCGACACGACGGCCGCCGCCACCAGGTTGACGATGCCGGTGGCGGCCGCACCGCGGATCATCCCCAGATGCGGCAGCAGGACGAAAGGCCAGACCAGTCCACCGATCAGGGCCCCCAGGTAGTCGGCGGCGTTGAGGTTGGCCAGGGTGCGGCCGGTGTCGGCCGCCCGGGCCAACCGGCCGCGCTGCAGGAGCGTCATCAGCAGTGGGACCTCGGCACCGACCAGTCCGCCGATCAGGGCGGTGCCCAGCGCAAGCACCCAGGTCGACCCATCGATGAAGGCGAACGCCACGTAGAGCGCCGCCGCGGACAGCCCGCCGATGATGCCCAGCAGGACTTCGACCGCGATGAAGGCGATGGCCGCGTGCGCCAGCAGCGGTTTGACCAGCAAGGCACCGGCACCCAGCGCGGCGATGTAGCCGGCCACGATCAACGAGGTGGCCACGATGCCGCCACCATCCAGGCTGGTCGACAGCGTGAGCAGCGCGAGTTCGTAGATGATGCCGCACGCCGCACATGCCGCGACGGCCGCCAGCAGCAGTGCCCGCCAGCGTCCCGAGGCCGTCACGGTCCCGACGGTGTCGGGTGCCGGTGCGTGATCAGTCGCGGTCATGACAGCGCGGCAGCGATCACACCTCCCACCGACAGCAGCATCACCGCGGTGGCAAAGGCTGCCGGATGCAGTTGGGTCGCCTCGATGTGATCCCGAAAGCGGCCCGGCACTGCAATTTCGAGGACTACCAGCGCCGCCCCTTGCAGGGCGACGCCGACGAGCCCGTAGAGCGCGACCCCGAGCAGGCCCTCGCCGAGCTGGTTGGAGCTGGTGAAGATGGCGCTGATGATGACCAGGGCCAGCGCGGCGTACATGGAGCAGGCCAGCACGACCGCGTTGGGGCGACGTTCGACGAACACCAGGGTGCGCAGGTTTCCCGGGGTCAGCAGGTTGACCATCACGAAGCCGACGATCAGGATGGCGAAGGCGACCAGGAAGTACAGAACGCTGGCGACCACGCCCCGCAGGAGCGGATCGACGCTGAGGGTGCCGAACTGGACTCCGGCCTGGTTGATGGCCTGGTACATGGCTGTCTCCTTTGCGTGTGCGCCAAGTGGGTCTTACTTGCTGCCGCCCGGGCCGCCGGGGCTGCCGCCCGAACCACCCGACGGAGATCCGGGATAGAACCCGGGGCCGAGAAAGATGTACGAGCCGTGGTTGTATCCGGCGCTGAGGTTTTCGACTTTGATGATGCACGGATGGGTGCCAGCGGGGCCGACGCTGACAATGTTGTGCCGGTAGCGCAGGTACTCGGTTTCGCCATAAGACGCGCGCGCGGCCGGTGACTTGTATCTGGACAGTGTGTTGGCCACCTGCTTGGGCGATCCTTCGCAGAGGTAGCGCGTTGCGTTGACGTCACGTGATTCTTGCTGATAGTGCGAGGCGATATAGGAGCCGATGTTGCGGTTCAACAGGGATACTCCGAAAACCATGGCCACCAAGGCGGCGACGGCCAGCGCGCTGGCGATGACGAACAACCGGTTGCGGCTCATGGATGCCACCGACTCGTAGTGTGCACGACGGTCCCGCCGGATCCGCCGGGGTGCAGCGGGTACAGATGCCAGGTATGCCAGCGCCAGCCCTTGCCCTCGGGTTCGGCGCGCAGTGCGGTCAACGCGGCCTCGTCGCCGGGAAACACGCCGCCCAGCCAACCGTTGTCGCGGCTGCAGCGCTGTCGCAGGTCGTGCGCAAGGCTGCGGAAGCTCGATTCATCGTGCGTCTCGGTGCGCGATTCCAGGAGATAGCCGGGCGCCTCGGTGCGCTCGGGAAGGCTTTCACCGTGGCCGCCAACCGCGCAGGAGACCTGTTCGGAAAAGTCTCCGTCGCGGTGCGCCACGGTGATGACGTGTGATGCGCCCAGCACACCGAGCAGCAACGTACCCCCATCGGGGTGGTCCATCCGGCAGGTAGCCAGCGGCGGCGGCGCGGGCACGTTGAGCGCAAGCCCAAGGCGCGCCCCGGATACGTCGGCCGGAACCACGGCGAGCTGATGAAGCGGCACCGATCTAATCCCTAGCCGGCGGCCGGGGGCGCGGGGTAGACGGTCAGCTCGCCGGTCAGCACGGTCTTACCCGTGGAGATCTCCCACGGCATGTCCGGGGCCCAGCGCTCGAAACCCAGCAGCGCGGACTCGTCGGCACTGACGTAGTCGACATAGTCCATGTCCCCGCCGGCCGGCAGCCCTGTCGTTCCCTCGGTGGTGTAGCCGGCACGTCCCCGCTCCTCTTCCCGGAACGTGACGCCGTCGACCACGTGAACGCCGCTGGGCTGCAACGCAAGATCGGTGCGCTTGGTCCACATCGCGAGCTCCAGCCGCCCCTCATCCTCTTCGACACTGAACCAGATCGGCTCGTCGCCGCCTTCGAGCAGATGCTCCCACCACACGAAGGGGCCCTCGCGGAACGTCACCGATCCGCGCACCACATAGTCGACGCCGCCGTAACTGACGATCGCACCCGGGCCCAGTTGCCGTGGTCCGAACTGCGGCATCGCGTTGAAGGCGAGCGGATCTTGGCGCTGGCCGGGTTTGGCTGGTGTCTTGGGCCGCCGCAGCGCCACCGTGAGAACGATGATGGAGGCGATGAATAGCATCACGGCCAGCAGAACCAGCAGAGTTCCCACGCATACCCTCCAGTACCGCGCTGCCGCGCAGTGGTTTGCCAATCACGGCGCATCGATGGTGCTCAAACGTAACAGCTTCGCCGGGGCCGGGTGCAGCCAAACCGCATTGATCGGGTGAGCAACTCGCGCGTGTCCTGCCGGCCGGTGTCGCGGCCAGCCGCTAGGCTATCGAACAATTGTTCGGACCCGGCAGGGCGGAAGGCGGGAGCATGCAGTGCGGGTGATGGGTGTCGACCCCGGGTTGACGCGGTGTGGGCTGTCTCTGATCGAGAGCGGCCAGGGTCGGCAGCTCACTGCGCTGGACGTCGACGTGGTGCGCACGCCGTCAGATGCCCCGTTGTCGAGTCGGCTGCTGGCCATCAACGAGGCCGTTGAACACTGGCTGGAAACGCATCGTCCGGATGTGGTTGCGATCGAGCGGGTGTTCTCCCAGCAAAATGTGAAGACCGTGATGGGCACCGCGCAGGCCGGCGGCGTGGTCGCACTGGCGGCGGCCAAGCGCGGTGTGGAGGTGCACTTTCATACCCCGAGCGAGGTGAAGGCGGCGGTCACCGGCAACGGTACTGCCGACAAGGCGCAGGTCACCGCGATGGTCACCAGAATTCTTGCGCTGCAGACCAAACCGACGCCGGCCGACGCCGCCGACGCACTGGCGTTGGCAATCTGTCATTGCTGGAGGGCGCCTATGATCGCCCAGATGGCCAAAGCACATGCGCTGGCCGAACAACAACGGCGCAGCTATACCGCCAAACTCAAGGCCGCCCGATGATCTCGTCGCTACGTGGTGAGGTACTCGAGGTGGCACTCGATCACGTGGTCATCGAGGCCGCCGGTGTCGGCTACCGGGTGAACGCGACGCCGTCGACTCTGGCGACGCTGCGGCAGGGGACCGATGCCCGCCTGATCACCGCGATGATCGTGCGCGAGGATTCGATGACCCTGTACGGCTTCGTTGACGGTGAGACCCGCGATCTGTTCCTGACACTGCTGTCGGTGTCTGGAGTGGGGCCCCGGTTGGCGATGGCGACGCTGTCGGTGCACGACGCCAACGGGCTTCGGCAGGCGTTGGCCGACGGCGATGTCACCGCGCTGACCCGGGTACCCGGAATTGGTAAACGCGGCGCCGAGCGCATGGTGGTGGAGCTGCGCGACAAAGTCGGTCCAGCGGGCTCGGCCGCCACCGCGCCCGCGGCAAACGGTCACACCGTGCGTGCTCCGGTGGTCGAAGCCCTGGTCGGCCTCGGGTTCGCCGCCAAGCAGGCCGAGGAGGCCACCGACAAGGTGTTGGCCGGCGACGGCGAGGCGACGACATCGAGCGCGCTGCGTGCCGCCCTGTCGTTGTTGGGGAAGGCCCGATAGCCGATGAGCACCGATCCCGATGAGCGCGAGGTCTCACCGGCGTTGACCGTTGGCGATGGCGATGTCGACGTCAGCCTGCGGCCGCGCTCATTGCGTGAGTTCATCGGCCAGCCACGGGTGCGCGAACAACTTCAGCTGGTGATTCAGGGCGCCAAGAATCGCGGCGGCACACCGGATCACATTCTGTTGTCCGGTCCGCCCGGGCTCGGGAAGACCTCGCTGGCGATGATCATCGCCGCCGAGCTTGGTTCCTCCCTGCGGATGACATCGGGTCCCGCGCTCGAGCGGGCCGGCGATCTGGCCGCGATGTTGTCCAACCTGGTCGAGCATGACGTGCTGTTCATCGACGAGATTCACCGCATCGCCCGGCCCGCCGAGGAGATGCTCTATCTGGCCATGGAGGATTTCCGGGTCGACGTGGTGGTCGGCAAAGGGCCGGGGGCGACATCGATTCCGCTGGATGTTGCGCCGTTCACCCTGGTCGGTGCCACCACCCGATCCGGCGCGTTGACGGGTCCGCTACGTGACCGGTTCGGTTTCACCGCGCACATGGATTTTTATGAGCCAGCCGAGCTGGAGCGAGTGCTGGTCCGTTCCGCCGGAATTCTGGGCATCCAACTCGGTGCGGACGCGGGGGCCGAGATCGCCCGCCGATCACGCGGGACGCCGCGGATCGCCAACCGGCTGCTGCGCCGCGTCCGTGACTTTGCCGAGGTTCGTGCCGACGGGGTGATCACCCGTGATGTCGCCAAGGCGGCGCTGGCGGTTTACGACGTCGACGAGCTGGGCCTGGATCGGCTGGACCGTGCCGTGCTTTCCGCCCTGACCCGCAGTTTCAGTGGCGGTCCGGTCGGTGTGTCGACGCTGGCGGTGGCGGTAGGGGAGGAGGCCAGCACCGTGGAGGAGGTGTGTGAGCCGTTCCTGGTCCGTGCCGGCATGGTCGCGCGGACTCCACGCGGCCGGGTGGCCACCGCGTTGGCCTGGACCCACCTGGGGATGACGCCACCGGCGGGAGCGAATCAGCCGGGGCTGTTCGAGTAGCGAGTGGGCCGGGCGGCGGTGCTGGCTAGGGAGAGCCGTTCGTCCCATCGGTGCCGATCAGCGTGCCGCCGCTGCCGCCGGTACCGCCGGTTCCTCCATTGACGCCGTTGCCTCCGTTGCCCCCGTAGCCCACGGGTGTCGGGGTAAACGAGCCGTCGGAAATCACCCCGACGCTGCCGCCGTTGCCGCCGTTGGCCGCCCCCACGCCACTGCCGGCGTTGCCACCGTGTCCACCGGCGCCGATGCCGAACAACGCGCCCGCGTTGCCGCCGTCGCCGCCATTGCCCACGGCGTTGACGGTTGCCGAGCCGCCGTCGCCGCCCGCACCGCCGAAGCCCGCGCCGATGAGCACGGCGCCCTGACCGCCCTGGCCACCGGCGCCGCCGAAGTCGTTGGCGAATCCGCCGATGCTGCCGGCGCCGCCGACGCCGACGCCGACGAGTGCGACACCCTCACCGCCGTCGCCGCCGGCACCCGCGGTGGAGTTGGCGGCCCCACCGATGCTGCCGGCGCCGCCGACGCCCAAGCCCATCACGGCCGCGCCGGAACCACCCGCGCCCCCGGCGCCGCTGGTGCCGTTTGCGAAGCCACCGATACCACCGATACCGCCGACGCCGACACCGACGAGTGCGGCTCCTGCGCCGCCCGCACCGCCCGCGCTGGCGGCGGCGTTGCCGGCGCCGCCGATGCTGCCGGCGCCGCCAACTCCGACACCAAGCAGCGCTGTGGCGTCACCGCCCTGGCCGCCCAGGCCGCCGGTGTCGTTGGCGAAACCGCCGATGCCGCCGGTGCCGCCCTGGGCGTAGCCGAACACGGCGCCGCCCTCACCGCCCACACCGCCGGTACCTCCGGTGTGGGGGGTAACGGCGGTGGCTGAACCGCCCATGCCGCCGGCGCCGCCCAGGCCATAGAACAGACCGCGCCCGGCGCCGCCAGCGCCGCCGTCCCCTCCGGCCACGCCGCCGCCCCCGCCGGTTCCGCCGGTGCCGCCGACGGCCGAGAGCGCGCCGCCGGCCCCGCCGGCGCCGCCGATACCGCCGGTGCCCTGGGGAGCGTTGCCGCCGACCCCGCCGTTGCCGCCCCAGCCCAGCAAGGGCGCGTTGCCGCCGGCCCCGCCTGCACCCGCGATCTCGCCGATGCCGCTCACCGAACCGCCGGCACCCCCGTTGCCGCCGCTGCCGGCGAGCCAGCCGCCGCTGCCACCGGCTCCGCCGGTCCCGCCGAGGAAGCCGTTGCCGCCGTTGCCGCCGTTGCCGATCAATCCGGCCGAGCCGCCGCTGCCGCCGTTTTGGAGCCCCCCGCTGGTGAAGCTGTAGCCGTTGCCGCCGTTGCCGTACAGGATGCCGCCGGCACCGCCGTTGGGGCTTGTCGCGGTTCCGTTGGCGCCGTTGCCGATCAGCGGGCGTCCGAACAGCGCCTGGGTGGGTGTGTTCACCGCGTCCAGCACGGTGGATTCCAGAGTCTGCAGTGGGGAGGCGTTGGCGGCCTCTGCGCTTGCGTAGGCTCCGCTGGCCGAGTTGAGCAGCTGGACAATGCGCTGGTGTACCTGGGCGCCCTGGGCGCTGAGCGCTTGGTATTGCGCTCCGTGATTCCTCAGCATTGTGGCGATGGCGTGCGACACCTCATCGCCACCCGCTGCCAGCACGCTGGTGGTCGGTGCTGCGACGGCGGCGTTGGCCGCGCCCAACGATGTGCCGATGTTTGCCACATCTTGCGCCGCCGCGCTCACTAGCTCCGGAGTCGCGAACACAAACCCCATCTAGGCCTCCACCCAAGTCAGGTCACCCGCACCAACAAGCTAAAGAAGCCATTTTTGCTGAACTTGGTTGGGGTTGCCTTCGTTTGGTGAGACTTTTTGTCTCAGGTTTTGTGCCGCCCCGGCCGACCTGGGTCAACCGGCGCTTTTGTCCGCCAAATGGGTGTGACGAGTGGCCGCAGCGGGGTGTCGCGTGTGTCCGCGCGCCGCGGCCAGCCCGATATCAGGATCCGTTCGTCCCGTCGGCGCCGATCAATATGCCGCCGGTGCCGCCGGTGCCGCCGGTGCCAGGGGTGCCGCCGGTGCCGCCGTTGCCGCCGTTGCCGCCGTCACCGAAAAGCGTTTGGGTGAAGGTGCCGTTGGCAACTACCCCGATGTTGCCGCCGTTGCCGCCGTTGCCACCGGTGGCACCGGCATTGCCGCCGTTGCCGCCGTCCCCGCCGCGCCCGATGTTGAACAGGCCGCCGCCGTTGCCGCCGTCACCGCCGTTGCCGCCTGCTCCGACGAAACTGTTGCCACCGACAGCACCGTCGCCGCCGAAGCCCGCGCCCCACAGCGCGGCGCCTTGGCCGCCCGCACCGCCGTCCCCGCCGGTGGCGGTGCCGAATCCGCCAACTCCGCCGATGCCACCGACGCCCAGTCCCGTGAGTGTGACGCCCTGGCCGCCGACACCGCCCGCGCCACCGGTTGTGCCGGCGCCGCCCATCCCGCCGAACCCTCCGACACCCGCGCCGACGAGCACACCGGCCACGCCGCCGGCGCCGCCGGTGCCACCGATGTCGCCGCCGTAGCCACCGATGCCGCCGGCCCCGGACTGGGCGTAGCCGATGATCACGCCGCTCTCGCCACCGGCGCCGCCGGTGCCGCCGATGCCGGTGGCATCGGTGGCAACGCCGCCGGCCCCACCGGAGCCGCCCAGGCCGAACAGCAGGCCGCCGCCCGCACCGCCGTCGCCGCCGACACCGCCGGAGGTTGTGCCGGTTCCGCCGGCGCCGCCGGCGCCACCCAGACCAAACAAACGACCGGATCCTTCGCCGCCGACTCCGCCGTCCCCTCCGGCAGTAGCGCCGGTCCCGCCGGCGCCGCCGGCCCCGCCGATGGCCGCGAGCGCGCCGCCGGCCCCGCCGGCGCCGCCGATCCCACCGGCGCCCTGAGTGGAGTCACCGCCAGCCCCGCCATTGCCGCCCCAGCCCAGCAAGGGGGCGCTGCCGCCAGCCCCGCCTGCGCCGCCGATCTCGCCGACGCCGGTCACCGAGCCCCCGGCACCTCCGTTGCCGCCGCTACCGGCGAGCCAGCCGCCGCTGCCCGCGGCTCCGCCGGCCCCGCCGAGGAAGCCGTTGCCGCCGTTGCCGCCGTTGCCGATCAGTCCGGCCGAGCCGCCGGTGCCGCCACTCTGGGTGCCCCCGCTGGTGAAGCTGTAGCCGTTGCCGCCGTTGCCGTACAAGAATCCGCCGGCACCGCCGTTGGGGCTCGTCGCGGTTCCGTTGGCGCCGTCGCCGATCAGGGGCCGTCCGAAGATCGCCTGGGTGGGTGTGTTCAGTGCGCCCAACACGTTGGATTCCAAGGTCTGCAGTGGGGAGACGTTGGCGGCTTCTGCGCCGGCGTAGGCTCCGCCGGCAGAGTTGAGTAGCTGCATGAAGCCCTGGTGGAACTGCGCGGCCTGAGCGCTGAGCGCTTGATATTGCGCGCCGTGACTACTCAGTAGTGCGGCGATGGCCTGCGACACGTCATCGGCGCCCGCCGAGAGCACGCTGGTGGTCGACGCCGCGACGGCGGCGTTGGCCGCGCCCAACGAGGTGCCGATACTCGCCACGTTCTCGGCTGCCGCGCTCACCAGCTCCGGGGCCGCGATCACAAACGCCATTTGAACCTCCACCTGTGTGATGTGCCTTACATATAGTAGGAATGCCTGGGCCTTTTGGGGCGGCGTTGCCCGATCTGCTCCCAACCTGGCGTTTCGAGCCTGGTCCGGGTCGGTATGGTCGCGCATACCCGACTCCACCCGCCGGGTGAACCGAGCCGGTGCCGTTCGAGTAGTTCGAGTGGAAGGCCGTGATGATGATCATCGCCGGGTTGATATTCGCCGCGCTGGCGGGACTACTGCACGTCTACATCTTCACCATGGAGTCGCTGACCTGGACCTCGCCGCGCACCCGCGCGACGTTTGGCACGACGGCGGAGGAAGCTGAAACCACCAAGCTGCTGGCCTTCAATCAGGGTTTCTACAACCTGTTTCTGGCGATTGTCAGCGGATTGGGCATCGCTGGTGTGGCCATGGGCCACAACGGGATCGGAGCCGCACTCATCTTCGCCGGCATCGGATCGATGGCCGCGGCGGCGGTCGTGTTGTTGATCTCGGCGCCGGACAAGGCACGAGCCGCGGTGACACAGGGCCTGTTCCCGGTGATCAGCCTGGTCCTGCTCGGGCTCGGGCTCGCGTCGTAGTGCGATTCGCTGCTGCCTTGATTCTGTGACGGGTGTTACATCGCCTCGGCTTTCGGGTACCCGAAAAGGTATCGGAAGAGGAGATTGCGATGACGCACACAGAAGATCGCCCCGCCCGGTTGGGCATGCCACGCTCACGCGGCGCGGTGACCGGGATACTTCTAGTGGTTCTGGGCGCCTGGGGAGCGCTGATCCCATTTGTCGGGCCTAGCTTCGATTTCGGCTATACCCCTGGCCACGCGTGGACCGCCGCCCGAGGTTGGCTGGAGGTGTTGCCTGGCATCGTGACCGTGGTCGCTGGGCTGCTATTGATCATTTCCACAAACCGCGCCAGTGCGGTGTTCGGTGGCTGGCTGGCCGGTCTTGCCGGAGCCTGGTTTGTGGTCGGCGTGTCGCTGGCCCCACTGTTGAGGATCGGCTCCGTTGGTGACCCGGTCGCGGCCACGAACTTCAAACGCGCCCTCATCGAGGTCTCGTACTTTTCGGGCCTGGGTGTGGTGATCGTGTTCTTGGCCGGTGCCGTCTTGGCAAGGCTGGTGGCGCGATTGGCGCGCGATGTCCAACCGGTACCCGCGCCGGCCGAGGCGCCGGCCTATGCGGCCTACGCGCCCGAGGCGGACCAGACAGCCGAGGAGGAGCCGCAGGACGAGCCCGAGTCCAAGGATCCCGAGTCAAAGGACGAGGCAACGGAAGAGGAAGCGCCGAAGGAACCCGAGGAGAGCGAGGCCGGGACCGAGCATCACGGCCTGGCGTTTCACCCGTTCCGGCGACACCGCGCCGGCGTGTAGCCGGCGGTTAGAGCGACCTGGCCGCCGGCCGGCGCCGGTACTAACCGGACTGGCCGGCGCCGCCCGCGGCGCTGGGCACAAATTGGAAGGAATTGCCGCCCTGGCCGCCCGCGCCCGCACCCGTGCCGCCCGAGCCGCCGCTGGTGGTGCCCGTTCCTCCGGTGCCGCCGTTGACTCCATCGGCGCCGTTACCAGCGTCAAGGCTCAAGGTGGAGGCCAGGGGACCGCCGCCGCCACCGCCGCCGGTGCCCCCGGGAGCCCCGGTGCCTCCGGAGCCGCCGAAGGCGCTGCTGAAGGTGGTGCTGCCGGCGAACGCTATGGCGTTGCCTCCCGCGCCTCCATTTCCGGCGGTGCCACCGGCGCCGCCGGCGGCGCCGCCTCCACCGCCGCCCCCGCCGACGGCACCCGTCCCGGCGGCGGCACCCGCGCCTCCTCCTCCGCCGCCGCCGCCGGTGCCGCCGACCGCGCCGGATGCGGAGGCGCCGCCGCCTCCTCCGCCGCCGGTACCGCCTCCGCCGGTACCGGCGCTGGGGGTCGGGCCGGTGTTGCTACTGGATGCCGTGCCGCCGGTGCCGCCGGTGCCGCCGGTGCCGCCTTGGCCGCCGAGGGCACCGTTGCCTCCGCCGTTGCCGCCGTGGCCGCCCGCGCCACCTCCTCCGCCACCGCCGGCATATCCGACGGCGGTATCGATGCCAGAGGTGTTGTTGCCGCCATTTCCGCCATTTCCGCCAATACCGCCTTGGCCGCCCTGACCGCCGATGGCGTTGGCGGCCCCGGGCGCCCCGCCGGCCCCGCCGGCACCGCCATTGCCGCCGGTACCGCCGCTCGCGCTGGCGGTGCCGCCGGTGCCGGTGTTGATACCGCCGTGGCCGCCGGCTCCACCGTTGCCGCCGAGACCGCCGTTGCCACCGGACCCGCCGCCGACCCCACCGATGCCGGCGCCGCCAGCGCCTCCGTCACCCCCGGCGCCCCCAGCGCCACCGGGGCCGCCCGTGGTCGGCGATGTGCCGTCGGTGCCGGTGGTGCCGATGCTGCCGGCCCCACCGTTGCCGCCGAGACCGCCGTTGCCGCCGGTACCGATGCCGCCGTCGGAGCCGGCATGCGCCAAGAAATTGACTGGTACGGTCACGGCGCCGGCGGCCCCCGCGGCGCCGGCGGCGCCGCCGGTGCCGCCCATTGCGCCGTCGCCACCGGTCATGCCAAAGCCCGTTGCGGCGCCGCCGTTGCCGCCCAGGCCGCCGGCCCCGCCCAGGCCCCCGGCCCCGCCGCCACCACTGGACCCACCGATCAGCGACTGGTCGGCACCACCGGCCCCGCCGGTCCCGCCGGCCCCACCGAAACCACCGATTTGTCCGGTCACGCCGGCCGAGCCCAACGTTCCCGCGGCTCCGTCCGCGCCGGCCCCGCCGGCCCCGCCAGCCCCGCCGGCCCCGAACAACGACACCAGTTGCCTATTGGCCCCACCGGCCCCGCCGTCACCGCCAGCCCCACCCGCTTGCGCGGTGCTGCCGACCGCACCGGCTCCACCGGCCGCACCCGCTCCACCGGCGCCACCGACCCCGCCGTTGCCGCCGCCGATGAGCCCGTTGGCGCCGCCGGTCCCGCCGGCTCCGCCAGCCCCGCCGGGAGTGGTCGCGCTGCCGCCGGCGCCGCCGGCCCCGCCGGCACCCCACAGGCCCGCTGATCCGCCCGCGCCGCCAGCCTGCCCGGGCGCGCCCGACCCGCCGATGCCGCCGTTGCCTACCAGCCACCCGCCGTCCCCACCGGCCGCCCCGGTGCCGTCCACCCCATTGGCGCCGTTGCCGATCAGCGGGCGCCCGGTCAGCATTTGGCTGGGGGCGTTGATGCCCGCCAGCAGGTCCTGCTCCAGGGTTTGCAGCGGCGAGGCGTTGGCGGCCTCAGCCCCCGAATAGGCTCCTGCGCCGGTAAGTAGTGCCCGGACAAAGTCGGTATGGAACTGCTCCATGCGCGCGCTGAGCGTTTGAAATTCTTGCGCGTAGGCGCCAAACATTCGGGTGACAGCCGCTGATACCTCGTCGCCGGCCAGTGGGGCTATCGCCGTGGTCGACGGCGCCACTGCCCCGGTAGCCGCCCGCACGGCATCCCCGATCCCACTCAAATCGTTTGCTGCCGCGGTCAAGAACTCAGGTGTTGCGATTACAAAAGACGACATCGTCGGCGCTCCTGCGGTAGGGCGGTCAGTCTCCTATAAGAATGTGACACCCGCCTCACGCGCAGCGCATAGAAAATTCACATTGTTAGCAAAAAATTTGCAAACACCGCCCAGCTCCACGATGGGTTCGGGCCGTTGGACTTCTTCCCGTCCTCAGAGCAGGCCGAGTAGGCGCAGGTCGCTGACGTACTTCACGATGATCGGCGCGCCGACGTGCGGAATGTCTTTTTCGGGGCCGATCTTCGCCTCTTGCACCGCCGCCCGGAAGCGATCGGTAGGGGCGATCGACCCGCGGACGGGCCGCTCCGGCTGCCGATAGTTGTGCAACAGCGGCAGCAGTGAGCTGTGCCGCTGCCGATCGGGCAGCGCGCGCAGTGCGGTTTCGAAGCGCTGCAGCCAGTCGCCATAGTCAGCGATGCGCTGGATGGGGCAACCGGACTCGTTGAGCCAGTCGACGAACTCGTCGAGTCCGATGCCGTCGTCGTAGGGGTTCATCACGTGATACGTGTGGAACCCATCCTGGCTCTGCGCACCCAAAGTCGAAATCGCCTCGGCGATGAACTCGACGGGCAGACCGTCATAGTGGGCGCGTTGCCGGGCGCCGTCGGCCGCAAGCTCATAGAACGAACCCGGCGCGATACCGGTGGCCGCCAGGCTCAGGATCATCCGGGTGAACATGTCCGGCACATTGAGCTGACCCGCCCATGTGGTGTCGGCCAGGATCATGTCGCAGCGGAACACCGCAACCGGCAGGCCACACAGGTCATGCGCCTCGCGCAACAGCACCTCGCCGGCCCACTTGCTGTTCGAGTAGCCATTGGCGTAGCTGTCGTCGACCGCGCGGGTGGCGCTGATGACCCGGATGTCGGCGTCCTCGGTGAACGCCGACGGCGGGATTTGGTCGGCGACACCGATTGTCGAGGTGTAGCTGTAGGGCTTGATCTTGGAGGTGAGCGCCAGCCGCAGCAGCTCGGCGGTGCCCAGCGCGTTGGGCCCGAACAGCTGGCTGTATGGCAGTACGTGGTTGACCAGGGCCGCGGGGTCGACGATCAGGTCGACGGTGTCGGCCAGGCGTTGCCAGGTCTGTCGGTCCAGTCCGAGGTCGGCTTCGCCCTTGTCGCCGGCGAGCACCTCGAGGTGGTCGGTGGCCAGTGCACGGTAGTGGGCCAGCAGTTCGGGGTCGCCGCTGTCGAACGTCTTGTCCAGCCGCGCCCGTGCCTCGGTGTCGGACTTGGCCCGGACCAGGCAGATCAGTTTGCCGTCGACCAGGTCCATCCGCTCCAGCCATTCCAGGGCCAGGTAGCGCCCGAGGAAGCCGGTGGCGCCGGTCAGCAGAACGGTGCGCACTTGGGCGTTTGCGGCGGGCAGCCGGGGAGCTTCGGCCAGGGTTGCGGCATCGATGAACTTGTCCAGGGATAGGTCACCGGCATGCACCTGGGTGACCTGCTCATTCGAGGCGCCGTGGACTGAGGCGAAGGTCGGCCGTGTCGAGCCGGGTTTGCGAGCCGCCTCGACGTAATCGGCCAGGGCCTGCAAGTCGTTGGCGGGGCTGACGATGACGCCCACCGGCACTTCGATGTCGAAGATCTCGTGCAGCAGGTTGGTGAACGACAGCGCCGACAGCGAGTCGCCGCCCAAATCGGTGAAGTGCGCATCGGGCTGGACGTCAGAGGCGCTGCCGCCCAACAGCGCGGCCGCCGCACGGCACACCGTCACCAGCACCGGCGCATCGGCACCGCTTTGGCGCAGCGAGCGCAGTTCGTTGGCCTGGCCGTGTGCCAGGTCCGTGTAGATCTGCTCGAGAAGCTCGCCGTAGTGCTTCTTCAGCTGCGGCCGGGCCAACTTGCGGATGCCGGTGAGCAGGCCGTTCTCCAGCGTCCATGGCGTTGTCTCGATGATGAAGTCGCGCGGGATCTCGTAGGACTGCAGCCCGGCGGCCTTTGCGACCTCTTGCAGCGAGTCGCCCAGCCGCGCCTTGAGCTCCTCGACGGGCACGGCGTCCAGCGCCTCCTGGGTAGGGACGATCACCGCCAACAGGTAGGCACGGGCGCTGTTGCCGTAGATGTAGATCTGCCGTACCAGTGGGCTGTCGCCAAACACCGCTTCGAGTTTGGAGACGGTGACGAACTCACCCTGCGACAGCTTCAACACGTTGTTGCGGCGGTCGAGGTACACGAACTGTTCGGGGCCGACCTCGGCCATGATGTCGCCGGTCCGGTAGAAGCCGTCAGCATCGAACACGTCGGCGGTGACTTCGGCTCGCTGATAGTAGCCCGGGAACAAACTATCGGTCTTGACCAGCAACTCGCCTCGCGGATGCGGCCGGTCGGTCAGGAAGTAACCCAGGTCGGGAACATCGACCAGCTTGTAGTCGAGTACCGCCGGGCGCCGAATGGCTCCGTCGATCAGGATCATGCCGGCCTCGGTGGAGCCGTAGCCCTCGACCAGATGCATGTCGAGCAGCTCCTCGACCCACGCCTTCATCTCGTCGGAGATCGGGGCGGAGCCGGTCAGTGCGCTGGTATACCGTCCACCGATCACGTCGTTGCGTATCTCGGCCTTGACTTGGGCTTCGAGCGCGACCCGGTCGGTGCCGTCGACCAGGCGGCGGTCGACCTCACTCTGGAACTCGTCGAACACCATGTCCCAAACGCGTGGCACAAAGGTCAGCTCGGTGGGCCGCACCAGCGCCAGGTCTTCGAACAAGGTGGAGAGATCGCTCTTGGCCACGAAGTAGGCGGTGCCGCCATTGCACAGCGTCCCGTACAGGATTTGGCGGCCCATGACGTGACTCATTGGCATGAAGTTCAGCGTGATCGACGGCTCGTAGCCGCCTTCGAACCAGGTGCGCTTGCGCCAGAAGGTCGCAACGTTGCGTCGGGGGTACATCGCGCCCTTGGGCGCACCGGTGCTGCCCGAGGTGTAGATCAGTAGCGCGAGCGACTCGTCGGACACATCGGTGCCGGGCGCCGAACCGGCGGACGCACCGCGGGACGCGTCGCCGCGCGTGATGGCCTCGGCCAGGGTTTCGACGACCGCCGAGCCGGCCAGGCGCTCCCGGGCGGATTCGACCGCTGCGCGGTGTGCGTCAACCTGCCGGTAGTGGTCGAACACCAGGACTCGGGTAGCGGTCTGACCGGACAGAGCCAATTCGGTGGCGTCATCGAGTGCGTCGACGCTGGCCGCGATCATGGTGGGCTGGGTCTCGGCGACGATCGGCCGCAGCTGGGTTATCGCCGCGCTGGTCTGCAGCGGTACGGCCACCGCGCCCAGTCGCGCCAAAGTCATGTCGATGGTGGCGTAGTCGACGCTGTTGAAGCCCAACAAGCAGACCCGGTCGCCCGGTCGCACCGTCTGTTCGGCGCTGAGCACGTCGGCCAGTGCACTGATGCGGTCCCAAAGCTCGCCGTAGCTGATGGTTTCGAAGTGGGGGAGCAGCCGCAGCGTGGTGTGGCCGGTGCCGGCGTCGGTGACGAATTCGACCGAACGGTGAGCGAGCGCCGGCCGATCGGCGTATCCGGTCATGACGCTCTCGATGATCTGGGGTAGCGGTAATCCCGGCCGCTCGATCGCTGCGGTGATCGCCGTGGCGGGTTTGGCGGCGGCGAACTGCGGGTCGTTGGCGTAGAGGTCCTGGATGCGGCGCTCGAGCCGCTCTTCACGCGTGATTGGCGACATGGCAGATCCTTGCAATGGCTCAGAAATCGAGAATTTGACCGCGCGACGTTGCGCTAGACAACTAGAACGTTAGCTAAAGTAAATAACTTTCTCAATGCCTCGGCCCGGCCAAGTGCCGCCAAATGGTGTGATCTACCCCACCGCCGAATCCAGGTGTCGACGGATGGGGGACGGGCCGGTCAGAGGTCGGCCAGGATCTGGCACAGGATGTCGAGGCCTTCGGACAGCAGCTCGTCGCTGATCGTCAGCGGGGGCAGCAGCCGGATCACGTTGCCGAACATTCCGCACGTCAAGACAATTACGCCGGCGGCATGGGCGGCGGCGGCCAGCTTTTGGGTGAGTGCAGCGTCGGGTTCGGCGGTGCCCGATTTCACCAGCTCCATGGCGATCATGGCGCCGCGGCCGCGCACATCGCCGAGGCGGTCATCGGCGGCTTGCAATCGCAGCAATCGGTCCATCACCAGTCGTTCGATCTGGCGGGCCCGTTCGACCATGCCTTCGCGTTCGATCGTTTCGATGGTGGCCAGGGCCGCCGCACATGCGACCGGGTTGCCCCCGAAGGTGCCGCCCAAGCCGCTGGTGTGCGGGGCGTCCATGATCTCGGCCCGGCCGGTGACCGCGGACAGGGGGAATCCGTCGGCGATGCCTTTGGCGGTGACGATCAGGTCGGGCTCGACGTTCTCGTGGTCGCACGCGAACATGGCGCCGGTGCGGGCAAATCCGGTCTGCACCTCGTCGGCGATGAACACCACGTCGTTGTCGCGGCACCACCGCTGCAGCGCGGGCAGGAAACCGTCGGCCGGAACGATGAAGCCGCCCTCGCCCGCGATCGGTTCGATGATGACCGCGGCCAGGTTGGCGGCGCCGATCTGCTTGTCGATGAGGTTGATGGCGCGTTCGGCGGCAAGTTCACCGTCGGTGGCGATGTCTTTGTCGAGCAGGTTGTCGCGGTAGGGGTAGGACACCGGTGCGCGGTAGATCTCCGGCGCAAAGGGGCCGAAGCCGCTCTTGTACGGCATGGACTTGGCGGTCAGGGCCATCGTCAGGTTGGTGCGGCCGTGGTAGGCATAGTCGAACGCGGCCACGGCCTGCTTGCGGGTGTGTGCGCGGGCGACCTTGATGGAGTTCTCCACCGCCTCGGCGCCGGAGTTGAACAGCACCGTCCGTTTCTCGCCGGAGCCCGGGGTGATCCGATTGAGCTCTTCGGCGACGGCCACGTATTGCTCGTAAGGGGTCACCATGAAGCAGGTGTGGGTGAACTGCTCCACCTGGGCCCGTACCGCGTCCACGACGCGGGGCGCCGCATTGCCGATAGTCGTGACGGCGATGCCGGAGCCGAGGTCGATCAGCCGGTTGCCGTCGGCGTCCTCCACGATTCCGCCACCCGCGCGAACCACGAACACCGGCAGGGTGACCCCGACGCCACCCGACACCGCCGCGGCCCGGCGCTTGTTGAGCTCCAACGATGCGGGGCCGGGGATTTCGGTGACCAAGAGACGACTTTGATCGAGGCTGGCCACGGGTGTTCTCCTCTCGCGCGGCGCGGCGGTCGCGTCGCGGGTAAAAGCGTATCTGCTCACCCCAGCCCGGCGATCCCTGTGGGGCGGGACGGCAATGGGGCGGGTGCCCGTCGGGGTACGACCTGCGGGAATGGCAGACTGGACCGTTACGAGGCGCGCGAGCCCGGTGTCACGCTCGGCGCCGCCCTCGAATACCGAGGGAATACCGATTCGAAAGACAGGCGTGTTGATGGAGAGTTTCGTCCTATTTCTGCCGTTCCTGCTCATCATGGGCGGCTTCATGTATTTCGCCTCGCGACGGCAGCGCAAGGCCATGCAGGCCACCATTGACCTGCACGAGTCGCTCGAGCCTGGCGACCGGGTGCACACTACTTCTGGCCTACAGGCCACCGTCGTCGGAATCACCGAGGACACCGTCGACCTCGAGATCGCCCCCGGTGTGGTCACGACCTGGATGAAGCTGGCCGTACGCGACCGGATCCTGCCCGATGACGACTCCGACGGCGAGCTCGATGCAGAAAGCCCGGAAATCTCGGAAATCTCGGAAAGCCACACAGCCAAGGAGTTGTGATCGGGGTTCGGGGTCCGAACACGGCAAGCCGCGTGCGTGACGCACGCGCCCCGCAGCGCCACGTAGGCTCTGTCGGGGGTAAGAACGGAATTTCAAGGAGATAAACGGAACGTGGCGTCGTCTTCTGCGCCGGTGCATCCTGCCCGCTACCTGTCGGTGTTTCTGGTCCTGTTGATCGGCGTCTACCTGCTGGTTTTCCTCACCGGGGACAAGAAGGCGGCCCCCAAACTGGGTATTGACCTGCAGGGCGGCACTCGGGTCACGCTGACCGCGCGGACCCCGGACGGCTCGGCCCCCAGCCGCGAGGCGCTGGCCCAGGCCCAGCAGATCATCAGCGCCCGGGTCAACGGGCTCGGTGTGTCTGGCTCCGAGGTCGTTGTGGACGGGGACAACCTGGTCATTACGGTGCCCGGAAACGACGGCAACGAAGCTCGCAACCTCGGGCAGACCGCGCGGCTGTACATCCGGCCGGTGATGAACTCGATGCCGGCCCAGCCCGCTGCCCAAGAACCGCAGCAGGAACCGCAGCAGCCGGGCGGCACTGCGCCCGCCCCAGGCGGACCGGCACCGAATGCGGGGCAACCGCCCGAATCCGGTGCTCCCGCTGCGCCACAACCCGGCGCGCCGGCTGCCCCGCAATCGGGAGTTCCGGGCCGCCCGGGGGCGCAGCCGCGGCCCTATCCGCAGGACCCACCGCCGTCGCCGGCTCCCGCTCCCAGCCCGACCCCGACGGGCAGCCCCGCGCCGCCCGCCACCGGGGCCCAGCAGCCGGCGGACTTGCCGCCGGGCGAAGAGCCCGCGCTGCCGGATCCGCGCAAGGATCTCGCTGAGCGCATTGCGCAGGAGAAGAAGTGGCGGCAGAGCACCAACCAGTACATCCAGATGGTCGCTCTGCAATTTGAGGCCACCCAGTGCGGCAAGGACGACATCCTGGCCGGCAACGATGACCCGAAGTTGCCCCTGGTGACCTGCTCCACCGACCACAAGACCGCCTACCTGCTGGCGCCGTCGATCATCAGCGGCGATCAGATTCAAAACGCCACCTCCGGAATGGATCAGCGCAGCATCGGCTACGTGGTGGATCTGCAGTTCAAGAGCCAGGCGGCCAACACCTGGGCTGACTACACGGCCGCCCACATCGGTACTCAGACCGCCTTCACCTTGGACTCACAGGTCGTGAGCGCACCGCAGATTCTGGAGGCGATACCCGGCGGCCGGACCCAGATCAGTGGGGGAGAGCCACCATTTAGCGCATCGACCGCACGCCAGCTGGCCAACGTCCTGAAATATGGTTCGCTGCCGCTGTCTTTCGAATCGTCTGAGGCGCAAACGGTTTCGGCGACACTGGGTTTGACGTCGCTGCGGGCGGGCCTGATCGCGGGCGCGATCGGTCTGGCGTTGGTGCTGCTCTACTCCCTGCTGTATTACCGGGTGCTCGGGTTGCTCACGGCGCTATCGCTAGTTGCCTCTGGCGCAATGGTTTTCGCGATCCTGGTGTTGCTGGGTCGCTATATCAACTACACCCTGGACCTGGCGGGTATCGCGGGTCTGATCATCGGTATCGGCACCACCGCCGACTCGTTCGTGGTGTTCTTCGAGCGAATCAAGGACGAGATCCGTGAGGGTCGTTCGTTCCGCTCGGCGGTGCCACGAGGTTGGGCGCGCGCCCGCAAGACGATCGTGTCGGGTAACGCGGTCACCTTCCTGGCCGCCGCGGTGCTGTACTTCCTGGCAATCGGGCAGGTGAAGGGTTTCGCATTCACGCTGGGCCTCACCACGATTCTGGACATCGTCGTGGTCTTCCTGGTGACCTGGCCGCTGGTCTACTTGGCCTCTAAGTCGCCACGGTTGGCAAAGCCGGCTTACAACGGCTTGGGTGCGGTTCAGCAGGTTGCTCGCGAACGGCGTGCCTCCGACTCGAGGACTCGATCGGGCATCGCAAAGACGGGACGGGGATAACGCCATGGCGTCGGAGACCAAGGCCGAAACCACAGCCAAGAACACCAAGAAGGACGCTTCGGCGGTCGAACTCACCCAAGCCTCCGAGGGCTCGGCCGAACTGAGCGGCTCGGGCAGCGAGAAGGCCACTGGGCTGCCGCACCACAACCTGCTCTCCCGGCTCTACACGGGTACCGGGGCCTTCGAGGTGGTGGGACGGCGCAAGCTCTGGTACGGCATCAGCGGGGCGATCATGGCGATCGCGATCCTGAGCATCATCGTGCGCGGCTTCACGTTCGGGATCGATTTCAAGGGCGGCACCACGGTGTCGTTCCCGCGTGGTGACAGCCAGGTCACTCAGGTCGAAGAGGTTTTCCACAACGTCGTGGGCAGCGATCCCGAGTCGGTCGTCACCGTGGGTAGCGGCGCTTCGGCGACCGTGCAGATCCGGTCCGAGACGCTGTCCAACGAGCAGACGGAAAAGCTGCGCGACGCCCTGTTCGACGCGTTCCACCCCAAGGGGGCCGACGGCAAGCCCAGCAAGAAAGCCATCAGCGACGCCGCGGTATCGGAAACCTGGGGTGGGCAGATCACCAAGAAGGCGGTGATCGCCCTGGTGGTGTTCCTGGTGCTGGTCGCCATCTACATCACCGTGCGCTACGAGCGGTACATGACGATCTCGGCGATCGCGGCGATGATTTTCGACCTGACCGTCACCGCAGGGGTGTACTCCCTGGTGGGCTTCGAAGTCACCCCAGCCACCGTCATCGGACTGCTGACGATCCTCGGGTTCTCGCTCTACGACACCGTCATCGTGTTCGACAAGGTCGAGGAAAACACGCACGGCTTTCAGCACACCACTCGGCGCACCTTCGCCGAGCAGGCCAACCTGGCGGTGAACCAGACATTCATGCGCTCGATCAATACCAGCCTGATCTCCGTATTGCCGGTGCTGTCACTGATGGTGGTGGCGGTCTGGCTGTTGGGCGTCGGGACGTTGAAGGACCTGGCGCTGGTGCAGTTGATCGGCATCATTGTGGGCACCTACTCATCGATCTTCTTCGCCACTCCGTTGCTGGTGACCCTGCGTGAGCGCACCGAGCTGGTGCGGTCCCACACCCGCAAGGTGATCAAGCGTCGCACTCCGGCTTCGCGTGCGGCCGGCGAGCGCGCCGCAGCCGATGCCGAGTCGGGGCAGGAGCTCACCGAGACCGCGGCCGCCGAGACGCCGACAGAGACTGCGCGCCCGGATGAGAAGGCTGACGCGAAGCCGGCCGCATCGAACAAGCCGGCGCCAGGTGCGCGCCCGGTGCGCCCCACCGCTACCAAACGTCCGACCGGCAAGCGCAACGCCGGCCGTCGGTAGTCGCGATGGCCAGCTGTCGTCGTGAACGCAACTTCAGCCGGTGGTCGGGATTGCGCAATGTCCTGCGGCGCGGTTTCGGGGGCAATGGGCACAAGATCGCCGCTGTCGGGGTCGCCGCGCTGGCTGCGGCATCCTCGCTGAGCGCGTGCTCGGGTAGCGCGGCGGGGCAGATCGACTATGTGGTCGATGGTCCGCTGCCCACCTACAACACCAACACCGTCACCGGAGCCGCATCCGCCGGAGCGCAGGCGTTTGCCCGAGTGCTGACGGGGTTCGGGTACCACGGACCCGACGGCCAGGTGGTGGCCGACCACGACTTCGGAACGATCTCGGTGGTGGGCGGCGCGCCCTTGGTGCTCGATTATCAAATCGCTGACGACGCCGTCTATTCCGATGGCAAGCAGGTGACTTGTGACGACCTGGTGCTGGCCTGGGCCGCAGAATCCGGGCGTTACCCGGGTTTCGATGCCGCAACGCAGGCCGGCTACGTCGACATCGCCAACATCGAATGCACGCCCGGGCAGAAGAAGGCCCGAGTGTCCTTCATCCCGGACCGCGCGGTCGTCGACTACGCCCAGCTGTTCACCGCGACATCATTGATGCCGTCGCACGTCCTGGCCGATGAGCTTGGCATCGACGTCACCGCGGCGCTGCTGGACAACAAGGCTCCCCAGGTGGAGCAGATCGCGCGACTGTGGAATACCACCTGGGATCTCAAGCGGGGTGTGGATCTCAAACACTTTCCGTCTTCGGGGCCGTACAAGATCGAGTCGATTCTCGACGATGGTGGCGTGGTGCTCGTCGCCAACGACCGTTGGTGGGGCGCCAAGGCGATCACCAAGCGGGTCATCGTGCGGCCGCAGGGTGCCGACATCCAAGACCGGGTCAATAATCGTGACGTCGACGTCGTCGACGTCGCGGCCGGGTCCTCGGGGACCTTGACCACCCCCGACAATTACCAGCGCACGGATTCGCCATCGGAGGGAATCCAACAGCTGATCTTCTCGCCGAAGGGGCCGCTGGCCGATGTTCGCAATCGTCGCGCCGTCGCGTTGTGTACGCCACGGGACGCGATTTCGCGCGACGCCGGAGTTCCGATCGCCAACTCGCGGCTCAATCCGGCCACCGAGGACGCCATCGCCGGGGCCGACGGCACCGCGGAGGGGGGCAAGTTCACCAAGGGTGATTCGGGCGCCGCACGCGATGCGCTCGGCGGTGCGCCGCTGACCCTGCGCATCGGCTACCACGGGCCCAATGCACGGCTGGCGGCCATCATCGGCGCCATCGCCAAGTCGTGCGGGCCGGCCGGCATCTCGGTTTCTGATGTGACGCTGGACACAGCGGGGCCCGGGGCGCTTCGGGACGGCAAGATCGATGTTTTGCTGGCCAGTACCGGTGGGGCCTCCGGTAGCGGGTCCACGGGTTCGTCGTCGATGGATGCATATGACCTGCACAGCGGTAACGGAAACAACCTGTCGGGCTACGCAAATCCGCAAATTGACGGCATCATCAGTGCACTTGCGGTGTCCGCTGATCCGGCAGAGCGTGTCAGGTTGCTCGCCGAGGGGGCGCCGGTACTCTGGGACGAGATGCCAACGTTGCCGTTGTACCGGCAGGAGCGCACGTTGCTGATGTCAAAAAAAATGTATGCCGTGAGCAGGAATCCGACTCGCTGGGGGGCAGGCTGGAACATGGACCGATGGGCGTTGATGCAGTGACAGATTTAGTGGTAACTGGGCGGGGGAGCGCCCCCGTCGCGGATCTGATCTCGTCGCTGACCAGGGACGTGGCGGATTTCCCCGAGCCTGGAATTCAGTTCAAGGATCTGACTCCGCTGTTTGCCGACCGTGAGGCGATGGCTGCGGTGATCGACGCGCTGGCCGACATCGCGGCCGGCACCGACCTGGTGGCCGGTATCGAGTCGCGTGGGTCGCTGGTTGCCGCGGCCCTGGCCGCACGCCTGGGCACCGGCGTGCTGTCCATTCGCAAGAGCGGCAAGCTGCCACCGCCGGTGCTCACCGAGGAATACGACAGGGAATATGGCGCTGCCAGCATGGAGATTCCCGCCGACAGTCTCGAGCTGCGGGGACGTAGCGTGGTGATCATCGACGATGTGTTGGCCACGGGTGGGACCCTCGGGGCGGCAACCCGCTTGCTGGAGCGCACTGGTGCCAAGGTGACCGGGGCGGCGGTGGTGGTCGAACTGACGGCGCTGGGCGGTCGCGAGGCGATCGCGCCGTTGCGGGTGCACAGTCTGAGCCGGGCCTAGTCTGCGCCGGCAGCGGCCGAGAACGAGCGGGGCAAGTCCAACTTTGGAGATATCCTCTAGGTCGGAGGTGACGACGGTGGCCGATGACCAAAGCACGACGCAGGCAGTCGTGCCGTCCGTCGAGTCGCCACCGGTGGTAGAGGCGCCCGAGGCGGCGCCGGCTGAGACCCTCAAGACAACCAGCAGCGCCTCCCGTCGGGTGCGGGCCCGGCTGGCCCGCCGGATAACCGCTCAGCGCAGCGCCATCAACCCGGTTCTCGAGCCATTGGTGGCGGTGCACCGCGAGGTGTACCCCAAGGCCGACCTTTCGCTGCTGCAGCGGGCTTACGAGGTCGCCGACCAGCGCCACGCCGGCCAGTTCCGGCATTCCGGTGATCCTTACATCACCCACCCGCTGGCGGTTGCCAACATCCTGGCCGAGTTGGGCATGGACAGCACCACCCTGGTGGCGGCGCTGCTGCACGACACCGTCGAAGACACCGGATACACCCTCGAGGCGCTTTCCGAAGAGTTCGGCGAGGAGGTGGGCCATCTTGTCGACGGGGTGACCAAGCTGGACCGGGTCGTGCTCGGTAGCGCTGCCGAAGGCGAGACCATCCGCAAAATGATCACCGCCATGGCTCGCGATCCGCGGGTGCTGGTGATCAAGGTGGCCGACCGGTTGCACAACATGCGCACCATGCGCTTTCTGCCCCCGGAGAAGCAGGCGCGCAAGGCCCGCGAGACACTGGAAGTCATTGCCCCCCTGGCGCATCGACTGGGTATGGCCAGCGTCAAGTGGGAGCTCGAAGACCTGTCGTTTGCCATCCTGCATCCCAAGAAGTACGACGAGATCGTGCGCCTGGTGGCCGGCCGAGCGCCGTCGCGCGACACCTACCTGGCCAAGGTCCGTGCCGAGATCATCGCCACGCTGAGTGCATCGAAGATCAAGGCCACCGTGGAGGGACGCCCCAAGCACTATTGGTCGATCTACCAGAAGATGATCGTCAAGGGCCGCGACTTCGACGACATCCACGACCTGGTCGGCATCCGCATCCTGTGCGACGAGATCCGGGACTGCTATGCCGCGGTGGGCGTGGTGCATTCGCTGTGGCAGCCGATGGCGGGACGGTTCAAGGACTACATCGCCCAGCCCAGATACGGTGTGTACCAGTCGTTGCACACCACCGTGGTCGGCCCGGAGGGTAAGCCGCTGGAGGTGCAGATCCGCACCCGCGACATGCACCGCACCGCCGAATACGGCATCGCCGCGCACTGGCGCTACAAAGAGGCCAAGGGCCGCAACGGTGTTCCCCATCCACATGCGGCGGCCGAGATCGACGACATGGCGTGGATGCGTCAACTGCTCGACTGGCAGCGGGAGGCCGCCGACCCGGGCGAATTCCTGGAGTCGCTGCGTTACGACCTTGCCGTACAAGAGCTTTTCGTGTTCACGCCCAAGGGCGATGTCATCACCTTGCCCACCGGATCGACACCTGTGGACTTCGCCTATGCGGTACACACCGAGGTTGGTCACCGCTGCATCGGCGCCAGGGTCAACGGGCGGCTGGTGGCACTGGAACGCCAGCTGGAAAACGGCGAAGTGGTAGAGGTTTTCACCTCCAAGGCGCCCAATGCCGGGCCATCGCGGGACTGGCAGCAGTTCGTCGTCTCGCCACGCGCCAAGACCAAGATCCGGCAGTGGTTCGCCAAAGAGCGGCGTGAGGAGGCGCTGGAGGCGGGTAAGGAGGCGATCGCGCGCGAAGTGCGCCGCGGTGGGCTTCCGTTGCAGCGCTTGGTCAATGGCGAGTCCATGGGGGCGGTCGCCCGTGAGCTGCACTACACTGATGTGTCGGCGCTCTACACCGCCATTGGCGAGGGGCACGTGTCTGCCCGCCATGCCATGCAACGGCTGCTGGCCGAGCTTGGCGGCATCGACCAGGCCGAGGAGGAGCTCGCCGAGCGGGCGACGCCGACCACCATCCCGCGCCGTCCGCGCAGCTCCGACGACGTCGGGGTCTCGGTGCCCGGTGCCCCCGGCGTGATGACCAAGCTGGCCAAGTGCTGCACACCGGTTCCCGGCGACAACATCATGGGTTTTGTCACCCGCGGCGGCGGAGTCAGCGTGCATCGCACCGACTGCACCAACGCGGAGTCGCTCAAACAGCAGTCCGAGCGCATTATCGAGGTGCATTGGGCGCCGTCGCCGTCGTCGGTGTTCCTGGTCGCCATTCAGGTGGAGGCACTGGACCGGCACCGGTTGCTGTCGGATGTGACCCGGGTGCTGGCCGACGAGAAGGTCAACATCCTGTCGGCGTCGGTGACCACCTCGGGGGACCGGGTGGCGATCAGCCGGTTCACCTTCGAAATGGGCGACCCCAAGCACCTGGGGCATCTGCTCAACGTCGTGCGCAACGTGGAGGGCGTGTACGACGTCTACCGGGTGACTTCGGCCGCCTAGAAACGGCGTTTTCCGGCTAGTCGAGGAACACCGACTTGATGGTCACATCAAGTGCTGGCGGTCCGTCCTCGCCGCCACCGGCGACACCGGCCTTGGCGATCTTGTCCAGCGTTTCCAGCCCGTCGGCTTGGATGGTGCCGAACACGGTGTACTGGGGCGGTAGCTGCGAGTCGCGATAGACCATGAAGAACTGGCTGCTGTTGGTATCCGGGCCGGCATTGGCCATGGCCAGAGTGCCGCGCGGATAGATCACCGGCTGGCGCAGTGCCGGGTCGTTGGGCGGGTACTGGTCGGTGGGGTACTCGTTGGCGAATTGGTAGCCCGGACCGCCGGTTCCGTCGCCCTTCGGGTCGCCGCACTGCAGCACCGACAGCGTCGGCGAGGTGGTCAGCCGATGGCACTTGGTGTCCTTGAAGAAGCCCTGCTGCGCCAGGCTCGCGAAACTGTTTACCGTGCAAGGTGATTCGTTGTTGGCCAGCATGAGGCCGACCTTTCCTTGGCTGGTCATCATGCTCGCGCTCACCTGGGCCGGTTCGGTCGGCACCTTGCCCGACCGCGGCGGCTTGGCCGGCTTGGCGGCCTTGTCCGGGGACGCCGGGTATTGGCAGTTGGCGCCGAGGTTGGCCGAAGGCTTGAACGCCGGCAGCGGCGGTACCGAGTCGTCGGTGGGCGCAGCGGCGGAGCTGGTCGGCTCGGAACTGCTGGGGCTCGCGGAGGCGGTGGTCTTGTGATCGCCCTTGTTCATCACCACAACGACCACTACGGCGGCGATCACGGTGACCGCAGCCACTGCGCTACCCACGATCATCAGGATCCGCCGGCGCTTGGCCTGCTTGGCGCGGCGCTCCAGCTGCCGCTCTAGTTTGCGCTTGGCTGTGGCACGTCGCTGCTGGTTGGTCGGCACGGCCGATGTCCTCCCTGCTTGTCCGGTGAATCGGGCCGAGTGGCCAGCTCAGGCTAATGTGAGCGCCGAAACCCTTGTCAAGCACCCCACGGTGTTGGCCCATATCGTCGCCGGACCGAGGGAATGGGAAACTGGGAATCGTGTTGATCACCGGATTTCCCGCCGGCGTGTTGCAGTGCAATTGTTACGTGCTGGCCGAGCGGCCTGGAACGGACGCCATCATCGTCGACCCCGGCCAGCGTGCGATGGGCCAACTGCGTCGCATCCTCGACAAGAACCGGCTGACTCCGGCCGCGGTGTTGATCACCCACGGGCACATCGACCACATGTGGTCGGCTCAGAAGGTCTCGGATACGTTCGGCTGCCCGACCTACATCCATCCCGAGGACCGATTCATGCTCAAAGACCCCATCTACGGCCTGGGGCCGCGGGTGGCACAGCTGTTCGCCGGTGCCTTCTTCCGTGAGCCCAAACAGGTCGTCGAACTGGACCGCGACGGCGACAAGATCGACCTCGGCAACATCTGCGTCAACGTGGATCACACACCCGGGCACACCCGCGGATCGGTGTGCTTCCGGGTGCCGCTGGCGGCCAAAGACGACCGCGACGTCGTATTCACCGGCGACACGCTGTTCGAGCGCTCCATCGGCCGCTCCGATCTGTTCGGAGGCAGCGGCCGTGACCTGCTGCGCTCGATCGTCGACAAGTTGCTGGTGCTCGACGACAAGACCGTGGTGCTTCCCGGGCACGGCAACTCCACCAGCATCGGTGCCGAGCGGCGGTTCAACCCGTTCCTGGAAGGGTTGAGCACGTGACGGAATTCTGTGCTCCCAAAGGCGTGCCGGACTACGTGCCACCGGACTCGGCGCAGTTTGTGGCGGTGCGCGACGGCCTGCTGACGGCCGCCCGCCGGGCCGGCTACGGCCACATCGAACTGCCGATCTTCGAGGACACCGCGCTGTTTGCCCGTGGCGTGGGTGAATCGACCGACGTGGTGTCCAAAGAGATGTACACGTTTGCCGACCGTGGTGACCGTTCGGTGACGCTGCGGCCCGAGGGCACCGCTGGGGTGGTGCGGGCGGTGATCGAACACGGCCTGGACCGTGGGGCGCTGCCGGTGAAGCTGTGTTACGCGGGTCCGTTCTTCCGCTACGAGCGTCCGCAGGCCGGGCGGTATCGCCAGTTGCAGCAGGTTGGTGTGGAGGCGATCGGCGTGGACGATCCGGCGCTGGACGCCGAGGTGATCGCCATCGCCGACGCGGGCTTCCGTTCGCTGGGGCTGGACGGGTTCCGGTTGGAAGTCACTTCGCTCGGTGATGAGACCTGCCGGCCGCAGTACCGAGAACTGTTGCAGGAGTTTCTGTTCGGTTTGGACCTTGACGAAGAGACCCGCCGGCGCGCTGCGCTCAATCCATTGCGGGTGCTCGACGACAAGCGCCCGGAGGTGCGGGCGATGACCGCCGAGGCCCCGGTGCTGCTCGACCACCTCTCCGATGTCGCCAAGCAGCACTTTGACACGGTGCTGGCGCATCTGGACGCGCTCAGGGTGCCCTATGTCATCAACCCGCGCATGGTGCGCGGGCTCGACTACTACACCAAGACCACCTTCGAATTCGTGCACGACGGGTTGGGCGCGCAGTCCGGCATCGGCGGCGGGGGCCGCTACGACGGCCTGATGAAGCAGCTGGGCGGGCAGGACCTGTCGGGCATCGGGTTCGGGCTGGGTGTCGATCGGACGATGCTGGCGTTGCGCGCCGAAGGCAAGAGCGTGGGGGAGAGCGCCCGCTGCGACGTGTTCGGGGTGCCACTGAGCGAGCAGGCCAAGCTGACGCTGGCGGTGCTGGCCGGGCAGCTCCGCGCCTCGGGCGTTCGCGTCGACCTCGCCTACGGTGATCGCGGGCTCAAGGGTTCGATGCGTGCGGCCGACCGCTCCGGTGCGAGCGTTGCGCTGGTCGCCGGGGATCGCGATATCGAGGCGGGCACGGTCGGGGTGAAGGACCTCGGTACCGGCGAGCAGGTCTCGGTGTCGACCGATTCGGTTGTCGACGACGTGATTGCCAAGCTCGGACGCTAGCCCGGCCGCGCCCCCGTCGGGGCGATCGCCGTTCGTGTCGTACCCCCGTGGCATTATCGAATGTATGTTCGAATCCTGGTACGCCAGTCGTGCGACATCCGAGTCGGCGGCGTTGCTGGATCGGGTGGGTGAGGCCGCGCGTTCAGAGGCGCAGTCAGCGGCCGGGCGCCTGGTGGCGATCGGGGAGTTGTTCGTACTGCGGTGCCGCGAGTCGGGGGAGCGGGCCCAGTGGGCAACCGATACCTGGGAGGCAGTCGCCGCCCAGGTCGCGGCCAGATTGCGCTGCAGCGTGGCGATGGGGGCGAGCTATCTGCGCTATGCGATGGCGATGCGGGATCGGCTGCCGCTGGTCGGCAAGGTGTTCGAGTCCGGTGACATCGACTATCGGAGCTTTCAGACGATTGTGTTTCGCACCGATCTGATCGCCGATGCCGACGTGTTGGCCAAGGTGGATGCCCAGGTGGCGGCGCTGGTATCGCGTCGCCCCTCGCTGACGCGCGGTGGGCTGGGCGCGGCGGTCGACCAGATTGTCACCAAGGTCGATCACGACGCGGTGCGCCAGGCGCACAAGGCGGCCTCGGACCGGTACGTCGACGTCATTGGCGGTGGTTCGGGAATGGCCTGGGTGGAGGGCAGTGTGGTTGCCACCGCTGGGCAAGCCCTTGATCGGCGACTTGATGAGTTGGCGGCCACCGTGTGTGCGGCCGATCCGCGCACGCGCAAGCAGCGGCGCGCCGACGCGTTGGGGGCGCTGGCCGCCGGTATCGAGCGGCTGGTGTGTGGTTGTGGGTCGGCTCAGTGCGCGGCGTCGGAACCGGCGCGCTCGAGCAACATCGTGATACATGTCATCGCCGAGCGGGCCAGCGTCGAGGGCGCGGGCACCGCGCCGGGCGTGCTGGCGGGGTCGGAGTGGCTTGTCCCGGCCGAGTTGGTCGCCGAGCTGGCCAAGTCCGCCAGGCTGGTGCCCGTGATCCGGCCGGCCGAGATTGCCGAACCGAGATACACCCCATCGGCGCAACTGGCTGACTTTGTGCGCTGTCGCGATCTCACTTGCCGGGCCCCCGGGTGTGACCGCCCGGCCGCCGACTGCGACGTCGACCACACGGTGCCCTACGCGGCTGGCGGCCTCACGCACCCCTCGAACCTGAAATGCCTATGCCGCAAACACCATCTGCTGAAGACGTTCTGGGGTTGGCGCGACCAGCAGTTGCCCGATGGAACCGTGATCTGGGGTCTGCCCGACGGGCATGTCTATGTCACCACCCCGGGTAGCGCGTGGTTGTTCCCCTCGCTGTGTGCACCCACCGGCCGCGTGCCCGCGAGGTCGGCCGCGCAGGGCGCTTGTGGCGACGGTCGGGGCGCGATGATGCCCCAACGGCGTCGCACTCGGGCTCAGCAACGGGCCCATCTGATCGCTACCGAACGCCGTCGCAACCGGCAGGCGCGCCAACCCCGCTCCGTGTTCGCGCAGGGTTCGGACTTGCAGACCCGCACCTGCGCCGCTGCCGAGGAACCGCCGCCCTTCTAGCTGGCTCGGTGCGCCGTCAAAGATGCGTGCGAGCGATGTACTTCGTTCTGTGTTGTCGAGCTCAGACGACTATCGCTGCAACCGTGCGTCGGCGCCGGCTTCATCGCAAACGCCACCGCCGAAACCCGCCGACAAACTTCCCACGGACAAACATCGACCAATCGTAGGCCGCGCTCAAATCCATTGCGGCTCAACAATCTGATGCGCGCTCGACGGGCAGGTCTAGGTGACTATCCCGGGCGGCGCGTGGTCGTTCCCCTTGTGTGCAAGCCGGCGGCACCCACCAGTTCGACCGCGCACAAGCGAGCTAGTCGGGCGCTTGACTAGAAATCGAACTAATGTTCGAATGTGTGGTATGCGCTGGTGTGCCCAGGCCCTGGCGGTCAACGGGGAACCCGTCGATGACGGAGCGTTACCCGGGCTGCAGCGCATCGGGTTGGTTCGAAGCGTCCGCTCGCCGCACTTCGAGGGCATGACGTTCCATGAAGTGCTCTGCAAGTCCGCGCTGAACAAGGTGCCCAACGCCGCCGCGTTGCCTTTCCGCTACACCGTCAACGGCTACCGCGGCTGCACGCATGCCTGTCGTTACTGTTTCGCCCGTCCCACCCATGAGTACCTCGACTTCGACTCGGGTGCGGATTTCGATACCCAGATCGTGGTCAAGACCAATGTCGCCGAAGTGCTGCGCCGTGAGTTACGCCGGCCATTGTGGCGGCGCGAGACCGTCGCGCTCGGCACCAACACCGATCCCTACCAGCGCGCGGAGGGCCGTTACGCGCTGATGCCGGGAATCATTGGCGCGCTCGCCGGATCGGGAACCCCGCTGTCCATCCTGACCAAGGGCACACTGCTGCGCCGGGATCTGCCACTGCTGGCCGAGGCATCCGGGCAGGTGCCGGTGTCGGTGGCCGTGTCGCTGGCCATCGCCGACCCGGACCTGCACAAGGAGGTCGAGCCCGGCACGCCGGCCCCGCAGGCCCGGCTGGGTCTGATCGCCGCAATCCGCGACGCCGGTCTGGATTGTCATGTGATGGTCGCCCCGGTGCTACCGCACCTCACCGACTCCGCTGCGCACCTCGATCTCTTGCTCGGCCAGATCGCGGCGGCCGGTGCTACCGGTGTCACGGCTTTCGGGCTGCATCTGCGCGGAGCGACGCGCGGTTGGTTCATGTCCTGGCTGGCCCGGGCGCACCCGGACCTCGTCGGCACGTATCGGGAGCTGTACCGGCGCGGTGCCTACTTGCCGCCGTACTACCGCGACATGCTCAGGCAACGCGTGGCGCCACTGGTCGCCAAGCATCGGCTGGGCGGTACCGCGCGCCCGTCCTCGCCGGTCGCCGAAGCGGAGGTGATGCCCGTTCCCGAGCAGGCGACCCTATTTTGACGCGGCGTTAATCACCGCGCGGCTTGGTCAGCGTGAATTCGTCGACAACCGTGGTCGCCCCGAACAACCCGGTCACCGCGTAGTGCGTCGCCTTGATCGATGTGTGGCCGCCGGGTTGGCCGGGATCGACATCGAAGGCCGCAAAGCCGTAGGGGTTGTCGTGGTCACGGAACGCCGACCATGGTGCGTCCTCGAGCACGTAGATCGATGGCCGGGACCGCTCGCCGGGATCGTATGGGCCGACCGCGGTCACGACCCGGCAGCGGGGTTCGGGGAAGAACAACTGGTTGCTGGTCAGCGACCGCCCCCCGCAACCGATGACCAGGTGCACCGTTCCCCGGGTCGCGTCGATCACGTCGCCGCGGGTGTCCACGGGGATCGGCGTTCGGGTCTGGGTGTCCATCGCGCCGCGCAGCGGATGTGACCGCTCGTAGTGGTGCTCATGGCCGCACAACACGAGATCGACCTCGTATTGGTCGAACAACGGCAGCCACTCCTGCCGGATGCCCAGGTCGGCGCCGTTGAAATGATCGGCGGTCGAGATGGCCGTCTGGTGCATGCACACGATCACCCAGTCGACCGCCGGGTCGCGGCGCGCCGCGGCGAGTTCGGTTTGCAGCCAACGTCTTTGCTCGCCACCCGAATAGCCGTGTACGTAGGAGCTGCCGGCGTCCTGAAAACACACATCATCGTTGCTCAGGCTGATCACCCGCACCGAGCCGGCGGTGAAGGAGTACCACAGCCCGCGCAACTCCTGGCTGGCCCCAGAGTCGGGCACCGAGAAATAGGTTTGGTAGGCGCCGTAACCGATTGGCCCATTGCCCAATTCATTCTCGTGATTGCCGGCCGCGGGCATCCATGGCCGGTAACGCGCTGAACGGCTGTTGGTTTCCAGCCAGTCCGACCAGGTGCGAATGCGGTCGTGTGCCATGTTCGCGTAGCACAGGTCGCCGTTGACCAGGTTGAATAACGGGGCCATGCGCTCGATCGCGATGGTGATGTCGCCCGCGGCAGGCGTTCCGCCGTTGTCGCTCACGTATCGACCGTCGGAGAATCTGCCCAGTGTTGGCGTGCCCTGATCCCCGAAGCTGGTGAAGCGCAGCGGTTTTCGCCCCAATGGCGCGGTTCGCACGGTGCCCAGTTGTGGATCCGCGCCGTCGTGGACCGCGGCGTATACGTAGTCGCTATCTGGTGTCAGGTTGGTCAGCCGGGCGTGGTTGACGCGAACCTCGGTATTGGACTTCGCATCCCGATAGGTTCGGGTCTCGGCGCTGACGACGCGGCCGAACCCGGACGCGGGGGTTCCCAGCATGACTCGCGGATTCTGGACCGCGTCAACGCTGTGCCACGACACGACGACCTCGGTGGCGGCGTTCTTGCCATATTGCAGATGCAGACCGCCAACCGGTTGCGCGCTGGTGCGATCGGGCTGATACCAGACACTGGGACCGTGCCCGGGCCGTAGCAGTGCCGCCCCGCCCAGGCCGATGCCCGCTCCGACGGCGGCCGACGCGAGGCCCGTCGTCAGCAACTTGCGGCGGCTGGGTCCCACGGGTTGCGGGTCATCGGGTTGATCCAGATCGTCGGGCATTACTGCTTTCATACCCCAGTCGGGTTAACACCGCTTGGCTAGTGCAGGTGCGGCTTGAGTAATGCGGCCTGTCCGATGCGCGCCGGATTCGTCGCCAGCCACTCGCGGGTGGCCTGGTGCGAGCGCGGGATAAGGGTTGCCGATTGCGAGAAGTCGGCTCCGGATATGGATACCGGACAAAGCGGCCGAATGACGCGCAGATCGACGGTCTGCTCGAAGCGCTCGATATCGACGGCGAGGCGATGGTTGACTGCCAGCGTCATCGCGTGCAGGACCATCGTGACCGCCGAGGCCGGCAAGGTCTGCAGATCGCACGAATAGCCGGTCGGCAATACCCAGATCTTGTCGGCCCCCAGCGCGACCGCGTGCGACACCGGGGTGTTGTTCACCACACCGCCGTCGATGAGCCCGCGCCCGTTGATGCTGACCGGGGGGAATATCCCGGGAATGGCTGCGCTGGCTGCGATCGCATCGACGGCGTCGCCGGAGGACAGCAATACGTCGGTGCCGGAGATGACGTCGGTGGCCACCACGTGCAGCGGGATCGGTGCATCCTCGAGATTGGTGAATTCAAGTTCCCTGCTGAGGATGCGCCGCAGACCCGTGTTGGGGACCAAGTGCTGGCGCCGGCCGAGGAAGCCCATCAGCCCGGTGACCGGTTGAGTGGGAAATACCTCTTTTCGGGTGAGGGACCGCCACAATCCGGCCAAAGCCCGAATCCCGGCCGCATCGGGCCGCGACGCGATCCACCCACCGTTGAGTGCGCCGACCGAGGTGCCGATGATCAGGTCTGGTGTGATGCCTTCGTCGGCCAAGGCTTGCAGCATCCCGACCTGTATCGCTCCGAGGCTTGCGCCGCCGGACAAGACGAATGCGGTGGTCACGCTTGCATCGTAAGGACGATCACCCGCCATGTCGGACGAATTGCGGACCGCGGCCATCGGTAACGAATCCGGTAGCGTTTTCGATATGACGAACGTGCGAAAGAGGGCGAGCGCGGTCTCAGTGACGGGGGCGGTGGTCGCGGTTGCCGCGGTGGTAGCTGCGCCGGCGATCTCTCATGCAGATCCAGCTGGGCATCAGGTGACTTACACGGTCACGACCACCAGCGATCTGACCGCCAACATTCAGTACATGAATGTCGATCCGCCCAGCCAGTCGGCGTTTGATGCCGATTCCTCGAAATACCTGACCTCCGTGCACACCCCGATCACCGGCGGTCAACCGTTGGTCTACACGGCCACACTGCAGAACCCGAGTCAGTGGGCCATCGTCACGGCCAGCGGCGGCCTTCGGATCAATCCCGAATTCCACTGCGAGATCGCCGTCGACGGACAGGTGGTGGTGTCGCAGAACGGTGGCAGCGGAGTCACCTGCTCGACCCGGCCGTGGTAGCGCTCCGCTAGTCACCGGCCGCTGAGTTCGGCCCCCGCGACCACCACGACTTCGGCCCGTTCGGTGCCGACCGCCCTTAGCTTGTGGCCGACCGAGGCGTCGAAGTAGGCGCTGTCACCGGTACCGAGCGTGACGGTCTGGTCGCCGTAGTCGAGTTCGACGCTGCCCGTGTGCACAAAGACGAACTCCTGGCCGGTGTGCTCCGGATGCGGACCGTCGGAGGCGCAGTCTTGCCCGGCGGTCGGCCGAACAACAAACGGCGACATGGTTTTTCCAAGTTGCGTCGACGCCAGTACGTGGTAGCGCCCGGATTGGGACCCTAGGCGGTCGTGGGCGCGGTCGACGGTCATCGTCTCGTGGGCGGACTCGTCTGAGAAGAGCCGCCCGACGTCGACGTCGAGTGCCCGCGCGACCTTGAGCGCCACCGCGATCGAGGGCGTGCTCTGTCCCCGCTCGATCTTGGACAGGTAGCTCTTGGTGAGCCCGGCCCGCTGGGCGAGTTGTTCCAGGGTGAGCCCGCGCTGCCGGCGGACCGCGCGCAGCAGTGCTGTCACTGTCCAGCTCCTAACCCGCCAAAATTCGAGGACACAAAGTTTCCTATAGTGCTACTATCGTGTCATATCGACGCTATGCAAGGGAGCCCCGGATGGCAACCACTTTCTCCGATTCCAAGTCCGAGTTGATGCGACGGGCCCAGGAACGCCTCGATGCCCAGACGCCCGAATCTCAGCTGACCACCCGGCAAAAGGTCGCGTTGACCTGCCGGGTGTTGTTCGACGCCGGCCACGATTCCGGTCTGGCCGGGCAGATCACCGCGCGTGCGCAGCGGCCCGGCACCTATTACACCCAACAACTCGGCTTGGGATTCGACGAGATCACCGAAGACAACCTGCTGTTGGTCGATGAGGACCTCAATGTTCTCGAGGGCTCTGCAATGGCCAACCCGGCAAATCGATTTCACAGCTGGATCTACCGCGAACGGCCGGACGTGCAGTGCATCGTTCATACCCATGGGTTCCACACCGCGGCGTTGTCGATGCTGAAGGTGCCGTTGGTCGTTTCGCACATGGACACCACGCCGCTCTATGACGACTGCGCTTTCCTCGCCGACTGGCCAGGCGTGCCGGTGGGCAACGAGGAAGGCGAGATCATCAGCGCCGCATTGGGAAACAAGAAGGCGATCCTTCTTGCGCACCACGGGCAGTTGATAGCCGGCGTCAGCATCGAGGAGGCCTGCACGCTGGCGGTCCTGATCGAACGCGCCGCCAAACTGCAACTGGCGGCCATGAGTGCGGGAACAATCGCCGAACTACCGGACCAACTGGCCCGCGAGGCTCACGATTGGACCCTGACACCTTCCCGCAGCCGGGCGAACTTTGCCTACTACGCGCGTCGCGCACTGGCCCGTCACCCCGATGCGCTGAGCAGCTGATTGGTCAATCCGTCCACCAAAGCCAAAGGAGCCAGCTATGGCAGAACCTGGTGCGCTCACGATTCACGGGATCATCGCCTACCCGGTCACGCCCTTTACCGCCGAGGGCGACGTCGATGCGCGCCGGCTGGCGGCACTTGTCGATCGGCTGGTGTGCTCGGGAGTCCATGCGATCGCCGCGCTGGGCAGCACCGGGGAACTGGCCTACCTCGACGAGGCCGAGTTCGATACCGCGGTTGACACCGCGGTCGCGGCGGTCAGCGGCCGGCTACCCGTCGTCTTGGGCGTCTCGGATGTCACTACTGCCAAGACCATTCGGCGCGCGCGCTACGCGCAACATGTCGGTGCTGACGCGGTGATGATCCTGCCGGTGTCCTACTGGAAGCTCAACGAACACGAGATCTTCCAGCACTACCGCAGCGTTGGCGACGCCATCACCATCCCGATCATGGCTTACAACAACCCGGCCACCAGCGGTGTGGACATGCGCCCCGAACTGTTGGTCAGGATGTTTGAAAGCATCGACAACCTCACCATGGTCAAGGAGTCCACCGGCGACCTGTCCCGGATGCGGCGCATCGCCGAACTCAGTGGCGGCCGGCTGCCGTTCTATAACGGCTCCAACCCGCTGGTGCTCGACGCGTTGAAAGTTGGTGCCGCCGGATGGTGCACGGCCGCACCCAACTTGTGGCCCCAGCCATGCATCGATCTGTACGAAGCGGTGCGCGCCGGGGATCTGGAGAAGGCCCAGATTCTCTACGACGACCTCAAGCCGCTGCTGGAGTTCATCGTCGCGGGCGGGCTGGCCACCACGGTGAAAGCCGGTCTGGGGCTGCTCGGATTCCCGGTCGGGGATCCGCGCCCGCCGTTGCTGCCGCTCGACGAGCACGGACGGGCCAAGCTGGGCCGCCTGCTGGCCGGCTGCTGAGCCGCGAAGCGATTGGTCGGCGTCGGTTGCGTTGTTGGGCAACCGATCTCTAGCCCAGGTTGGTGGCGCTGAAGGTGTCACATTTGTTGGGGTCGCCGGTCTGATACCCGACGGTGAACCACTTCTGCCGTTGCGCCGAGGAGCCGTGCGTCCACGTCTCGGGGTTGCTGCGTCCGGCCACCTGCTGCTGGATGCGATCGTCGCCCACCGATGCCGCGGCTGAGAGCGCGTCTTGGATATCCTTGTCGCTCAACGGCTCGAGGAAGGGGACGCCGGTACTTTCTTGCCGGACGGTAGACGCATAGTGTGCCCAGACCCCCGCGTAACAGTCGGCCTGCAACTCGGTGCGCACGCCATTGCCCCCGGCGCCTTTGGCTCCCTGTTGGGCGCGGCCCAGCACGCCCAGCAGGTTCTGCACGTGATGGCCGTATTCATGGGCCACCACGTATTCCTGCGCGAACGGCCCACCACTGGAACCGAATTCGTTGACAAGCAGCTGAAAGAAGTCGGTGTCGAAATATGCCGTCTGGTCCACCGGGCAGTAGAACGGGCCGACTTCGCTGCTGGCTGGCCCGCACCCGGTGCTGACCTGGCCGCTGAATAGGCGCAGATGCGGGCGCGTGTACCGATCGGGCATCAGCTGCTTCCATACCGCGTCCAGAGAGTTTCCGGTGGCCACCACCCGGCACTGCACGTACTTGTTGGCGTCGGCGCCCGTCTTGCACTGGCTCAGGTCGAATCCGGGAGCCACCACGTCGCGGTCGTCCATGGGTTGCTGGCTCAGCACGCCACCCGGATCGACACCGAGAAACATCGCGACCACGACGATCAACAGGCCGCCGATGCCGCCGCCGATGGCCATCCGGCCAAACCCGCCACCGCCTGACGATGACGCGGCGCTGGTGTCGATCTGCATACCCTCGTTAAAGGTCATCGCACGCTCCAAATCTGGCCCGCCGTCGGGCCGGGCGCTGGGCTACCCGGGCGGCACCAGCCTAACGCTGCTGCGGCACCTCGAACCGGGCGTCGGTGTAACTGCGCAGTTTGCGTAAGAAGCGCCGTAATCCCAGGTTGAGCAGCGGACCGAACAACATCATGCCCAGCCGCGCGGGGCCGGCGGGTTTTTGCGCCATGGTCCAGGTCAGTCGGCAACCGCCCGGGATGACCTCGACCCGGTAATCCTCGGCGAACGCCGCGACGGCCTGCGTCGAGCATTCATTGAACCGAAACGCCATGTGGCTGAACGGCTCCCAGGCGATGAATTCCTCGTTGCCGACCAGGCCCCCGCGCATCTCGACGGTACGTGTGGTGCCGACGCGGAAGGGCGGGGGACTCGTCCAGGTCACCTTGGTGATCACCGGTGCCCAGCTCGGCCAGGACTGCGCATCGGAAAGCACCTCAAACAGCTGCTCGGGGGTGATGGCGAGGTCGACGCTGTTGCGGTAGAGAAAGGGCGCTTGACCGGAATCCGGGTCGACAAAGCTCAGGTCGACGCGCTCGCACGGGAACATGAACTAGACCCTAACCAGCTATCCGGGTCCGTCGCTGGCTGCAGCCAATAATGGCACCAGCACCTGGCTGATCGGGGTCGCCAGGCCGTGGGCGCGAGCCTTGCGGATGATCACACCGTTGCGCAGGTCCCATTCCAACCGCCGGTGGGCTTCTCGATCGGCCAGGATCGAGGTGCCCATGTCCTCGGGTGCCGATGCGAACAGATCAACCATCTCATCGATCACGTCGTCATCGAGTCGGGCGCCCTCGGCGCGTGCCACCGCCAGACATTCGGCGACGTAGTGACGAGACAGTTCGGCGATATCGTCGCGCCGGAACATTCCGGAGCGCCGCCCGGACAGTGCCATCAGTCCGGCTAGCGCATTGAGCACGAGTTTGCGCCAGATGACGGTGGTGAAGTCGGGATCGCAGTCCACCCGGCAACCGGCAGCACGCAGCAACCCGGCCAGCGCCTCCGCCGCAGCCCCGGTGGGCAACACCAACGCGGCATCTCCGCGCAACCGCACCCAGCCGCCCGGCTGGGTCTCGGCCGCAAACCACACACTGCCCGCGACGATGGATGAAGACGAACAGTGCGGCTGCACCTGCTCGACCTGTTCGACACCGTTTTGCAGGACGGCTACCACGGTGTGCTCACCGCACAGGCGGGCCAGCCAGTCGCGCGCGGCGCCGGTCTGAGTGGCTTTGACCGCCAATATCAGCACATCGACCGGTCCGGTCAGCTGCTGCGGGTCGGTGTGTACCGGACCGGGCACCACGATCGGAGATGCCCCGTCGGGGCGCAGCTCGATGCTGTCGCGAGCCGTGTGGCCGCACAGCAGCACCGGGTTCCCCGCGGCATGCAGCAGCGCGGCGACCGTCGTGCCGACGGCGCCGGGGCCTACGAGTGCGATTCTGGGTGCGATGCAGCCAAAAGTACCGGGTTGGGTGGGCCAGTGGCCCGGCCCTCTAGACTGAGCAGTCGTTTTAGGTCGTTCCAAAGCCGGGTGAAGGGGAGTGTTTGTGCTGCGTAGCCACGCCGCTGGGGCATTACGAGATAGCGATGCCGGGCGACAGGTGACGCTGGCCGGTTGGGTGGCCCGCCGCCGCGACCATGGCGGCGTCATCTTCATCGACCTGCGCGACGCCTCAGGCATTGCCCAGGTCGTATTCCGCGAAGCCGACGTGTTGGCCCAGGCGCATCGGCTGCGTGCCGAGTTCTGCGTCGCGGTCACCGGTGTCGTCGAGATCCGTCCCGAAGGCAACGCCAACCCCGAGATCGCGACCGGCGACATCGAGGTCAACGCCTCTTCATTGACGGTGCTCGGCGAATGCGCGCCACTGCCGTTCCAGCTCGACGAGCCCGCGGGGGAGGAGTTGCGGCTGAAATACCGCTACCTCGACCTGCGCCGCGATGGTCCGGCATCGGCGATTCGGTTGCGTTCCAAGGTCAATGCCGCCGCCCGCGCGGTGCTGGCCGGACACGACTTCGTCGAGATCGAAACACCGACGATCACCCGCTCCACCCCGGAGGGCGCCCGCGACTTTCTGGTGCCCGCCCGGCTGCACCCGGGCATGTTCTACGCGCTGCCGCAAAGCCCGCAGCTGTTCAAACAGCTGCTCATGGTGGCCGGGATGGAGCGCTACTACCAGATCGCCCGGTGCTACCGCGACGAGGACTTCCGGGCCGATCGCCAGCCCGAGTTCACCCAGCTCGACATGGAATTGAGCTTTGTCGACGTCGAGGACATCATCGCGGTCTCCGAGGAGATCCTGACCGCGCTGTGGGCGCTGATCGGCTACCGGATTCCAACCCCCATCCCACGGATCAGCTACGCCGGCGCGATGCGCCGGTTCGGGTCCGACAAACCCGACCTGCGGTTCGGCCTCGAACTCGTGGAGTGCGCAGAGTTCTTCAAAGACACCACATTCCGGGTGTTCCAAGCGCCCTACGTCGGCGCGGTGGTGATGCCCGGCGGAGCCTCGCAGCCGCGGCGCACGCTGGATGGCTGGCAAGAGTGGGCCAAACAGCGCGGTCACCGCGGGCTGGCCTACGTGCTGGTCGGCGAGGATGGGACGCTGGGCGGCCCGGTGGCCAAGAACCTGACCGATGCCGAGCGTGACGGACTGGCCGCTCACGTGGGCGCCAGTCCGGGGGACTGCATCTTCTTCTCGGCGGGACCGGTGAAGGCGTCGCGGGCGCTGCTGGGGGCGGCGCGAATCGAGATCGCCGAGCGGCTCAACCTGATCGACCCCAGCGCCTGGGAGTTCGTTTGGGTGGTTGATCCGCCCCTGTTCGAGCCCGCCGAGGACGCCACCGCCTCTGGCGACGTGGCCGTTGGATCCGGCGCGTGGACGGCGGTGCATCACGCGTTTACCGCGCCCAAGCCAGAGCTCGAAGACCGTATCGAATCGGACCCCGGCAGCGTGTTGGCCGATGCCTACGACATCGTCTGCAATGGCCACGAGATCGGGGGTGGATCGATCCGTATCCATCGTCGCGACATTCAGGAGCGGGTGTTCGCGGTCATGGGTCTGAGCAAGGCTGAGGCCGAAGAGAAGTTCGGCTTCCTGCTGGAGGCTTTCACGTTCGGCGCCCCGCCGCATGGCGGCATCGCGTTCGGGTGGGACCGGGTCAGCACGTTGCTGGCCGGAGCGGATTCGATCCGCGATGTGATCGCGTTCCCCAAAACCGGTGGCGGTGTCGACCCGCTTACCGAGGCCCCCGCGCCGATCACCGCCCAGCAGCGCAAGGAGGCTGGAATAGACGCCAAGCCCAAACAAGTTGAGGGGACATGACGCGAGGGATCCCCGACGCCGAGACGATCAAGGCGTTCAACAGCAACATCGTCGATGAGTTCCGGGCCAATGGGGGCAAGGTGGGCGGCCCGTTCGCCGGCTCGGATCTGTTGCTGCTCACAACCACCGGGGCCAAGTCCGGGCGGCCTCGGCTGGCGCCGCTGGTGTACCTGCGCATCGACGGCAAGATGTTCATCGTCGGCTCCTTCGCCGGTGCCGATGTCGACCCGGCCTGGGTGCATAACCTCAGGTCCGACGCGCGTGCACACGTCGAGGTGGGTACCGACGCGTTCGACGTGACCGCCCGCGAACTGCCTCCGGCAGAGCGTGACGAGTTTTTTCTGAAGGTGGCCGCCGCCGCCGCGGGGTTCGGCGACTATCAAGCGAAAACCAGCCGGGTAATCCCCCTGTTCGAGCTGCAGCGGGCCTGACCGGGGTACCCGACACGACGTGGAGATTTCGCTACTGACCAGGGCGGCCGACGGAAGTCTCGCGGCCGTCCGGCAGCTGCGCACCGCCTTGTGGCCGATCACGCAGGCGTCGGTGACCGCCGGCCTGGCCTGGTTTCTCACCCACGATGTGCTCGACCACCCGCAGCCGTTCTTCGCACCGATCTCGGCCGCGGTGTGCATGTCGGCGACCAACGTGCTGCGCGCGCGACGCGCTGTCCAGATGGTTGGCGGGGTGGCGCTGGGCATCGTGGTGGGTGCCGGAGTGCAAGCCGTCCTGGGCACCGGCCCAACCGCGATGGGCGTGGCGGTGTTCGCCGCATTGTCGGTCGCGGTCCTGGCCGTGCGCGGCTTCGTCGCCCAGGGCCTGATGTTCGTCAACCAGACCGCCGTTTCCGCGGTGCTGGTCCTGGTCTTCGCCCCCACCGGCGACGTGGTGGCCGAGCGCCTCTTCGACGCGCTGATCGGCGGGGGATTGGCGCTGGTGGTCGCGATGTTGCTGTTCCCGGCCGATCCGGTGCGGATACTGCGCGACGCGCGTAACGGCGCGCTGGCCGCCCTGCACGACACCCTGGTCGAGGTGATCAAGTTCATCGACGATCCCGGCGGCGCCGCTCCGGACTGGCTGCTGGCCACCTTCGACCGGTTGCACAACCAGCTTGGTGGGCTGATCGAGGCCCGCGCCACGGCGGTCTTGGTGTCGCGCCGCGCGCCCCGGCGGTGGGCCGCCCGCGACGCCATTGCCGACATCGAGCGGCAATCGGCGCGACTGGGGATGCTGGTCAGCGGTGTCTTGAATCTGGTCCGCGCCATCACCCGACTTCCTGAGCAACAGGTACCGCGCCCGGTGCGCATCGCGCTGGCCGAACTGGCCGCCGCGCTGGCCGTCGCCGACGACGAACCAGCGGCCGCGATCGCCCATGCCGCCGCTGCCCGCGATCGGGCGCAGGAATTGCTATCGCAGGCTCGCGACCGCAGCGAGGTGGTGCTCGCCGACATCGTGGACGCGTGCGGAGTCGATCTACAGCGGGTCATCGACTTACCCGGCGGCGACCATTGAGGAACGTCAACAGGACTTGGCTGACCCGGCCAGGAACTCCTTTGCCAGCCTTTTCGGCGCCTGCGTCAGCCAGGCCTCGGTGAGCAGCTCCTCGAGGCCTATCGCCTCTATCTCGGATAACACCACCAGCACCGCCGGATACCCGTCGAAATGTGGGGTGGTGAAGTACACCGTCGGCTCGTCGGCGACCAGGGCGAACTTCACGCCTTCGTCGGCCACCCGGACGCCGAGAATATCGCCGTCCGGTGGTTGCCTGCCGGAGTCCGCCAAGGCCGCCAAGTCGGACTTGCGCAGCGGTCGCTCCCACGCCAACGGCTTCTTGCCGACCCGCCAGTTGTGCGCAGATCGCTCTTCTGTGAGCGGCAGCTCACTGACGATGCGCGCGACATCGCTCCAGGTCGCCATATGCTGATTGTGCTCCGGATGGGGTGCGCTCGGTGGCGCATTCGCCTGAACCGGGCCCAGATGTGTTGTGATCAGCCTTGCTGTTACCGGTGTGGTGGCCGTGGTTGACGGTCGAGAAGTCAGGAGTCAGCTCTTGTCGTTGCTTTCCGACGCGTTGTTCGGCTCCCCGGACACCAAGCGCTATCGCGTCACGCACCGCACCGAATACCGCTACTCGGACATCGTGACCAGCTCTTATGGGCGTGGGTTTCTCACCCCGCGCAACTCGTTGCGGCAGCGGTGCCTCACTCACGAGCTGACCATCGATCCGACGCCCGCCGACAGCTCCACCAGCCGTGACACCTACGGCAACATCAGCTCCTATTTCCATGTCACCGAACCGCATCGGGTGCTGAGCATCACCAGCGACTCCATCGTTGATGTGGCTCCACCGGATTCCGACCTGTACACCAGCGGGCCGGCGCTGCTGCCCTGGGAATCCGCCCGGCCCCGTGGGATGCAAGGGGCGCTGGCCATCGATTTCACGCTGGACCTGGATCCTGCGGAGATCACCGACGAGGTCCGTGAGTACGCGGCCGTCAGTTTCCTGCCGGAACGTCCGTTGGTGGAGGCGCTGCGCGATCTCACCACGCGGATCTACAACGACTTCACCTACCGATCCGGGTCGACCACGGTTTCTACCCGAGTCAATGAGGTTCTGCAGGCGCGCGAAGGGGTATGCCAGGACTTTGCGCGGCTGGCGATCGCCTGCCTGCGAGCCAACGGGTTGGCGGCCTGCTACGTGTCCGGGTATCTGGCCACCGACCCACCGCCGGGAAAGGATCGGATGATCGGAATTGACGCCACCCACGCCTGGGCGGCGGTGTGGACTCCCCAACAACCAGGCCAGTTCGAGTGGTTGGGGCTGGACCCCACCAATGATCAGCTGGTCGATGAGCGCTACATCGTGGTGGGCCGCGGCCGAGACTACGCGGATGTGCCGCCGGTGCGCGGCATCATCTACACCAATTCGGAGCACAGCGTGATCGACGTCGGCGTCGACGTGGTGCCTTTTGACGGTGATGTGCTCGATGCGTGATTTTCACTGTCCCACCTGTGGTCAGCGCCTGGCGTTCGAGAACTCCGCGTGTCTGTCGTGCGGCAGCGCGCTGGGATTCTCCCTGGACCAGATGGCGCTGATGGTGATAACCGGGCGCGACCAGAGCGAGCACGCCGGCGCGGTGGCCGCCGACGACTATCGGCTGTGCGCGAACCTGCATCTGGCCGAATGCAATTGGCTGGTTCCCGTCGGTCACCGCGACGGACTGTGCGAGTCATGTGCGCTGACCGTGCTGCGGCCCCACGATGGTGACACCGTGGGTCTCGCGGAGTTTGCTCGGGCCGAGGCGGCCAAACGTCGGCTGATCGCCGAGTTGCACGAGCTGAGGCTGCCGATCGTCGGACGTGACGAAGATCCCGACTACGGGCTGGCATTTCGGCTCCTGTCCAGTGCGCACGAGAATGTGATCACCGGGCACGACAATGGTGTCATCACACTGGATCTGGCCGAGGGCGACGACGTGCACCGCGAACAACTGCGCGTTGAGATGGAGGAGCCCTACCGCACCCTGCTGGGCCATTTCCGCCACGAGGTCGGGCACTACTACTTCTATCGGCTGGTTGCCCCGTCGGGTGACCACCTGGCCCGGTTCAAGCAATTGTTCGGCGACCCGGACGCCAACTACCAGCAGGCGCTGGATCGCCACTACCGGGACGGCCCCCCAGGCAATTGGCAGGAGAGTTTTGTGTCGTCGTATGCGACCATGCATCCCGCCGAGGACTGGGCGGAGACCTTCGCTCATTACCTGCACATCCGCGACACCCTGGATACCGCAGCCTGGTGCGGTTTCGCGCCGGCATCGGCGACATTTGATCGGCCGGCGTTGGGTCCCAGCGCCTTTCCCGCCATCATTGATACGTGGCTGCCGTTGTCGTGGTCGTTGAACATGGTCAACCGGTCGATGGGGCACGACGACCTGTATCCGTTTGTACTACCGGTCGCGGTCCTGGAGAAGATGCGGTTCGTCCATACGGTTGTCGACCAGGTGACGCAAGCACCGTGTGGTCCCGCCGCCGTCAGCGGTTAGGCGACTGTCTCGGACCTGCCTGCTAGGCGGGCATCGTCCGGCGTTCCTCGGGGCCCCACAGCGGCTGCATGCCGCCGGGCAGGGCCAGCTGGGTGTCGGTGATGACGTCGGCCAGCTCGCGTAGCGAGACGTGGATACCGGTCAACAATTCGGCCAACTCCGTGCGCCGCCCATCGGTGATTTCTTCGAGTTCGCCCGGATGCGACCGGCGCAATCGGGCGCTGATCTCATCCACCATCCGCTCCGGGCGCGAGGAACCCGAGGTGCCGGGCAGATCGTGGAGATTGGCCCGCAGCCGCTCCAGCTGGTAGACGAGAGAACGTGGATTATGCGCGTCGAAAAGCATCAGTTCATTGACGGCGGTAACGCTGAATTTTCCGACCGTGCGGCGCCGGTAGATCACCGACGATTCACAGACTTCCAGCGTCGATTCGATGATGGTTTGCTCGGCAACAACGCCGCGGACCGTGGTCAGGGTGTCCGCCAGCAGCGCGGTCAGCCACAGGCCCCGTTCGATGCGCTTGCCGATGTCCATCATCGTCCAGCCCACGTCGCGCACCATCGATTCGCTGGACACTCCGGACAGGGTGAGCATCCCGGACAGCGTTTGAGCCTGGGCTTCGGCAAGCAGCGCGTCGGCCTCGGCGAGCGATTGGGGCGGGTCTGACCTGAGGGTGACGGCGCGTTCGACGTCGGCCAGCACCATCCAGGTGTCGTTGGACAACTGGTCGCGCACCGCCCTGGCAGCCAATGCCAGTCCCTCCACCGACTGAACCAATGAACCCGGCCGCTCCAGATCCACGGTCATCGACCACAGCATCGAGGGAGCGACCGCGATCATCTCGGCGTGGTCGTTGGCGGCTCCGGTGTCGGTCCCGGTGATGTGGCCCAGCGTGGCCATCAGCACCGGCACGCATTCGCTTTCCTCGGTGTCCTGATGGTGCCGGAATAGGTGATAGCGCTCGCGGGCGACCATCAGCAGACGGGCCATGTTCTCGGCGCGCTCGCCATAGCGGCCCATCCAGAACAGGTCGGACAGCACACGGGGGGAACTGACCCCCAGGGTGCCCGCACCGGTCTTGATCGGCTGCAAAACCGACGGTTCCGCTACGGGCCGCGTCTCCGGTCCCGAGACCGGGGCAGCTACCGTCTCAACAATTGCACGTTCGGTTGGCCGAACCCAAATATCTTTCGCTGCAACGGATCTCAGGGTGTACGCGGCCGGGCCGGGGGCCAGGACATAACCCAGGCCCCCGATCATCGGTGCGTAGCCACCGCGCTGGGCGACGGTGAACAACCGCATGCCAACCCCGGCCGACGACAGCACACCGGCGTGATCAGTGGGCGCCGACGAGAAGGTCGGTAGCTCCTGTCCCACCCACTGCCACGGCATCGCCTCAATCCGCGTTGTCAATTCGGCCAGCTGGGCAGAGGAGAGCGTTGGTCCTAGCCGGGTTTTCCCCCCGACGGTCGACTTGATCAGCAGCGACGGCAGATTCGCCAGAAGGTGCGAACGTTCGGTGGCGATACCGCCCCAGTACATGGGGGCGCTCTGCAGCATCGGTTCTTCGCCGAGCAGGCGCTCTGCCAGCCCTGGCAGGAAGCGCATCAAGCCAGGGCTTTCCAGGATGCCGCTGCCCAGCGTGTTGACCACGGTCACGGCGCCGCGGTGTTGGGCCTCCACCAGACCCACCACACCGAGGCGGGAATCGGCACGAAGATCCAGTGGGTCGGCGTAGGACGCGTCGAGGCGGCGAAGCACCACGTCGACACGTTTCAGCGTCCCCAGCGAGCGCATCCACAGCTTGCCGTCGCGGACCACCAGATCCGCGCTCTCCACCAGCGGGAAACCCAGCAGCGTCGCCAAGTACGCCTGGTCAAACGCCGTCTCCGAGTAGATGCCCGGGCTGAGCACCACGACCACCGGGTCCTGGGCGACATCGGGAGCCGCATCGATCAGGGCCAGACGCAGCGCCTGCGCGAACGGTGTGGTCGGCCGGGGAGCGATGTTCTCGTAGAGGTCGGGGATGGCGTGGGCGACCACGCGTCGGTCGGCCAGCGCGTAGCCGGCTCCCGAAGGCGCCTGGGTCCAGTCGGCGTTGACCTGGTAGCTGCCGTCGGGTATCCGGCTGATGTCGCAGGCGTGTAGGAAAAGTTGATGGTGTCCAGGGACCTTGATGCCATTGGCGCCGCGCACATAGCCGGGATGGCCGAAGACGAGCTCGGATGGCAGCAGGCCCTCGGTGAGGAGCCGGCGTGGGCCATAAAGGTCCGCGAGCACCGCATCGAGCAGGCGGGACCGCTGCACGAGTCCGGCTTCGAGAAGCTCCCAGTCCTGCGCGGAGACCACCAGCGGTAGCGTGTCCAGACGCCACGGTCCGGGTTCGAGCCCGTGCAGACCGTGTTCCCCACGGGTGGAATCGACTCCGGTGTAGGTGATGCCGTCGTGGTCGATCAGGCTGTGCACCACCGAGCGCAGCCGGTCCAGGCCGGCTCGGCCGCGTTCAGCGACCGCGTCGGCCAGCTCGGTCCAGGCCGGCCGCACATTGCCGTCCGCGTCGACGAATTCGTCGTAACCGATGCCCGGGCTGTCGCGTACGTCGAACAGTGCTTCCTGAGCACGTGCAGTGCGGTACCCGGCCAGCAGGCGGTCGACGTCGTAGCGTTCGGCGGCGGCAACGGCCGCCGAACTACTCATGCCAAGTACCATCACGCGCCAATTCGATGCCGGTTTTGCAGGACCATTACTGTTGCACGGTACGCACGCGTCGCAGGTCGAGGATGCCAGGCGCGCCGATATCGGTGAACATCCGGGCCTGCTTTTCCCGGATATCGGACAAGTCGAGTTTGCCCGGAGTGAAGCCGGTTGCCTCGAAACGGCGGGCGCGGCGTGACTCCGCTGTGACAGCGTTGACGGGTGGCTCGTCGTAGGCGAGCCCGCCGGGATGGGTGACGTGATACGTGCACCCGCCGCGCGAGGTTCCGGCGGTCAGGTCGATGAGTTCGAACTGCAACGGACCGTCGGCCGAGATGGTCGGGTGCAGCGCGCTGGGCGGCTGCCAGGCCTTGAATCGCACCCCACCGACGTGCACATCAGGGTTGTCGGTGGCCAGCAGCGGCACCGGATAGCCGTTGCAGGTGACCACGTAGCGGTGGCGGTCGGCGCCGATCACGCGGATCTGGAGGCGCTCGACCGATGAGTCGACGTAACGGGCAGTGCCGCTGGCGGTGGACTCCTCGCCAAGGGTGTTCCAGGGCTCGATTGCCCCGCGCAGCTCGATCTCCACACCGTCGAAGACGGCGGTGCCAATGCGCGGGAAGCGGAATTCGGTGAATGGGTCCAGCCAGCTGGTCTCGAACGCGATGCCGTTCGCGCGCAAGTCGGCGGCCACGTCGGCGATGTCGTGAATCAAAAAGTGCGGCAACAGATATCGCCCATGCAGGTTAGCGCCGTGGCGGATCAGCGGAGCGCGCAGTGGTTGCTCCCAGAACCACGCCACCAGCGAACGCACCAGCAACGACTGCACCATCGCCATGCGCAGATGCGGCGGCATCTCGAAACCTCGCAGCTCCAGCAGCCCAAGCCTGCCGCGGGTGCCTTCGGGACTGTAGAGCTTGTCGATGCAGAACTCGGCGCGGTGGGTGTTGCCGGTGATGTCGGTCAGCAGATGGCGCAGCGCCCGGTCGGTCACCCAGGGTTTGGCCGCACCGCCGGCCGACAGCCGAGCGATTTCGGCGAATGCAATCTCCAGCTCGTACAGCGCTTCGGCGCGGCCCTCGTCGACTCGCGGCGCCTGGGAGGTGGTGCCGACAAAGCGCCCGGCGAACACGTAGGACAGCGACGGGTGCCGCTGCCAGTAGGTCAGCAGGGACACGAGCAAATCCGGGCGGCGCAGCAGTGGCGAGTCCTTGGGTGTGACGCCGCCCAGGGTGATGTGATTGCCGCCACCGGTGCCGCCGTGAGATCCGTCCACATCGAACGACTCGGTGGAGAGCCGGGCGAGCCGGGCCTCTTCATACAGCGTTTCCAGTTGCTGGCGCTGTTCTTCGAAGCTGGCGGTCGGTGCGACGTTGACCTCGATGACTCCCGGGTCGGGGGTGATCGTCGTCGATTCCAGCCGCGGGTCCGGTGGTGGGCCGTAGCCCTCGAGCACCAGCGGGCAGTTGGCCTTCGCCGCCGCGGCCTCGATGCGGGTGACGAGGTCTACGAAGTCTTCAAGCGCTTCGGTGGGCGGGATGAAGATGTACAACAGCCCGTCGCGAACTTCGGCGACGATGGCGGTCGGCGGCGCGTTTTCCGAGTCGTCGAGCACCGCATCCACGGCCTCGGCGGTGGCGGGTTCCGGCAGTGCGTACCCCACCGTCACCGGGTCGACGTCAAAGGATGTCCGCGGCGGTTGCCAGCTGATCGAGTTCAGGGGCAGTCGCAGCCCGGCCGGTGAATCCCCTTCGATCAAGACCAGCCGGCCGCGGCGCAGCCGCCAGTCTGCGCTGGCCCAGCCCGAACCGTCCTCGCGGCGGTGCAGGGGGAGCACGTGGGCGGCCGCGGATGTGACTGAGGCGTCGAGGCGGGCCAATAGCTCGGCACGGCCGGCGGGGGTGTCGGAGTCGGTTTCGGGGTCGAGGTCGTCAATCGGATCGACGGGGTCGCCGGACGGCAGTCGCACCGTGGCCGCCAGCCGCGCCAGCGGGTCCTCGTAGGCCGGGCGTACCTGCGACAGGGGCAGTCCCATTCCCTCGGCGAATGCGCTGAGCACCTGGTAGGCGGCGTCGGAATCGACCGGAGTCGGCGGGTCCAGCCAGGGATCGGCCAGCAGCGTGGGGTCCGTCCACAGGGGGCGTCCATCCGTGCGCCGATACAGTGCAATCTGCCAGCGTGGCAATGGCTCTCCGGGATACCACCGGCCCTGGCTGCGTTGGACCAGCCCCTCAGGAGCCCAGCGGGCCTTGAGGCGAGCGGCCAGATCGGATGCCCGCGATCGCTTGTGCGGACCGTCGGCCGCGGTGCGCCACTCCTTGTCGGTCTGGTTGTCCACCGACACGAACGTGGGCTCGCCGCCCATGGTCAGCCGGACGTCACCGGCGGCCAGGCGTTCGTCCACACGGCGGCCTACGTCGCAGATCGTCTGCCACGCCTCATCGGTGTAGGGCAGAGTGACCCGTGGGTCTTCATGGACGCGAGTGACGGTGTTGGAGAACTCCAGCACCGTGTTGCACACGCCGGTACCGCCGCTGATCGGAGCCGCGCTGGCGGGGTGGGGCGTGGCTGCGAGCGGGATGTGGCCCTCACCGGCGAACAGCCCCGACGTCGGGTCCAACCCGATCCAGCCCGCGCCGGGAATGTAGACCTCGGTCCAGGCGTGCAGGTCGGTGAAGTCGGCCGCCGGGCCCGAGGGCCCGTCGAGCGCCTCGATGTCGGAGGCCAGCTGCACCAGATAGCCCGACACAAACCGGGCAGCCAACCCGAATTGGCGCAGGATCGACACCAACAACCACGCCGAGTCGCGGCACGATCCGATGCCGGTGCGCAACGTGAAATCGGGCGTCTGCACACCGGGTTCCATACGCACGCTGTACCCGACGTCGGCGTTGACCGCATGGTTGATCGCAACCAGGAAGTCGATGGTGCGGGTGCCCTCGGGCACGCTGAAGTTGGCCACCCAAGCCCGAACCAGGTCCCCGGGGCCGGATTCTTCGCCGCTTTCGTCGACGGGCCGCAAGTAGGGTTTGAGGTCCTCGGCCAGTGCCTTGGGGTAGGTCAGGCCTTCGGTCGGCCAAATTTCGGCCCATTCTTCGATGAAGAAGTCGAACGGGTTGATCACCTTCAGGTCGGCGATCAGCCCGACGGTGATGGTCAGGTGTCGCATCGGTTTGGGAAAGACCAGCCGGGCCATGAAATTTCCCAGCGCGTCCTGCTGCCAGTTGACGAAGTGTTCGGTTGGCTCGACCCGCAACGAATAGGCCTCGATGGGGGTGCGCGAGTGCGGTGCTGGGCGCAGCCGCACGACGTGCGGATAAACCTGCACCAGCTTGTCAAAGGTGTAACTGGTGCGGTGCTCCAGCGCAACTTTGATGCTCATAGAAGCTGATCCCATCACAAGACTCTGCTGCCCGCAGCGCTTCGAAATTCGGTGTCGCCGTGGGCTTGACGGCCATGGGCAGCGTCACGCCGTCGCGTGTAACAACGGCGTTTCGGTGGCTTTACGGTTGGTGTTGCGGGGTGGACCGGGGTCCTACCCGAACTGCGGTCCCGGCGGCGCCCCTGGGGGCGGACCGGGCGGCAGACCCGCCGGAGGCCCGGGCTGGCTCAGCTCGACAACATGGCCACCGGACAGCTTGCGCCAGGTGTAGGTCTGGATGAGCGAGGCAACCGGAATGCCGACGAGCATGCCGACAAAACATAGCAGCTCACCGGCGAGCACCACCGCGTACTGCACCAGCCAGGACAACGCGGTGTTACCGAGTTCGGCCCGAACCGTCGCGATACTGGACTTGATGGAATCGATCGGCGACAGCGATCGGTCCACGGCGGCGATGATCGCGAACTGCGCCAGGAAGCCGAAAATCAGGCCGGGAATGATGCACAGCACCGAGCCGATCGCGGTCAGGACGATCACCAGCAGGCCGGTGAGGATGACCGTGCCGAGGTTGCGCGGTTTGAAGAACGATCCGATGGTCACCGGCTTTCCGTCGGCGATGTCCAGGCAGCCCGTGGTGATACCGGCGTGCATGAACAGCACCACCGCGAACACGGCCAGGTAGCCGATGAACATCACGATGCTCGCCAGCGGGCTCATGGTCATGTTCACGGTTTCCGAAGTGTTGCCGTAGGCGTCGGTATAGGTCGTGCTGGTGCGGTCGGAGAAAGCGAAGAAGAGCCCGACCATCACGCCGCCAACAGCGCTCAGGATCAAGCCGTAGATGACGATCGGAACCACCAGTGCCATGGCGTTCTGGGTGAACCGGTTCCACGCCCAGTTGATGGCTTCGCCCACGCTGAAGGGCGGCTTGGCCGGGCCGCCGAATCCCGGCTGGGCCGGGTAACCGGCCGGCGGTGGGCCGTAGCCGGGAGGCGGGGGTGGCGGCGGGTTGTACCCCGGGGGCGCGTACCCGCCCGGCGCCTGGCCGTAACCCGGAGGCGGAGGCGGTGGTGGGGTGCCGTAACCAGGAGGCGGGGGCGGGGCGCCGTAGCCGGGAGGCCCGGCCGGTGGTGCGCCGTAACCCGGCGGGGGAGGCGGTGGAGGCGTGCCGTAGTTCGGTGGTGGCGGGTAGCCCGGAGTGCTCTGATCGCCGCCCTGGGGGTCGGCCTGATTGCCCGGATTTTCTGGCGGCTGGCTCATCGCTGTCCTAAGTGCTTCGGTAGTTCGCCCGCGCGGTGCGCACGGGCGAATCAAGCAAACCGGAACTTAGCAAATATGTGTGGCAGGCGCGCGCATTGGCGGCGCAGCGCTGGTAATCGGCTCCGGCGCATCCCCTCGGATGTGCTGCTCAACCGGTGATGCGGCTCAACTGGCGATATTGCGAAGTGGTATGTCTGAACCCGTGTCCGACGGTCTGTTCGACCTGCCCGGCGCACCGCAACACAGCGATCATGGTCTGGAAGTGTCGACCGGCGCGCCGCTGGCGGTGCGGATGCGCCCGGAGTCGCTGGACGAAGTGGTGGGGCAGGGCCACTTGCTTGCCCCGGGTGCGCCGCTGCGCCGGCTGGTGGAGGGCTCCGGCGTCGCCTCGGTGATCCTCTATGGCCCGCCAGGTAGCGGGAAGACGACGCTGGCGGCGTTGATCTCGCACGCCACCGGACGAAGGTTCGAGGCGCTGTCGGCGTTGTCGGCCGGAGTCAAGGATGTGCGGGCGGTGATAGAGACTGCCCGGCAGGTGCTCCGTCGCGGCGAGCAGACGGTGCTGTTCATCGACGAGGTGCACCGGTTCTCCAAGACCCAGCAGGACGCCCTGCTGTCCGCGGTCGAGAACCGGGTGGTGTTGCTGGTGGCCGCGACCACCGAGAACCCGTCCTTCTCGGTGGTCGCCCCGTTGCTGTCGCGATCGCTGATTCTGCAGTTGCACCCGCTGGGCGCCGACGACATTCGCGCGGTCGTGCAGCGCGCGGCACAGGATCCACGCGGGCTTGGTGGGCGAGTCGCGATCGCCCCCGATGCCGCCGACCTGCTGGTGCAATTGTCGGCCGGTGACGCGCGCCGCGCGCTGACCGCGCTGGAGGTGGCGGCCGAGGCGGCCCAGGCGGCCGGGTCCGGGGTAAGCGTCGAGATCATCGAGCAGTCGCTGGACAAGGCCGCGGTCCGCTATGACCGTGACGGTGACCAGCACTACGACGTGGTCAGCGCCTTCATCAAGTCGGTGCGGGGCTCCGATGTCGACGCCGCGCTGCATTACCTGGCTCGGATGCTGGTGGCCGGTGAAGACCCCAGGTTCGTCGCCCGCCGCCTGATGATCCTGGCCAGCGAGGACATCGGCCTGGCGGATCCGACGGCGCTTCCGACCGCGGCGGCCGCCGCGCAGACGGTTGCCCTGATCGGCATGCCCGAGGCGCAGCTAACGCTGGCGCACGCCACCATCCATCTGGCGACCGCGCCGAAGTCGAATGCGGTCACCACCGCGCTGGCCGCGGCGATGGCCGATATCAAGGCGGGCAAGGCCGGCCTGGTGCCGCCACACCTACGCGATGGGCACTACTCCGGGGCGGCCGCGCTGGGCCACGCACAGGGCTACAAGTACTCCCATGACGACCCGGACGGCGTGGTGGCCCAACAGTATCCGCCCGACGAATTGGTGGGCACCAACTATTACCGGCCGACCGGCCGCGGCGGCGAACGCGAGATCGGCGGCCGCCTGGAGCGGCTGCGGGCCATCATCCGCCGAAAGCGTGGCTGACCGGTTGGCGAGCGTTGCCCTGCCGCAATAGCGGCCTCAGCCCACTCAGACCAGCTCGGGCACCCGCAGGTGAGCGATCGCCAGCTCGAACTCGGCCACGTCCAGCACCTCGGCGCCCAATTCACGGACCCGCCTGCTGCGCAGTTCGGAAGCCTGATCGCGGTTTCGCGCCATCGCCTCCATGGTGTCGAAGGTGGCGCACGAGACCGCACGCCGGCAGGCCGGGTGATCGACCATCAGGCTGGCGCTGCAGAACCCGTCCAGGCCCTCCAGCTCGGGCAACACGTACATCCCGTAGAAGTCCAGGGATCGCTCGATCTGATCCGGCACCACCTTGAGCCAGGTGGCCCGCACGCATGCACCCTGCCGGGAACGGTGGTCACGGTGCAGCATGGCGATGTCCCATTCCTCGACCCGCGCATTGCCGGAGAACATCATCGCGGCCCGGTCCCGGATGGGAGCCACCGCCGGTGCGCTCGAGCGCATGGCCTGCAAGGTCTCCCACGCGCTGGTCGCGATGCAGGTGCCGGACTGGCGGTCGACCAGCAGTGACAACCCGACGTAACCGTCGATCGCCTGCAGAGCGGGCATGACGACATCGCGAACATGGGCAATTCCGATGTCGACCGACAAGGGTTGCGCCTGGATGGTGGTGGAGCGTGCGTACACGATCGGCCCCTCCTCTGTCGGGGCGGCGCCCCGGTGGCGCCACCGGTCCCACCAATTACCTTCCTCCTGCCGATTCGGCCTGGCAATGACCTGAGGGGATCTCGGGAGATCTCGGGGGGATCCGCCCACCAGCTCACGGGCGATCGTGGCGATGGTGCGGCGGGAGGGAACGGATTGGCAGGTCGCCGAGCGCCCACCGTAGGCTGGTCTGGATGGATACCGATGTCCTCGACGTTGACACATCGCGTCGCCGCACCGTCGATCTCACCGACGCGGTGCGGGCCTTCTGCGCCAACCATGGTGATGGGCTGTGCAACGTTTTCGTCCCGCACGCGACGGCGGGTGTCGCCATCATCGAGACGGGCGCCGGTTCCGACCACGACCTGGTCGACACCCTGCAGACATTGCTGCCGCGCGACGACCGCTACCGCCACGCGCATGGGTCGCGCGGGCACGGTGCCGATCACGTGTTGCCGGCCCTGGTGTCGCCGTCGGTGACGGTGCCGGTGTCGTCGGGCGAGCCGCTGTTGGGTATCTGGCAAAGCGTCGTTCTGGTCGACCTGAATCAGGACAACCCGCGGCGGTCGGTCCGGCTGAGCTTCCTGGAAGGCTAGGTGGAAGGCTGAGCGGACCCGGAATGCGTCTTTGGACAGCCTTCTAATAGTCCGGCGAATAGGCTGGCAATCGATCTCTGCTAGAGAAAAACCAAGGAAACTTAAGGAAACAACGACGGTGCAAACACACGAGATCAGGAAGCGGTTCCTTGATCATTTCGTGAAGGCGGGTCACACCGAGGTGCCCAGCGCTTCGGTGATACTCGATGACCCCAACCTGTTGTTCGTCAACGCGGGCATGGTGCAGTTCGTGCCGTTCTTCCTCGGACAGCGCACCCCGCCGTATGCGACGGCCACCAGCATCCAGAAGTGCATACGTACCCCCGATATCGACGAGGTGGGCATCACCACCCGGCACAACACGTTCTTTCAGATGGCCGGCAATTTCTCGTTCGGTGACTACTTCAAACGCGGGGCGATCGAACTTGCCTGGGCGCTGCTGACCAACAGCGTCGCCGACGGGGGTTACGGGCTGGACCCGGAGAAGCTCTGGGCCACCGTCTACCTCGACGACGACGAGGCCGCTGGCTTGTGGCGTGAAGTGGCCGGTCTGCCGGCCGATCGGATCCAGCGCCGCGGCATGGCCGACAACTACTGGTCGATGGGCATTCCCGGTCCCTGCGGGCCGTCGTCGGAGATCTACTACGACCGGGGCCCGGACTACGGGCCCGAGGGCGGCCCCGTCGTCAACGAGGACCGCTACCTCGAGATCTGGAACCTCGTGTTCATGCAGAACGAGCGGGGCGAGGGAACCACCAAAGAGGACTACGAGATCCTCGGCCCGTTGCCTCGTAAGAACATCGACACCGGGATGGGTGTGGAGCGCGTCGCGCTGATCCTGCAGGGGGTGCCCAACGTCTACGAGACCGATCTGCTGCGCCCGATCATCGACTTGGTTGCCGCCCGCGCGCCCCGCGGTTATGACCAGGGCAATCACGCTGACGATGTGCGCTACCGGATCATCGCCGACCACAGTCGCACCGCCGCGATCCTGATCGCCGACGGGGTGAGCCCCGGCAACGACGGCCGCGGCTACGTGTTGCGCAGACTGCTGCGCCGCGTCATCCGGTCGGCCAAGCTGCTCAACATCGACACCGCGATCGTCGGAGATCTGATGGCCACCGTGCGCGATGCGATGGGGCCCTCCTATCCCGAATTGGCCAGCGACTTCGACCGGATCAACCGCATCGCCGTTGCCGAAGAGACCGCGTTCAACCGCACGCTGGCGTCGGGCTCGCGGCTGTTCGACGAGGTGGCCGGCGCCACCAGGTCCTCCGGTGTCAGCGTGGTGTCCGGTTCGGACGCGTTCACCCTGCATGACACCTATGGATTCCCGATCGAGCTGACCCTGGAGATGGCCTCCGAAGCCGGCCTGACGGTGGACGAGGGCGGCTTCCGCGAACTGATGGCGCAGCAGCGCCGGCGGGCCAAGGCCGACGCGGCCGCGCGCAAACATGCCCACGCCGACCTGACGGCCTACCGTGAACTGGTCGATGCCGGACCTACCGAGTTCACCGGGTTCGATGAGCTCACCTCCGAAGCGCGGATCCTGGGCATCTTCGTCGACGGCAAGCGGGTTCCGGTGGTGGCCCACGGCCAGGCCGTCGACGCCGATCGGGTGGAGCTGGTGCTGGACCGCACCCCGCTGTACGCCGAGTCGGGCGGCCAGATCGCCGACGTCGGAACCATCAGCGGAACGGGGTCGGGCAGCAGCGCCCGCGCGGCGGTGACCGATGTCCAGAAGATCGCCAAGACCCTCTGGCTACACCGGGTCAACGTCGAATCCGGGGAATTCGTCGAGGGCGACGGTGTCGTCGCGGCCGCGGACGCGGGCTGGCGCAAGGGCGCTACCCAGGGCCATTCGGGCACCCACATGGTGCATGCCGCCCTACGGCAGGTGCTGGGGCCCAACGCGGTACAGGCCGGGTCCCTGAACCGTCCCGGTTACCTGCGATTCGACTTCAACTGGCAGGGTCCGCTCACCGAAGAGCAGCGGGGCCAAATCGAAGAAGTCACCAATCAAGCGGTGCAAGCCGATTTCGCCGTGCACACCTTCACCGAGCAGCTGGAGAAGGCCAAGGCCATGGGCGCGATGGCGCTCTTCGGCGAAAGCTATCCGGACGAAGTCCGGGTGGTCGAGATCGGCGGGCCGTTCTCGATCGAGCTCTGCGGCGGTACCCACGTAGCCACCTCGGCGCAGATCGGTCCGGTGACGATCCTGGGCGAGTCCTCGATTGGCTCGGGGGTGCGGCGGGTGGAGGCCTACGTCGGCCTGGACTCCTTCCGCCACCTGGCCAAGGAGCGCGCCCTGATGGCCGGGCTCGCCTCGTCACTGAAGGTGCCGTCCGAAGAGGTCCCGGCCCGAGTGGCCAGCCTGGTCGAGCGGCTCAAGGCCGCCGAGAAGGAACTCGAGCGTGCTCGGCTCGCCAGTGTGCGGGCGGCCGCGGTCAACGCCGCCGCCGGCGCTGAGCGCATCGGCAACGTCCGGCTGGTGGCGCAGCGCATGTCCAGCGAGATGACGCCGGCGGACCTGCGCACCCTGGTCGGCGACATCCGCGGCAAGCTGGGCAGCGACCCCGCGGTGGTGGCGCTGATCGCCGCCCCGGCTGGGGGAGAGGCCTCCACCGTGCCCTATGCGGTCGCGGCCAACCAGGCCGCCCAGGGACTCGGCCTCGGCGCCAATGAACTGATCAAACACCTGGCAACGGCAGTCGACGGCCGCGGTGGCGGCAAAGCGGACCTGGCCCAGGGGTCGGGAAAGAAACCGGCTGGCATCGACGCCGCGCTCGAAGCATTACGTGCAGAGATAGCGCGGGTCGGTTGAGTGGTCGCCGCATCGCACCGCTCGCCCGACCGGCCCGGTGATCCAGAGGGCCTCGAACCCGGGACGGGCCGAGGCCGACGCTTGGGTATCGATGTGGGAACGGTGCGCATCGGGGTGGCGTCCAGCGATCCGGATGGCATCCTGGCGACTCCGCTGGAAACGGTGCGGCGCGAGCGCTCCGGCAAGCACCTGCGTCGGCTGGCCACGCTGGTCGGTGAAACGGAGGCGGTCGAGGTCATCGTCGGCCTGCCGCGGACCCTGGCCGACCGCATCGGCTCCTCGGCGCAGGACGCGATCGACCTGGCTGACGAGCTGGCGGCGCGGGTGGCTCCGATACCGGTGCGGCTTGCCGACGAACGGCTGACCACCGTCAGTGCGCAGCGATCGCTGCGCGAGGCGGGTGTCCGGGCCAAAAATCAGCGTGCGGTGATCGACCAGGCCGCGGCGGTAGCGATCCTGCAGGCCTGGCTGGACCAGCGGCGCACCCTGGCCGGGGGCCGCGCCGATGGCTGAGGATGTGTATCGGTCGCGGGCTGAGCCGGTCGCGGTGGGGCCCAACCGGCACCGGATGAGCCGGGTTGACCGGCTCAAGCGCAATCGCGAACAACACAACCGACGCCGGCGGCGGCGCGTCCTCGGGGCATTCGTCTTCGGACTGCTGGTCGTGTTCGTGGTGGTGGTCGTCGTCTTCGGCACCAAGCTATGGAATGTCATGCTCGGCACCGGCGGTGACTACGCCGGTCCGGGCAAGCGCGACGTCGTCATCCACATCAGCCCGGGCGACTCCACCACCGCGGTCGGCGAAACGTTGTACAACAACCACGTGGTCGCCACGGTGCGGGCATTCGTGGACGCGGCCCACGGCAACGCCGTGATCGCGGCGATCCAGCCGGGCTTCTACCTGGTGCGCACCGAGATCCCGGCGGCCGATGCGGTCGCCCGGCTCGCGGACCCCAAGAACCGCGTCGGCAAGCTGGTCATCCCGGAGGGCCGTCAGCTCGACGACACCACCGACATGAAGACCAATGTGGTGACGCCCGGCATTCTGACCTTGATTTCGCGTGCCACGTGCGTGGACCTGGACGGCAAGAAGCACTGCATCTCGATGGCCGACTTGCGTACGGCGGCGACCAAGAGCACGCCCGCCGCGTTGGCGGTGCCGTCGTGGGCCGTCGAACCGGTGCTCGAACTCGGCGCTGATCATCGCCGGATCGAGGGCCTGATCGCCCCGGGGACCTTCAACATCGATCCCGCGGGATCGGCGGACAAGATCCTGGCCTCGCTGATCAGCGCCGGTGCCGTGGAGTACTTGAAATCCGGTTTGGTGGACAACGCCAAGTCGCTGGGCCTGTCGCCCTACGACATTCTGGTGGTGGCGTCGTTGGTGCAGCAGGAGTCCAACGCCCAAGATTTCCCGAAAGTCGCGCGGGTCATCTACAACCGCCTCAACGAGCACCGCGCCCTCGAGTTCGACTCCACGGTGAACTACTCGCTGGATCGTCGCGAGGTGGCCACCAGCGACGCCGACCGCGCGATGCGGACTCCGTGGAACACCTACATGTCCGAAGGGTTGCCGGCCACCGCGATCTGCTCGCCCGGGGTCGAAGCGCTGCACGCGGCCGAACATCCGCAACCCGGGGACTGGTTGTACTTCGTCACCATCGATAGCCAAGGCACGACGCTGTTCACCAGGGACTACCAGCAACACCTGGCGAATATCGAGCTGGCCAAACGTAACGGTGTCCTCGATAGCGCGCGATGAGCAGCGGCCAGGAGCACAATCAACCACCGCGCGGTAGGAAAGCGGCCGTCCTCGGTTCGCCGATCGCTCATTCGCGGTCCCCGCAGCTGCATCTGGCCGCCTACCGGGCGCTGGGCCTGACCGACTGGACATACCAGCGGATCGAGTGCGACGCCGCGCAATTGCCCGCGGTGGTGGGTGGTTTCGGGCCGGAGTGGGTCGGCGTATCGGTGACCATGCCGGGCAAGTTCGCCGCGTTGCAGTTTGCCGACGAGCACACCGCCCGCGCCGAGCTGGTTGGATCGGCCAACACCCTGGTCCGCACCCCACGCGGGTGGCGGGCAGACAACACCGACATCGACGGTGTCGCGGGGGCGCTGGGGCAGGCATCCGGACCGGCCATTGTCTGCGGTTCGGGCGGCACCGCACCGGCAGCCGTGGTGGGGCTGGCCGAACTCGGCGTCACAGAGATCACGATCGCGGCGCGCAACGCGGACAAAGCCGCCCGATTGGTCGACCTGGGCGCCCGGCTCGGGGTGGCCAGCCGGTTCTGCGGACTGGATGACCCCGAGCTGGGCGAGCGGGCCGCATCCGCGGCGGCGCTGGTCAGCACCATTCCGGCCGAGGTGGCGTCACGTTACGCGGCCACCTTCGCCACGGTCCCGGTGGTGCTGGATGCGATCTACAACCCGTGGCCGACACCGCTGGCAGCCGCCGTGGCCGCCGCGGGTGGCCGGGTGATCAGTGGCCTGCACATGCTTTTGCATCAGGCATTCGCCCAGGTGGAGCAATTCACCGGGTTACCCGCCCCCCGTGCGGCGATGACTTGCGCATTGGAGGCGCTGGATTAGCCTGCCTGGGAATGTGGCTGGTGATCCGAAGCCCGGTAGTGGCCGTCGTGGTGGCCTGGCTGCTGGTGTTGAGCTACACCGACATTCGACATCGGCGGCTGCCCAACCTTTTCACGCTGCCCGGCGCGGGCGCGATGCTGCTCGGTGCCCTGGTGGCCGGGCGGGGGACGGCGGCACTGGCCGGGTCGGCCGCGCTGACAAGTGTCTACCTGCTGGTGCATCTGCTGGCTCCAGCCGCGCTGGGTGCCGGCGACGTGAAACTGGCGATCGGTCTGGGTGCTCTGGCCGGCTCGCTCGGGGTCGAGGTGTGGTTCCTGGCGGCGTTGGCGGCCCCGCTGATGACTGCGCTGTGGGCGGTCGGCGCACGGCTGCGCACCGGTGCCCTGGCCGTGCCGCACGGTCCGTCGATGTGCCTGGCGACCGCCGTGGCCGCCGGGCTGGCGCTGCTCGGGTAAGTTGGGCCCGGCCGGTTCGGGCGGCCGGCAGCCGAGCCATGGCCGGGCGTGCACCGCCATCGTGGGAAGATGTTCAGGTGTTGCGCTGGATAACTGCGGGGGAATCCCATGGCCGTGCATTGGTGGCCCTGGTCGATGGAATGGTTGCCGGGGTAGAGGTCACCTCGACGGAGATCGCCGATCAGTTGGCCCGCCGCCGGCTCGGCTACGGACGTGGCGCCCGGATGGCGTTCGAGCGTGACGCGGTGACCGTGCTCTCCGGAATACGCCACGGCAGCACGCTGGGCGGCCCGATCGCGATCGAGATCGGTAACACCGAATGGCCGAAGTGGGAAGCCGTGATGGCGGCCGACCCGCTGGACCCGGCCGCCGCGGCCGAGCTGGAGAATTCCGCCCGCAACGCGCCGCTGACCCGGCCGCGGCCGGGTCATGCCGACTATGCGGGCATGCTCAAGTACGGCTTCGATGACGCCCGGCCGGTGCTGGAACGGGCTAGTGCCCGCGAGACCGCCGCCCGAGTCGCCGCGGGCACCGTAGCGCGGGCCTTCCTGCGTCAGGCCCTGGGCGTGGAAGTGCTGTCGCACGTCGTCTCGATCGGCGCGTCGGCGCCCTACGACGGCCCGCCGCCGCAGCCCGAGGACCTACCCGCCATCGACGCCAGCCCGGTGCGTGCGTTCGACGGGCAAGCCGAAAAATCCATGATCGCCGAGATCGAGGCGGCCAAGAAGGACGGCGACACCCTCGGCGGCGTCGTCGAGGTGGTAGCGCTGGGGCTGCCGGTGGGGCTGGGGTCGTTCACCAGCGGTGAGAACCGGCTGGACAGCCAGCTCGCCGCGGCGGTGATGGGCATCCAGGCCATCAAGGGCGTGGAGATCGGTGACGGGTTCGAGACCGCGCGTCGTCGCGGTAGTCGCGCCCACGACGAGATGTACCCCGGCACCGACGGTGTGGTGCGCTCCACCAACCGGGCCGGGGGTCTGGAAGGCGGGATGACCAATGGCCAGCCGCTGCGGGTGCGTGCGGCGATGAAGCCCATCTCCACCGTCCCCAAGGCGCTGGCCACCGTTGACCTAGCCACCGGCGATGAAGCCGTCGCCATCCATCAGCGTTCCGACGTGTGCGCCGTGCCGGCCGCGGCAGTGGTGGTCGAGACCATGGTGGCGCTGGTGCTGGCCAGAGTGACGCTGGAGAAATTCGGTGGCGATTCGCTGGCCGAGACCCGCCGCAACATCGAGGCGTATCAGCGCAGCGTTGCTGACCGGGAAGCACCGGCCGCCCGGGCCCGGGCCATCCGGGGTTAGGCGCCACGATGGCACCCAAAGCGGTATTGGTGGGATTGCCGGGTTCCGGCAAGTCGACCATCGGGCGTCGGCTGGCCAAGGCGCTTGGAGTGAGTCTGCTCGACACCGATGCGGCGATTGAGCAGCAGGCCGGGCGCAGCATTGCCGAGATCTTCGCCACCGACGGGGAAGAGGAGTTCCGACGTATCGAGGAGGAAGTGGTGCGCGCGGCTTTAGCCGATCATGACGGAGTGCTGTCGCTGGGCGGCGGCGCGGTCACCAGCCCCGGGGTTCGCTCGGCGCTGGACGGTCACACCGTCGTCTACCTGGAGATCAGTGCCGCCGAAGGGGTGCGCCGCACCGGCGGCAGCAACGTACGGCCGCTGTTGGCCGGGCCCGATCGGGCGGAGAAGTTCCGCGCGCTGATGTCCCAGCGGATTCCGTTGTATCGGCGGGTGTCGGCCATTCGTGTCGACACCAATCGCCGCAATCCCGGTGCGGTGGTGCGCTACATCATGTCGCGCCTGGACGACCCCACACCGAACACGAGTCCCTCCTCCACCGCCAGCGGGGCCGCCACATGAGCGACAAAAAAGAACCGGTCACCGTGCAGGTGGCCGTCGACCCGCCGTACCCGGTGGTGATCGGTACCGGGTTGCTGACCGAGCTGGAGGAACTGCTCGCCGGCCGGCACAAGGTCGCCATCCTGCATCAGCCGGTGCTGACCGAGACCGCCGAGGCCATCCGTAACCACCTTGCCGACAAGGGCGTCGACGCGCACCGCATCGAGATCCCCGACGCCGAGGCCGGTAAGGAGCTGCCGGTTGTGGGATTCATCTGGGAAGTGCTGGGGCGCATCGGGATCGGGCGAAAGGACGCTCTGGTGAGCCTGGGTGGCGGCGCGGCCACCGACGTCGCCGGGTTCGCGGCCGCCACCTGGCTGCGTGGTGTCTCGATCGTGCACGTGCCAACCACGTTGCTGGGCATGGTCGATGCGGCCGTCGGAGGCAAGACCGGTATCAACACCGACGCCGGCAAGAACCTGGTCGGAGCCTTCCACCAGCCGCTCGCGGTGCTCGCCGACCTGGCCACGCTGCAGACCTTGCCGCAGAACGAAATCGTCTGTGGGATGGCCGAAGTGGTCAAGGCGGGCTTCATCGCCGATCCGGTGATCCTGGACCTCATCGAAGCCGATCCGCAGGCCGCATTGGATCCGTCCGGCGATGTGATGCCGGAATTGATCCGGCGTTCGATTGCGGTCAAGGCGGAAGTTGTCGCGGCCGACGAGAAAGAATCCGAGCTGCGCGAAATCCTCAACTACGGACACACTTTGGCTCATGCGATCGAGCGCCGGGAGCGTTATCAGTGGCGACACGGTGCCGCGGTGTCGGTGGGTCTGGTCTTCGCGGCCGAACTCGCCCGGCTTTCCGGGCGCCTCGACGACGCCACGGCGCTGCGTCATCGCACCATCCTGTCGGCGCTGGGTCTGCCGGTCAGCTACGACGCCGATGCGCTGCCGCAGTTGCTGGAATTCATGACCGGCGACAAGAAGACCCGGGCCGGAGTGCTGCGGTTCGTGGTGCTCGACGGGCTGGCCAAGCCGGGACGGATGGTGGGTCCGGATCCGGGGTTGTTGGTGACCGCCTACGCGGGAATCTGTGCCCCATGAGTGAGCGGATGACCGTCGTCAACGTTCTCAATGGTCCCAACCTGGGCCGGCTGGGCCGGCGTGAGCCCGACGTCTACGGCAGCACCACGCACGCCGAACTCGCCGCCCTGATCGAGCGGGAGGCCGCCGGGCTGGGACTGCAGGCGGTTGTTCGGCAAAGTGATAGTGAAGCGGAACTGCTGGACTGGATTCATCGGGCCGCCGACGCCGGCCAGCCCGTGATCCTCAATGCCGGCGGGTTGACGCACACCTCGGTGGCGCTGCGCGACGCCTGTGCGGAATTGAGCGCGCCGCTGATCGAGGTGCACATCTCAAATGTCCATGCCCGCGAGGAGTTCCGACGCCACTCCTACCTGAGCCCGGTCGCAACCGGGGTGATCGTCGGGCTGGGCATCCAGGGTTACCTGCTGGCCCTGCGGTACCTGGCCAGCTCCTCCTAACCCCCGAAGAAGCCGAAGCCAGCGACTAGTCCTTCTTCTTTTTCGGCACTTCGTCCGTCTTGGTCTCGTCCTCGTCGAGCTGGATCACCTCGGTGCTCGCCTCACTTTCGGTGGTGGCGATCGTCTCGGTTTTTGCCTCCGGCTCGGCCGTGCGGATCACCTCGGTCGGTGACTCTTGCTCGGTGGTGGCGATCACCTCGGTCGGGGCATCGCGTTCGACGGTGGCAACCGCGGTGGGAGCCGTTGCCTGCGCCTGGTTGGAAGCCACCGGCATCTCCCCGGTAGGACTGTCGTCGGCGCGCACCGCGGCGAACACGTCGGTGTCGGCGCGGTCGTGCTTGACACCGAGGCCGTGGTGTTTCTCCGGTGTCTTCTCGAACTTCCGGTCCACGCGCCACCTGCCCACGGCCACGCCGGAGATTCCCGGCAGGAAGATGATCAATGCGGTGAAAGCGGCAAACGTCGTAACCTCGTTGATCAGCCCGCCGACATAGACGCCCTTGTAGAACAACGAGATGATCCAGGCGACCGCGCCGCTGAGGACACCGGCCACTAGGCCGGCAACCAGCCAGGTCATGGCCAGATCTGCGCGGCGATCGGGGTCCGGATTCGCCTTGGCGTCGGCACGGCCGTCGAGTGTGCCCCACACAACGACGGCGATGACGTACAGCAGCAGCAAAACCAGGCTTATCAGTCCGGCTTGCGTCTGCCATGCGTTGATCAAGGCCCCCTGGAAGAGGCGGAGAACGACCATCGCGGCGGCGAACGCTAGTCCACGCAGCATCCAGTTAGTCATGAATGGTCAGCGTAGCGAGTACCGTCAAGGGTCGTGACACATTCCCAGCGTCGACACAACCTCAAATCTAAAATCAGTGCCGCCGGACTGGACGCGATGCTGGTCACCGATTTGATCAATGTGCGATATCTCTCCGGGTTCAGCGGATCCAACGGTGCGTTGCTGGTATTCGCCGACGAGCGCGAAGCCGTGCTGGCCACCGACGGTCGATACCGCACGCAGGCCGCCCATCAGGCGCCGGACCTCGAGGTGACCATCGAACGCGCCATCGGGCGACACCTGAGCTGTCGGGCTGCCGATGATGGTGTCGGCCGGTTGGGCTTCGAAAGCCATGTGGTCACGGTGGACGGCTTTGATGCGCTCACGGGTGCGCTGGCGGACACCAACACCGAGTTGGTCCGCGCCTCCGGCACCGTGGAGGCACTGCGCGAGATCAAAGATGCCGGTGAGCTTGCGTTATTGCGGCTGGCGTGCGAGGCGGCGGACGCCGCGCTGTCGGACTTGATCAAGCGTGGCGGGCTGCGGCCGGGCCGTACCGAGCGCGAGGTGGCCCGCGATCTCGAGGGCCTGATGCTCGACCATGGTGCCGACGCCGTGTCGTTCGAGACGATCGTGGCTGCCGGGCCGAACTCGGCCATCCCACACCACCGGCCTACCGACGCGGTGCTGGCCAAGGGCGATTTCGTCAAGATCGACTTCGGTGCGCTGGTTGCCGGCTATCACTCGGACATGACCCGCACCTTCGTGCTGGACAAGGCGGCCGACTGGCAGTTGGAGATCTACGAGCTGGTCGCAGCGGCGCAAAAGGCCGGTCGAGAGGCATTGTCTGCGGGCGCCGAGTTGCGCGGCGTGGACGGTGCCGCGCGACAAATGATCGTCGACGCGGGGCATGGAGATAACTTCGGTCACGGCCTGGGACACGGTGTTGGCCTGCAGATACACGAAGCACCGGGCATCGGAGCCACATCCGTCGGTACACTACTGGCGGGCTCCGTGGTTACCGTGGAGCCCGGCGTTTATTTGCCCGGCCGCGGCGGTGTCCGCATCGAGGACACGTTGGTAGTGCCCAATGGGGGCCCGAAGACACCGAGAAGCGCCGCGCAGACCCCGGAATTGTTGACCCGGTTCCCGAAGGAACTGACCATCTTGTAGGAGATTTACCTATCGTGGCGAGCACTGCTGACTTCAAGAACGGACTTGTTCTGCAGATCGATGGACAGCTGTGGTCCATCGTGGAATTCCAGCACGTTAAGCCCGGTAAGGGTCCGGCATTCGTGCGCACCAAGCTCAAGAACGTGCTCTCGGGCAAGGTCGTCGACAAGACCTACAACGCCGGCGTGAAGGTGGAGACCGCCACCGTCGACCGGCGTGACACCACCTACCTCTACCGCGATGGCTCCGACTTCGTGTTCATGGACAGCCAGGACTACGAGCAGCACCCATTGCCGGAGTCGCTGGTGGGAGATGCCGCCCGATTCCTGCTGGAGGGCATGCCGGTGCAGGTGGCGTTTCACGACGGAGCGCCGTTGTACATCGAGCTGCCGGTGACCGTCGAGATCGTGGTCACCCATACCGAGCCGGGTTTGCAGGGCGACCGCTCCAGCGCCGGCACCAAGCCGGCCACCCTGGAGACGGGCGCCCAGATCAACGTGCCGCTGTTCATCAACACCGGGGACAAGCTGAAGGTGGATTCGCGTGACGGCAGCTACCTGGGCAGGGTCAACGCCTGAGTATGCCTGAGGGAAGGCCGGGCAAACCGGTTAAAGGACGTCACCAGGCCCGCAAGCGTGCGGTGGACCTGATGTTCGAGGCTGAGGCGCGCGGCCTGGGCCCGGGCGAGATCGCGGACCTGCGCACCGAGCTGGCCGAGACGAAGCCGGACGTGGCGCCGCTGCACCCGTACACGGCGGCGGTGGCGCGCGGGATTGACGAGCACGCCGCTCACATCGACGACCTGATCACGTCGCATCTGCAGGGCTGGACGCTGGACCGGTTGCCGGCCGTGGATCGTGCCATCCTGCGAGTCGCGGTGTGGGAACTGTTGTATGCCGACGACGTGCCCGAACCGGTCGCCGTCGATGAAGCAGTCGAGCTGGCCAAGGAATTGTCCACCGACGACTCGCCGAGCTTCGTCAACGGTGTGCTGGGACAGGTCATGCTGGTGACGCCGCAGATTCGGGCGGCCGCCGCGGCGGTCCGGCAGGCGGTCCCGGATGAATCGGCGCGTCTGCCGGAAAACCAGGGATCGTGTTGATGAGCAGGCTCGAGTTGCGTGTCGTGGTCGCGGCCTGGATGGCAGCGGCGGTGATCCTCGGCGCGGTCATATGCGCCGCCTACGGGTGGGCCATCGTCGCCTCCGCACTGTCGATCTACGCCCTGGGTGTGGGTGCCTGGCTGTACCACTCGGTCGAGCGGCTGATCCTGGCCCGCCGGATCAGCACGGTTCGTACCGCGGCCAGGCCGCTACAGCCGTTGCTTCCCGTGATGGCCGCCATCATGGGTCTGACCCAGGCGGTGGTGCGCTCGCTGGGCGATGTCACGGACTTGCCCGCGCGCCGCTGGGAGCTTCCCCAGTTCCCGCAGCTTCCGGTGCTGCGCTGGGTGGACAGCGGCCGGGGAAACCGGCGGGTCGTCGACAGCGACGACGAGTTCGAAGCCTGACCGACCGGATCGCACCCGCAAGCGTCGCGGTCGGGGCGAACATTCGGTGTCGGATTGGGGCTAGATCCGGCCCCATGACTCGATAACCTGCAAGGGTGAGTTTTCGGGTATGAAAGGTACGCCGCGGGCGATACCTAAGCCGCCCGCCGGCGCGTCCCGCACCACTAGAACAGGTGACGACATGAAGCGATACAGCACCCGCCCGCGACGACTTCGTGTCTCCGCGCTGGCCGCGGTAGCCAACCCGTCATACGCACGTGTTGATACGTGGAACCTGCTCGACGACGCGTGCTGTCACCTCGCCGAGGTCGACCTGGCCGGGATGGACATCACCCACGACATGGCGAAAGTGCGGCGGCTGATGGACCGCATCGGCGCCTACGAACGGTATTGGCTTTATCCGGGCGCGCAGAACCTGGCAAATTTTCGCGCACACCTGGAAAGCAAGTCCACGGTGCGGCTCAAAGAAGAGGTCTCCCTGGCGGTCCGTCTGCTGGGTGAATATGGTGACCGCACAGCACTTTTCGATACTTCGGCGCCGCTGGCCGAGCAGGAACTGGTGGCCCAGGCCAAGCAGCAGCAGTTCTACACCGTGCTGGTCGCCGATGATGCGCCCACATCGGCGCCCGACTCGTTGGCCGAGCACCTTCGGGCATTGCACAATCCGTCTGACGACGTCCAGTTCGAAGTCCTGCTCGCCCCGAGTGTCGAGGACGCGATCACCGCGGTCGCACTCAACGGCGAGATACAGGCCGCAATCATCCGGCACGACCTGCCACTTCGGTCCCGGGACCGGCTGCCGCTGATGAACGCACTGCTGGGGGCCAACGATGACGTGGTTGCCCCCGATAGCCCG